>JBBPXX010000147.1:0-50186 GCA_038200505.1 Pyrinomonadales bacterium | reverse complement strand
ACTGTTCTTTTGCTTGTCCTTTTCGGCTTTGATTTTCTGTCGCAAATCTTCTACGCTTTCTTTTATCTCGGGTAAGGCTTTATTCATTTCCTTAGCTTAAAGATTTATTGCATATTCTTCAAGTCCATTCCGTATGATAACCGCATTTCGATTCACGGTTGCAGCGTCCGACATCACTTGCCAGATATTCGCCGCGTTCGTCTTGGTAACGAACAAAGCAATGTTTCGAGTTGCACGCCGGGCAAGTGTGCCGTGATTTTGTGCCGTGATATTTTTCGAGTTGAATCATATTTTCCCTTAAAGAATAAATGTTTTTTTTAATCGTCATTTGCGTCATCATCGTCATTATCTTTTGCCATTTATGACGATGATGACGATGATGACGCTCTAAAAAAACATTTATTCTTTCACCTTTTCAGATAAATAACCTTGCCGAAAGACTTCTTATCGGTATCAAAGCCTAATGCTTCCAGTCGTTTAGCTAAATTTCTCGAATGCACCGGGCGAAAACCATTATCAACACAAAAATTTTTGTAGCTTGGATATAAATCTTTGAGCGATTCAAATTTTTCAATTGATTTCTGATAGCCGTATTCGTCAATAAACATTGCGACGGAATCGGATTCGATTCGATAAGTTTCAACCGCTTTTTGAGCGGCATCGCATTTTGTGAAATTATTTTGTTGAAGCAGTCGGTTTAAGCCTTCAAGTATCCAGTTGAATACGCCGGACAATTCCGCTTCGATAATTTCATTCGCTAAATTCGGATTTCTTTTCTCTTCAGGAATAGTTACATCGAAAGGAATAATCAGAAAACGTCTGAAAAATGCTTCCGTGTGTTCGACATCTTTCGGCAATTCGTTGGTATTAAAAGCAAGTTTCGCGTAATTGGTTAAAGTCATTGGTTGACCATAAGGCAATCTTGCTTCTATCGGTTCGCCGCTGGTCAATTGCTTGAATTTTTCCGCTTGCAGTCGGTTCGAGATTTCAGACGAATAATTAAGAAGTTTGTTGGCTAACATTGCCCGGTAGTATTGATCGGAAAGTGATTCAAGACTGTAATTTGAGATATTTTCCGCTCCCAAAAGTGCATAGATCACTTCAAAAAATACCGATTTACCATTTGCACCCGTTCCGAATAAAATTAAAGTTTTCTCTAATTTCAAAGTCGTAAAAATATAAGCGATGTATTCGGCTAAAACTTTTTGCCGTGATTTCCCTGCGTCAATAACATTTCCGTCTTTATCTTTTTCCGGCAATACTTCATCAAGAAATTCTTGCCACTTGGTAAAAGTCGCCGCTTCGTCGTAAGGGAAACTTAATTGATAAGTCAAAAAATCAGCGCGGGAAAATTCACGAAGTTTTATTCCGTCTTTGGTTATAACGCCGGTTTTGTTTTGAAAATTGATTAAAATTTCCTTATTTGTTTTTTCGGGTTTCGGTAAATGCGCGACGGCTAAAAACTGCTTGTAAAGTTCATCTTTGAATTTATGATAATCCGCCGTGATGTCATCCACACTTAATTTTTCGGCACAATCAGCAAGAAAGATTTTCAATTCTTCGCGGTCAATTATTTGCCAGTATTCGCCGTTGTAGGAATAAATAAAACCGAGATGAATGCACAGACCGCAGTTCAAAGCGGTTGCCGATTCCAAGACTTGACGAATCGTTATAACGATTTGAATTTTTTGAGTGATTTCTTGATCCGGCTCAAGTTTGGCAGTTTCACGAAAAACAATTTTCTGTAAGCTCTCAAGAATTTCACGCAACACAATGTCGTGTGTGATTTTGGTTTGAATGGTAAAAAGGTTTTCAGCTTCGGCTTGAATCGCTTCGGCAATTTTATTTGAAGTTGCTTGAAATGTCATTATTTTGCGCCTCCGATCATTTTTGCGAGCAGTTGCTTTTTCTTGCGATTTGCATTTTCATCAAACGCCGCGTCCAGCCGTGAGTAAATTCCAATACATTTACGGCAACCCGTGAATGTTTGTTGAATTTGATCGTCTAAATCGAGTCGTGCATTGCATCCGGCGCAAACGGCAACGACAACCGCTTTCGGCGCGTCGTTGTAAGTGAATGATTTTCGTTCCGGTGATTTTGGCAAGCGCGAAAGTTTCGACTTTTCGAGTATTTCGCGGCGTGATATATTTTCCGCGTCTGTAAATGTCGGCGGTTGAAATTTTAGTGTGTTTGGTGTATTATCCATTGTAAATCAGTTCTCCTTTTGAATTGGTTTGTTTAGTCCGCGTTAGGTTATTCAAGAGCATCGTTTGCGCGATGCTTTTTTCATTTTGCTTCATCATTTTCTCCGTTTAAGTAGTTCATAAAATCAGACATCATAATTACGACGCGCCGGGAGTTTCCCGGACGTTTAACGGGCAAATTGCCGTTTTTTATTTCAAGCCGTAAAAAGGGTTTGCTCAAACTGCTAATTTTCGCCGCTTGATCCACGCTCAGGGCAACCATTTGCCCGGCTTGCTGTGTAGAAATCATCATTCTTTTTTCTCCTGTAGTAATAGTATTTACAAATCACATCTTACTGTGATATCATCCAATATATCTTGATATAGTTCAATAAATAAGCACTTTGAGAATAAAATTTGTTGTAATAATATATGCTGAAACAATCCAAAAATACTCTTACGAAAAAAAGCAAATCATCTAAAAGCAGAGATTTAAGAGCATCCGACAGGTTAAATGAGTTGATAGATATTTATAATTACGCTCCGCCGAATGCTCTTAAATCTTGGCAAACATTAGAAAAAGAGGTATCCGCATTGAGAAACCAAAATTTAGGTTTATATGAACGCGAATGGAATCAAATGAAGGCGAAGTTTTTAGAGAATGCCGCGATTGAACAGTTCAAGGAGTTCCCGGATTTAAAAAAGTGTCTTCAAAAGCAAAGGTTGTTCCGGCTTTGGTTTCAAAGCGCAAGAGATATGTATCAACACTACGATTACTTTAGACAGAAATTTGACGGAATTGTTGAGTTGAATTATTGGAAAGATGATCCCGCGCAAAAATCCAATGGTGGTTTTGATGTTTTCTTAATGACCGAAAATCAGAGTGTTGTAACCGTTTCGGATAAAGGCAAATATCAAGTCAAAACGCTGAAAGACGGCTTGGATTTGCTCATCGAAGCGGTAGAAGATGTTGACGCGAAGTATTTACGAAGATGCTCCAACTGTTTTGGAATATTTTTAGCAAATGATTTGAGGCAAATATATTGCTCAGAAAAATGCCGCAACCGGAAAAACACAAAAATCTTTGTGTCTAAGCCGGGCAATAAGGAAAGATTGTTAAAAGAAAAACAAGAAAAATACAAAGTCCGAAAAGAAATTGAGGAAAAAGAAGCAGCGGAACGAAGAAAAAAGCAACTTGGAATTTTATAAAACGGAGCAAAAATAATGTCATTATTCAGACGAACAAACTCAAAATACTATTGGTTCAAGTTTTATTTCAACGGCGAATTGATTCAAAAATCTTCACAGGTTACGAACAAACGCGATGCTTTGACGGTTGAGAGCGCGTATCGTACGCAGCTTGCGCTTGGCAAGCTCAAACTCAAACCGAAAGAAAAAGCACCGGCATTTACTCAAGCCGCTGATGACTTTTTGAAAATGTCGGAAATTGAACACGCAAACAAACCGAATTCATTTGTCCGCATTAAATATTCCTGCCAGTCTTTGATAAATTATTTCAAAGAAACAAAGGTTGACCGCATCGAGGCGAAAGACGTAGAAAGTTTTATCCGCTGGCGTTCCCGGCAAACATCGAAAAAGACAAAAAAACCTATTAGCCGTGATACGATCAATTTAGAGTTGATTGCCTTAAAAACAATTTTCAAACGGCTTGTGTCAAAGGACATTTTAGATAAAAGTCCCGCGCGTGATATAAAACAGCTTGCGCCGAATGAAAGAAGTTTTCACGTCATAACAGATGACGAAGAAAAACTTTATTTGATGGCTTGCCCGCAACCGCTTCAAGACTTGGCAACTTTGATGCTTTCAACCGGGATGCGTCCGAGTGAGGTTTACGAACTAAAGCGGCAAAATGTAAATCTCGAACAAGGCTTTTTGCGAGTCGTCGGAAGTAAAACAAAATCATCAAATCGAAAGGTTTGGTTGTCGGAGCGGACATCACGGATTTTGAAATCGAGAATTGACAGATTTACAGGCATTTATCTTTTTCCGAAAGGCGAAAAAGACGGCGCGGACGCAACCAATCAATTAAACGATCAACACCAAACTGCAATAAAGCGGGCAAGATTAAAATTTCGGCTGTATGATTGCCGTCATACATTTGCCACAAGAGTTTTAGAAAATGGAGTTGACCTTTTAACTTTGGCTTCGATGCTCGGACATTCATCACTTGACGAAGTAATGAGATACGCGCATCCGTCCGAATCAAGTAAAAAAGACGCGGCAAAACAAATGCAGAAAAGAAAAGCAAAAGCAGTCTAAAAGTGTTAGATTTGCAGCAACCGGCTACATAACTGGATACATAAAGATTTTTATGTATCTCAAAACAGATTGCAAGTTATTGCAAACAAACAGGTTAGGCAAATAAATAAAGTAAAGTTTTATGTTTACAGGAATTATTGAAGAATTGGGAAAAATTGCCGCGCTCGAAAAACACGCTGGCGGTGCAAAACTGAAAATCGCCGCGAAAATCGTTACGGACAAAACCGACGAAGGTGATTCGATTGCCGTCAACGGCGTTTGTTTGACGGCTTTGAATATCAAATCGAACGAGTTCTCGGCGGATGTTTCGGGCGAAACTTTAGCATGTTCGACGCTCGGCAATTTAAAAATCGGCTCGAAAGTCAATCTCGAACGTGCTGTTACGCCTTCGACACGGCTTGGCGGACACATTGTTCAAGGTCACGTTGATAATAAAGGCAAATTTTTGCAAGCCGTTCAGAACGGCAATTTTTGGACGGTTCGCATTGGTTTTCAGAAAGATATTTTGCAGTATTTGGTTTACAAAGGTTCGATTTCCGTCGAAGGAATTTCGTTGACGATTGCAAATTTGACCGATGATTTTTTCGAGATTGCGGTCATTCCGAAAACTTGGAAATTGACAAATCTTTCAAATCTGCAAAACGGCGACGAAGTTAATCTGGAAGTTGACGTAATCGCCAAATATGTCGAAAGAATAATGCTTTACGGCAAAACGGAAACGAAAACGGAAAGTATTACGATGGAAAAACTGCAAAAACTCGGATTTGTATGATCGAAATTTTACAAACTGAAACACCGGAGCAAATCGAAGAAACGAAAAAACTTTTCCGCGAATATGAAAAATGGCTTGGACTCGATATTTGTTTTCAGGGTTTTGAAGCGGAACTCGCAAATTTGCCCGGAAAATATGCAAAACCAAGCGGAAGACTTTTTATCGCTTCGGTTGACGGCAAAATTGCCGGTTGTATCGTACTGCGAAAGTTGGAAGAAAACATTTGCGAAATGAAACGGCTTTACCTGCGCGATGAATTTCGTGGTTCGGGTTTGGGCAATAAACTCATCGAAAAACTGATTGCAGAAGCGCGTCTGATCGGTTATCAAAAAATGCGGCTCGACACCTTGCCGGACAAAATGAACAAAGCCGTCAAACTTTACGAATCTCACGGTTTTCGGCAAATTCCGGCTTATTATCAAAATCCTTACGGCGAAACACTTTATTTGGAACTTGATTTATAAAAAAAATTAAATTGTTCAGTCTGTATCCTGCTGAAAAGCCTTTCGTTTGAGAAGTTTATCCTTCGATAAAATATAAATATTGTTTTCCTTGTCGAGCGCGAATGCGTCCACATCGCCGGAAAAGAAAAAGGCGGAAAGTTGTTCTCCGGTGTCGGAATAGATT
Source organism: Pyrinomonadales bacterium (assembly GCA_038200505.1). Classification (GTDB taxonomy): domain Bacteria; phylum Acidobacteriota; class Blastocatellia; order Pyrinomonadales; family Pyrinomonadaceae. The sequence goes on along the minus strand of JBBPXX010000147.1, from coordinate 44,324 downwards.
TCAACCGAATCGTTATTTGAAACGTAAATGCGGCTTTGATTATCAACCGCGATGCCGACGGAATTCATTGTTTGGACGAATTTGTTGACATATTTGCCTTCGGGCGTAAAGCGGAAAATCATAAAATCTTCCGTATTGAAAGAAAGTTGATAGCTTCCGACATCGCCGAGCGCGTAAACGGAAAAAATATTGCCCGCACCGTCAACCGTGAAACGAATCGCCGCTAAACCGAAGGAACGCGGCGACATCGAAGCATCGGCGGCGTTTGAGTGAAAATTGTTGATGCGGCGCACGGTTTTTCCCGCTTCGTTTATCTGCATCAGATATTCGCCTTTGCCGTCGTTGACGAGATAAATTTTGCCGCCGTCGCTGTGGAAAGCAAAATCCTGAATCGGATTCGGCGCGAAATGGATAATTTTTGAGAATTCGCTCGCCGCATTTTCACAGACCAAAACAAGCCCGCCAAGCAAAACATAAAGCCGGTCATTGTCGTCAACGGCAATTTTTCTAATCGAACGGGCGCGTTTATAGTATTTGCTGAACTTCGGGAGCGCAATTTGATACCGGGAAAGTCAGAGGAAGACTGAGCGAATAAATTTATGCTGAGAAACATAATTGTAAGAATTATCTTTGATTTATTGAATTTCATTTTTCACTTTGCTGTTACAAATTAGTGTAATTTATCACGTCATTCGGCAAATCATAAATGTTTCTCTCTGCATTATATGAATAAGGCTATTATTTTGGGAAATCCATAAAATTAAAGAGTCGGGATTTTTATTCATTTGATTGGAGCAAATCCCAAAAACTTTCAAGGATGAATGAAAAAAGGGTTTCGGCAAATTTCGTTTCGTCCAAAAAATCATTGACAGGATTTGAACTGTTACCTAAAATTGAAATCGCCATTTACGTCGAAATTTAATACAAAAAGAGGAATTAAAGTTTATGCAAACAGCAACTCAAAGGCAAAAAATTGTTTCAGTTTCTATAATATTTCTGACGCTGATTTTCAGCACCACGATACTTTTAGCGCAAAAACCGGATAATTTCAATTCGAAGCGCGACCGCGCGATTAGTCTTGTTGATGAAAAAAAATATGCCGAAGCCGTGCCTTTACTTGAAAAACTCGCCGCCGATAAACGTGCCGATAAAGATATTTTTTTCGGACTCGGTTTGGCGGCGTGGCAACTTCAAAATTCGATAAAAGACAAAGCACAGTGGAAACAAATGCGGCTCAAGGCTCGCAATGCTTTTGTAAAAGCCAAAGAACTCGGCGTTCAAGTTCCTGAAATTGATTTGATAATTTCTTCGATCAAAGCGGACGGCGGCGATAAAAACCAATCGGACAATCCGCAATCGCAAGCCGCGCAGGAAGAAGCGTTTAAGGCGTTTGCGGCAGGCGATTTCAAAAAAGCCGCTGACAAATACGAAAAAGCTGCGAATCTTGACCCGACGCACTATGAAGCCGCGCTTTACACGGGAAATTCCTACTACGCGCTGAAAGACTATGAAAAAGCCGGAATCTGGTTTGCCAAAGCAATCGCGCTCGACCCGAATCGTGAAACGGCGCATCGTTACTGGGCTGACGGATTGGCTTTGAGCGGCAATAAAAAAGGCGCGGTTGATAAATATCTCGATGCGGTAGTTGCTGAACCTTACAACAGTTCGGCGTGGCGCGGGTTGATTCAGTATGCACAAACCAATGATTTAAAACTCGCTCATCCGAAGATTGAAATCCCGGTGGATTTTTCGACATCAAGCAATGGAAACGCAAAAATCACTTTGGGAATGGGCGACAAAAACGATGACGGCTCTTTTGCGTGGACGACTTACGGTTTATCGCGTGCCGCTTGGCAAACCGGCAAAGACGGGAATTTGAGCAAAGAGTTTGCCAAAGCGTATCCTAACGAAAAAGTTTACCGGCACAGTTTGGCGGAAGAAGCGGACGCTCTGCGGACGGTTTTGACGGTTGTGAAAGAAAGTAAAGATACGAAAAAATTAAACCCCGCTTTATCTGCATTAAAGAAATTAAATGATGAAGACTTGCTCGAATCCTATCTTTTAATTGCCCGCGCAGATGCCGGAATCAGACAGGATTATGCAGATTATCGCCAAAGTAACCGCGAAAAATTAAAGCGTTATCTGTCCGAATATGTGATGAAAAACGGTGGAAACTTAGAAGTTGATGTGTTGAAAAACTAGGCAAGTTCCAGATTCCAGATTCCAGATTCCAAATTAAATCTGGAATCTGGAATCTGGAATCCTGTCGCTATTTCACTTCTTTACGAGGAAGTTTTCCGTCCATCATTGCCGTTTGATAAACAAAAGCTGCCATAATTGTCGAGGCTTGTTTCATATCGTCGGCTTGAATGCGGTCGAAATTATCCTGATTTGAATGGTGCGTTCTCGTGTCGTATTCGATTTCGTCCTGAATAAATTGGAAACCCGGAAGACCGATTCCGTCAAACGAAAGATGATCCGTGCCGCCCGTGTTGGCAAGCGTCAGAGTTTTCGCACCCATATCGGCGAAAGGCATCAGCCAAGTTTTGAAAATCGGTGCAGCCGCCGCATTTCCCTGCAAATAAACGCCGCGAATTTTGCCCGTGCCGTTGTCGAGATTGTAATAAGCGGAAAGTTTTTCGTATTCGGGAGTTTTAGCGAGTTCGCGGCTGTCGCCTTCGCCTTTGAATTCGCCGAAATGTTCTTTAACATAAGCCCGCGAACCAAATAAACCTTGTTCTTCGCCCGACCAAAGCGCGACGCGAATCGTCCGGCGCGGTTTCAAACCTGCCGCTAAAATAATTCGTGCGGCTTCCATTGCGACGGCAGAACCGGCGGCGTTGTCGGTTGCGCCCGTCGAAGAATGCCACGAATCGAGATGTCCGCCGAGCATTACGATTTCATCCTTTAACTTCGGGTCAGTTCCCGGAATTTCGGCAATCGTGTTGTAACCCATTAAATCATCATCATAATATTTCGTTTCAATATTGACCGTCATCAATGGTTTAACGCCGAATTTTATCATTCGCACGAGCCGGTTATAATCTTCAATCGCCATCGTCATCTGCGGCAGCATTTTGCCTTCGGCGGCTTTGTCCTGTGGAGAAATACGAGTATTGCGGCGGCTGAAAAGGTCTGCCGGATTTTCAGGAACAGGCTGTGCGACGGTTGCGCCGGAAACGAAAAGCGTTCCGCCCGTTCCTCTGAAACTGCTGTCAACAATCACCGCCGCGCCTTCGTCGAGCAGAAAGTTCATCGCCTTCAAACCCGTCATCATAGTTTTTAAGCGTTCCAACATCTGCGGTGTTATTTGCGGCTGATCCGCTCTTTGCGGACGCTGAACGCTTGCCGGATCGGGAGCTTCCGCCATTTTCATAAGTTCCGCGTCGGTATAACGAACCATAAAAGCCTTGTCTTCGGCTTTGACTTCACGAAGCGGCGACATCAAAACGATTTTATTTCTTAACTGTCCTTTATATTTGGCAAAATCCGCGTCGGATTTCGCTTCAAAATAGACGACCTCGCCGGTTACCGCGCCTTTTGTCGAAGGCGACCACGCTTTCGGATACGCAATCACCGGAATCGTCTGCGGTTGAACGACTTCCGCCTTAAAATCTTTAAGTTCCCAGCCGCGTCCGAACGGTCCCCACGCTTCGAGATGGGCGTTTTGCATTCCCCACTTTTTCATCTCGTCGAGCGTCCAAGCGTTAGCACGGCGCATATTCGGCGAATTGGTCAATCTGCCGCCGATGACATCGGTTAAATAACTCAAAGTCTGCATAACCTGCGAATTTTTCGAGCCTTCTTCTTTGATTTTCTCAATCGCTTCCTTCGGTGCTTGATACGGCGCAGGCGCGGCGGCTTGTCCGAAAACAAGCGTCGGAAGCAGAAAAGCATAAAGAACAAAGACGCTTAACAATTTACGTTTTAACATTATAAATTCTCCTAAAAATTTGATTTTTACTTTTGATAAAAAAGTTTTGTCTGTTTAATACTATCGAAACTTAAATAAAGTTTCATATTTATATGTGTTTAATCATACATATTATTAAGCGCAAACTTCTGCATTAATTTCTTTTATTCACCGGGCAACTAATGTAGAATTTTTCAATCAGACCGAAAACCGTTTAAATTTATGGAAAAGAAAGAAAAAGTCATTATCGGATTGGCAATTGCGGTAACAATTATCGCCGGAATTCTACACTACACAGGTGTCAATCAAGTCGTCGTATTTTTTGTAACCGCAATAGCATTGGCTTCACTGGCGGTTGTTGTCGGCGATGCGACGGAACAACTCGGAAGCCGTCTGGGTCCGGGCGCAACGGGAATTCTGCAATCGGGGTTGGGAAATTTGCCGGAACTGTTTGTCTGTATTTTCGCCCTTCGCGCAGGTTTGGCGGAGGTTGTTCAGGCGGCTTTAGTCGGTTCGATTTTGGGAAATTCACTACTCGTTTTCGGAATGGCGTTATTTTTAGGCGGATTAAAGAACGGCACACAGCGTTTTAAATCCGAAACGCCCAAAATGATTGCGACTTTGATGATTTTAGCCGTTGCCGCTTTGATGATTCCGACTCTGGCGAAGGAACTTCACACGCCTGCTGAACCGCACGTTGACAGTCTTGATATTTTTTGCGCGATTGTGCTGCTCATTTTACTCGCCGCCAGCACAATTTTTTCCATCAAAGGCGACAAAGCCGTCAGCCCGAACCCGGAAGATTCCGACCAACATCCCGAATGGTCTTTGGGTTTGACGATTGGAGTTTTAGCCGTCGCCGGAGTCGGCGCGGGTTTTGTTTCCGAATGGTTCGTTTCCGCGCTCGAACCGGCGATGAAAGCACTAAATATTACTGAAGCGTTTGCCGGACTCGTGATTGTGGCAATTGCCGGAAACGCCATTGAAAACATCGTCGGAATTCAACTGACGTGGCGTAATCAAGCCGATTATGCCGTTAGCGTAATTTTAAACAGTTCTTTGCAAGTCGCGCTCGGTTTGTTTCCTGTTTTGGTTTTGCTTTCGTTCGTTTTAGGCGGTTCGATTCTGACGTTGACTTTATCACCTTTATTGGTCGCCGCGCTTGCTTTATCAACCGTCGTTACTGCATTTGTCGTTTATGACGGCGAATCAATCTGGCTCGAAGGCTTGGCTCTGGTCGGTCTTTACTGCATAATCGCCGCATCGTTTTGGTGGGGATAATTTGTAAAGGCGAAAGGATAAAGGATAAGGGCGAAAGTAAAAACATTTTTTGCCTTTTACCTTTTCAAATTCTGTGCATCTTTTTAGATAGAAAATAAGTCAAAGTTTCAAATAATTAATCGTTTTTGAAATAATTTTTCATCCAAAACGGTTTATACTTGTAGAATTGTTTTTATTATTAATTTAAAGAAAAATTTTATGAAACCGGAAACACAAAGAGAATTGTCTGAATCGGGTTATGATGTTAAGCCAATCGGTGCGGAAAAACGCGAACAATTAGCACAAAGTTTAACTAAAGAAGAATATGATATTCTTCTCAACCAAGGCACGGAAGCACCATTTTGCGGCAGTTTGCTCGACAACAAAAAGGCGGGAATTTATGCCTGCCGTCTATGCGGATTGCCGCTTTTCGATTCAAAATCGAAATTTACGTCAGACACGGGTTGGGCGAGTTTTTACGAACTGTTTGACGACGAACACATCAAAGAAATACGCGATGCAAAATTCGGAATGGTACGAACGGAAATCCGCTGCGCCCGTTGCGACGGGCATCAAGGTCACGTTTTCCCGACGGTCTGCCGCCGACCGGACAGCGTTACTGCATAAATTCGTCTTCGCTCGAACTTTTCCCCGAAAGTGAAGAAATTCCGCAGGCTAATTAGTCGAAGAGTCGGAGCGCGGACAGGCTGTCCGCGCTCCCGATTTATAATTTTTTTATAGCGAGAAGTTCTTTCCTTTCAAAACTTTGACCTTCAAAAATAATCTCCCGCAAAATTTCCTCTTGTAATTTCTTAGGTTATAATGTATAAATCATAGCGGACAAAACATTTCTTGTTTTTTGATAAGGAGATCATAATGAATTTAAGTAAAAGTTTTCTAACAACTTTCCTGAGTCTTTCCCTAGTTTCTTTTTCGTTCCTGAGTTTAGCAATCCAAAATGTTTCAGCCCAAGAAACAAACATCGCCTTGCAGCGCGGTTTTAGAACCGGCTATTCGGACGGCTATATGTCCGGCTACCGCGATGTGATTGACAATACTGCAAAAAGCTATACCAAACACAGCGAATATACACGCGCAGACCGTGCCTTTAATAAAGATTACGGTGCGCTCGAAGACTACCGCGACGGTTATCAACAAGGTTTTGAAACAGGATACGATACCGGATTTGAAAAACGCTCGTTTGATGCGACTATTCCGCCGAGTTTAATAATACGCGGCGTTTTAGCGGCGAAAACAAAGGTTGAACCGGCGATTGAAGAAACAATCCCTGAACCAACCACGGCAGAAACTACTGTAGCCGAAACAACTGTAACTGAAACGACAATACCTGCCGATACGCAAACTACGCCGACAACCATAGCCAACGCACCACAAACCGCTACGGCAACCAAAACGGAAAACGTCAGATATTTGAAGCCTGATGAAAATACCGTCGTCATTCCGACGGACACAGAATTAATTGTCGAATTGCTCGATAACATCAACAGTGAACAAAGCCGCGTCGGTGATAAATTTACTGCACGGGTTATTTCGCCGTATGAACTCGCCGGTGCGACCATCGAAGGTAGAATTTCAAAAATTCAAAAACCGGGCAGAATCAAACGTCGTTCGGAAGTGCTTTTATCGTTTGACCGCATTATTTTGGATGACAAACGCTGGAGCAATTTCAACGCGATTTTACTCGAAGTTTTGCCGACCAAAGGCGATAACGTCCGCCGGGTTGACGACGAAGGAACGGTTGAAGGCAGAAGTTCCGTCAAAGACGACAGCATTAAAGTCGGCGCGACAACCGGAACAGGTTTAGTCATTGGGGCAATTGCCGGTGGACCGGTCGGCGCAGCAGTCGGAGCAGGTGTCGGCGCAGCCTTTGGTGTCGGCGCGGTTGTCGTCGAGCGCGGAAAACATATCCGGCTCAAAGAGAATCAACAGCTTCGCATCAAATCGGCTTACGACACCCAAATTAGATAATAAATTACGAACTTTTTGATTGATTCATAATTTATAACCGTTCACTTTCGGCGTAAAATTTGCCGATTTTACGTCGTTGTAGTCCACGAGGTTGAGCAAGGTTTTTTCTTCTCCTTTTTGACTTTGCTGAATCTCGTGGGTGTTTTTTTTGTTATGATAATCGCTTTGCTGACTGATTTCGGAACACGGGATCATTTTACGGGAGCAATGAAGGGCGCAATTTTATCTATCAATAAGAAAGCGCAAATCGTTGACATCACACACGAAATCCCGCCGCAGGATATTCAATCCGCAAGTTTTACGCTTCGCGCCTGTTATCGTGATTTTCCAGCTAAAACAATCTTCACAGCGATAGTTGATCCCGGAGTCGGTTCTGACAGACGAGCGATTTTGGTCGAAACCGCAAATTATTATTTCATCGCGCCGGACAACGGTTTGTTGAGTTTTATCTTTAACGAAGATAAACCCTTCCGCGTGTTTGAACTGGCGAATGATACATATTCCAAACATCCGGTAAGCGATACATTTCACGGGCGCGACATTTTCGCACCTGCCGCAGCACATCTTTCAAACGGCGTAAAACCAGATGAATTCGGCAATGAATTAAAGGATTTTGTAAGTTTTGAAGAAAGGAAACCGAGAAAAATTTCAGACAACAGAATCGAAGCCGAAATAATTCACATAGACCGTTTCGGCAATTTGATTTCCAATCTCAAAAAGGATGACTTACCTGACGGTTTCACAATTGTAATCAATGAAACAAGAATTTCCAAGATACGGCAATTTTTTGCAGAATCGAACAAAAGCGAACTTTTTATGATACTTGGAAGCGCGGGGTTTTTGGAAATAGCGGCGTTTCAAGATTCGGCGGCAAAATTATTAAATGTTAAAGCTCCGCAAAAATTTCTGTTGGAAAAAAATCAATGAAACAAAGCCTATACTTGTCAGTTGCCATTCCTTTTGTTAAATTTAAACAATAGAAAAATTTATAAATATAAGGATAAAACACTAATGAGTACAGCAACAGAATCAACCGCCGCAACCGCCGGACTGCGCGGTGTCGTCGCCGCGCAAAGTAAAATCGGTGATGTCAACGGTGAAAAAGGAATTTTAATTTATCAAGGCTACGACATTCACGATTTAGCGGAAAATTCGACATTTGAAGAAGTCGTGTATCTGCTTTGGAACGGACGTTTGCCGAAAGCGCGTGAACTCGCTGATTTTATCAAACAGTTTCAATCAAATTACGAAGTTCCCGATCAAATTTTGGAAATGATGGAAACCTTTCCAAAAGATGCAAATCCGATGGACGTTCTTCGCACGACGGTTTCCGCGCTCGACTTTTTTGACAAGGAAGGACACGGCACGGACAGCAAAGCGGCAATGAAAACTGCTGTCAAATTGACCGGACAATTGCCGACGCTGGTTGCCGCGTGGGACAGAATCCGCAACGGCAAAGCCATTGTCGCGCCCGATAAAAAGTTGAGCATCGCGGAAAACTTTCTGTATATGCTGCGCGGCGAAAAACCGGAAACCGACGAAGCCAAAATGTTTGACATCTGCCTGATTCTGCACGCCGATCACGAACTTAACGCTTCGACATTTACAACAAGGGTTGTCGCCGGAACATTGGCGGATATTTACGGCGCGGTTACAGCCGGAATCGCGGCACTCGCCGGACCGCTGCACGGCGGCGCGAATACGAAAGTGATGGAAACGCTCAAGGAAATCGGCAGTGTCGAAAACGTCGAACCGTGGCTCGACAAAGCGTTAGAAGAAAAACGCAAAGTAATGGGCATCGGACACGCCGTTTACAAAACCGAAGACCCGCGAGCGACGTGGCTTCGTAAATTTTCAAAACAATTAGGCGAGAAAAAAGGCGAAACCAAATGGTTTGAAATGTCGCAGAAACTCGAAAATCTGATGCACGAAAAGAAAGGAATGTTTCCGAACGTAGATTTTTATTCGGCTTCGACCTATTATTTGATGGGAATTCCGCTCGATCTTTACACGCCGATCTTCGCGCTTTCACGCATTTCCGGCTGGACGGGACATATTTTGGAACAATACGCCAACAACAAATTGATTCGTCCACGCGCCGAATACGTCGGTGAACGTGATTTGAAATATGCGCCGATTGACGAGCGATGAAAAGTGTAAGTAAGCGTACGAATTTTACAACAAAAAGGCGAAAGAACATTTCTTTCGCCTTTTTCATTTACAAAGTCAAACACACATTCTACAATGTATTTAAGTATGAAAAACATTATTCCGATTACGGATTTACAAAGACAAGCCGGACAGATAATCGGCACCTTTGCGGAGTCGGACGAACCGATTGTAGTTACTCAACGCGGACGTGCTTCGGCGGTTTTGATGTCGGCGAAACGCTATGCCGAAATTGAAGTTGATTTGAAACGCCTTGACGAACTGGAACTTCTGGAACTGGTCGAACTCTCGAAACAGGACATTGCCGAAAAAAATGTTTTAAGCCACGATGAGGTGAAAAGGCGTTTGCAATTTCCGGTTAAAAAATGACTTTTATTCAATGGACAAACACGGCGTTCAATGAATTGGAAATTCTGCCGCAGGAAATTTCCTTTGAAATCATTCGTCAAGTTGATTTTCTGGCGCAGTTTCCCGAAATGGGCGCACCGCTGGAAAGCCGTTTTCCGCGTTTAGAAGAACTTCGGCAGTTAGTTATCAAATGTAATTTTCGCGTCGTCTATGAAGTTGATAAAAATAATGAAACAGTTTTTATCCTTGCAGTGCAGAATTGTCGTCAAAAACTTCTCTCATTGCGCGATTTGAAAAGGCGAAAACGTCAAACTGATTAGCTCATCAAATAAAATTCAATTGTCTTTTTTTGCTTCTGCTGTTTTTGCTTTGATTTCTTTGTTTTCTTTCGGCTCTGAATTTTTATTAACTGCTTGTTGCTCGTCGTCATTTAAAGAAATACCGAAAATTTTCGGATCGTTGATAAATTCCGCGAGCTTTTCGGGGCTGAATGTTGCACGAATGACGGCGGCTTCGTTTTTGTCAATCGTAACGAGCGCGATTTTGACACTTTTTCCGGCTTCGCGCATATACATATAAACCTGCTGCCCGTCGCGCGAACGGACGTGAAAAATCGGACTCCAATCTGCGCTGAATGATTTTCTCATCGCCGACTGCATTTCTACATCAAGTGATTCTTTTGAAAATTTTAAATCTTCAAACAAGGTTACGCTGAAACTTTTCACGCCCGCCGGACGCACGACGCTGACGGCGAAACGTGCCAGAAACATAAACGGAATCTTGACCTTTTTCGCCTGATATTTGGTTTTCAAATGGTTGACAATTTTGCTGTATTCGCCGCCTTGCGCGTTTGCCGGCGGCGTGGTAAAAGTAAATGCTAAAATCAGGAGAGTCAGCGCAATTACAATTTTCTTTTTGACTATCATCGTTTTTCTCCTTATTGATTTTTCGGCTTTTTCTGATTGTCGCTCGTTCTCTCGATGTCAATTTTCGGAATATTCATTTTGCCGCTCATTTCGACGAGCATATCAATATCGATCGGACCGATGACATTGACGACGGCGATGCTTTTCGTATCGGACACGACGACCGCCACGCCGCTCATCACGTCGCCCGTGAACATCGTATAGACATCAACTTTTTGATTATTTTTCTTACTTCGGACATTCGCCAATTTTTCCCAACCCGGCGCGTTCAACTGTGCGCGAATCTGTTCGACATCGCCGACATTGTATTCGTTTTCGTTGGCAAAATTATAAACTCTGACATAAATTCCTTTCAGACCGCTGATTGCCTGACCGACTTTTTTCGCGTCTTCGTCATTAACTTTGACCATCACGCGCTTCGCCAAATCGAGCATTTTCCCGTCAATGTTGACTTCGACGACATCCTGCGCTCTGGCTTCCAAACCGTTTAGATTTTCAAAATGCAATCGCGCCGCATCCTGAGCATTTACCGTAATTGCCGCGAAAAGCATCATCATCGGCAAAATAATTTTTAATGATTTCATTTTTTTCTCCTGAATAAATTTATCGTTCGTTTTTATCAATAACCTTTCTTTCTTCGACATTCTCGATTTTGTCCGTAACCAATTTCAGCTTCGAACTCGTAATCGAAAGCGCGAGCATCAATTGGTCGTAAGCATATTTTTCTTCTTTCGTCAGTTTAACCGGAGGCTTTTTAGCCTCGGTATTTTGAGCGACAATCGAATCGTCCGGCTTTTTAATTTCAAGATTTCGCTCCGTGATATTGTTTTGACGAACAACCTGCGGAATAATTTTTTGAACTTTTACAGCTTTTCTTTCGACAGATTTTTTCGGCTTTTCGACAACTAAATCTACAGGTTTTTCAACCAGAATTTCCTTCGCAACAGTTTCAGCAATCGGCGGTGAAATTATCTTTGGCGTATCCTTTGCAACTTCCGTTTTGTTATCGGAAACCTGAAACCAAAACCCCAAACAAACAATTAAAATTGCCGCAAAAGCTGAAAATGCAAATGATAATCGAAAGAACTTGCGCGAAGTTTTCTTCTCAAAAGGAATAATTTTCGCCGGAAGCACGGGTGTTGCGTTTTCCTGATAACGAAACGCTTTCAACGCATTTTCCAGTTTTTCGATTTCGGGATCGCTGCCCGTTTTGTTCCAAAGATATTCTTCTTTCATTTTTTTACTCCGAGTTTTTGCCGCAACATTTTCATCCCGCGATGCAGATTTACTCTGATTGATTCGGGCGTTAATCCCGTTTGTTCGGCGATTTCGTTTCCCGTCATTCCTTCAATCAGCCGCAAAATCAAAGTTTCCTTATAAGCATCGGGCAAAGCGCGAATCGCCGATAAAATCTCACGCGCTTCCGTGTTTGCATTGTTTTTACCTTTTACATCTTCGGTCAATTCTTCCGTCGGTTTTAACTGCCGATAAAATTCTGTCGCGCGATTTCTGGCAATCATCGCCAGCCACGCGCCGACTGCGCTTTTTTCTCTGAGCCTGTGCAGATTTTTATACGCGCTCAAAAAAACTTCCTGCACAATGTCGGCAGCTTCGTCACGCGGCACACGCGCCAGCACAATGCCGTGAACCATCGGCGCGAATGATTTGTAAAGCTCGCCGAAGGCTTCTTCATCGCCCGCGCAAACGCGCTCGACAATCCGCGCTTGCGCCGCTGCCTTTTCGCTGATCGGCGCGTCGCGTGTTTCGCTTCGGGCGAATAGAAAGAGATTTCCCGTCATTTCGTTTTCAGGCATTTTTTGATCGGCTGACAATGTGTTCCCGTTAATATAGACGAATTGAAATCAAAAATGTTAACGAAATAATTAAAATTTATCGTAAAAACTTTTCAAAATGTTAAAAATTACAAAATGACTATGTAATATCGAAATAATGAATTAAAATACTGTTCAGCGTTAATCAACCCGAACATTAAGAAATTTAAGGAGCTTAATAAAATGAGAGAGATGTTTTATGCTTTAACATTCGTATTCATTATTATTGTTATCGGCAACACCGTGATTGTTGCCCAAACCGATATGAAACCACCGATTGCAAAAAAAGAAACGAAAATTACAAAGGTCAACGGCATCGAGCTGAAAGACGATTATTACTGGCTGCGCGACCGCAACAAAGAAAAAAATCCGGCGATTCTGGAATATTTGAACGCTGAAAACAAATATACGAACAGCTTTATGGATCAGCATAAAGGCTTTGTTGATAATCTTTACAAGGAAATGCTCGGACGCATCAAACAGGATGATACTTCCGTGCCGTATAAAAAAGGCGATTTTTGGTATTTCACGCAGACCGAAGAAGGCAAACAATATCCGGTTTATTTCCGCAGCAAGACGAAAGACCGCAAAAATCCCGAAGTTTTGTTAGATCAAAACGAGATGGCGGAAGGCTTTAAATATTTTGCCATCGGTGAATTCGACGTGTCCGACGACGGCAATATGCTGGCGTTTGCAACTGATACGACCGGCTATCGTCAATATACTTTGCAGTTTAAAGATTTGCGAACGGGAAAAATTTATCCCGAAAAAATCGAGCGCGTAACGAGCGTTGCTTGGGCGAACGACAACAAAACCGTTTTCTACATTACCGAAGAAGAAGTCGAAAAGCGTTCGGATAAACTTTTCCGGCACGAAGTCGGCACAAATAAAAACGAATTGCTCGTTGAAGAAAAAGACCCGCTTTACAATATCGGCGTGTCGAAAACGCGCGATGACAAGATGATTATGCTCGCGTCGTTTGCGAAAACTTCGCGCGAATATCGCTATATTCCGGCGGACAAACCGATAGCTGATTGGAAAGTCGTCGTGCCGCGTTCCGAAGGACACGAATATTCGGTTGACCATTACGGCGACGAATTTTACATTACGACGAATAAAAACGCCGAAAACTTCCGCATCGTCCGCGCACCCGTTTCCGATCCTTCGGAAAAAAATTGGAAGGACTTTATCGCCTATAATCCAGCGATAAAAATCGAAAACGTCGAGTTTTTCAAAGATTACGCCGTCGTTTCAGAACTCGAAAACGGTCTGGAATATCTGAAAGTAATGGATTTGAAAACGAAACGCGCGTCAGCCAGAATTGCTACGCCCGAAAGCGTTTACACAATGAATTTAGGCACGAATCCTGAATTTGATACGCCCGTTATTCGCTACAATTACGCTTCGATGATTACGCCGGTTTCGACTTACGAATACAATTTCAAAACGCGCGAAAGCGAACTGTTGAAACAGCAGGAAATTCCGAGCGGCTACGACAAAACGAAATATGAAACGACGAGAGTTTGGGCGACGGCGCGCGACGGCGTGAAAGTTCCGGTTTCAATTGTGATGAAAAAAGGCACGAAATTAGATGGCAAATCGCCGATGCTGCTTTACGCTTACGGCTCTTACGGCGCGTCAATGACTCCGAATTTCTCGACTGCTCGTTTAAGTCTTGTTGATCGCGGAATGATCTACGCCATCGCGCACATTCGCGGCGGTTCGGAACTCGGCGAAAAATGGCGGCTCGACGGCAGAATGTTTAAGAAATTAAACACCTTTTATGATTTTGTTGATTCGGCAAAATGGCTCGTCGAAAATAAATATACGTCTTCTGATCGCCTTGTAATTCAAGGCGGCAGCGCGGGCGGAATGTTGATGGGCGGCGTGGTAAATATGTCGCCGGAAACTTTCAAAGCGGCGATTGTGCAGGTTCCGTTCGTTGACGTGATTAATACGATGATGGACGCGAGTTTGCCTTTGACGACGGAAGAATGGATCGAATGGGGAAATCCGAACGAGAAAAAGGCGTTCGATTATATGATTAAATATTCGCCGTATGACAACGTAAAAGCGCAAAATTACCCGGATATGTTGATTGAAATTTCCCTCAACGATTCGCAGGTTCCATACTGGGAAGGCGCGAAGTTCGCCGCCAAGCTCCGCGCGATGAAAACCGACGACAACATTATTTTGCTCAAAACAAATATGGGCGCGGGTCACGGCGGCTCGTCGGGAAGATACGATAGATTAAAGGAAATCGCTTTTGACTACGCCTACGCGCTGAGTCAGGTTGGAATCACGCAATAGCAAAAACGAAGAATTTTTACAGGGATAACAGGATAGACAGGGATAAATCATTTTATTTTGATTTTAAAATCCTGTTCATCCTGTTATCCCTGTGAATTTTTTCCGTATTTTTGAAAAAGCTCTAATTTTTGAGAATAATCTTTCCAAATGCTTTCGATTCAATAACTTCGTGATGCGCTTTCGGAGCATCGGCAAGCGCAAATGTTTTGCCGACAATCGGATTTAAGAAACCTTCCAATAAACCTTTATAAATTGCGTCGTGAATTTCATCAAAATCTTCAGGCGGCGCGTTAAATAATGCCATTCCGCGAATCGTCGCGTCTTTGCCCATCGTCAAACGCGGATTAAAGTCAATCGAGCCGCGATTTCCAATGATTGTGATTCTGCCAAACATCGCCAAAATGTCAAAATCCTTGACGAGATTTTCGTTGGCAAGCATTTCCAGAATTATATTCACACCTTTTCCGTCGGTTACATTTAAGATTTCTTCGAGATAATTTTCTTCCGAATGGTCAAAAACAAAATTCGCCCCCTGTTCTTTGACGAGCGATTTTCCATCTTCCGAACTTGCTGTTCCGATAACTTTCAAACCCGCATTTTTTGCCCACTGCACGGCGGCGATGCCGACTCCGCCGGACGCGCCGTGAACTAAAACCGTTTCGCCGCTTTTTGCTTCGGCTTTTTGGAAAAGTGCGCGATAACTCGTCGCATAAGGCACAAAAACGCCCGCGCCTTGTTCAAACGAAATGTTTTCCGGCAATTTGTGAACTTGATTTTCCTCGCACAAAGCAAATTCGGCGTAAGTTCCCGAAATCGAATCAGCCGTATAAACTCTGTCGCCGACTTTTACTTTTTCAACATCCGCGCCGATTTCTTCAACAATTCCCGCCGCATCTTTTCCCGGCGTATAAGGAAGTTCGGGTTTGTTCGCGTAAGTTCCCGAACGAACATACGTATCAACCGGATTAACTCCGGCGGCTTTGACGCGCACTAAAACCTGCTTTTTTTCCGGCTGTAAATCGGAAACATCTTCGAGTTTCATCTGTTCCGGCGCACCGAATTCTCTGACTATAATTGCTTTCATATTATTTAAAATAAAGAAAAAGAGATGAATAGAGTTTATTTCTTATTCATCTCTCATTCCTTAATTTTTATCCCTTACTTTCCTGCGCCTGCTGTTTGTGATTTCTGGAAACTTTCCTTTTCTTTCTTCATCTGTTTGCCGAGGTCTTCGAGAGTTGCAGTGTCAAAAACTTTTTCAACCTTCGGAAACATTTCACCTTCTTCTTCTTGAACGTGATGCGTAATGTCTTCCATCAAAACCTTGAGTTTCGGTTCAAACTTCTCGCTGTCTTCGGTTAAACCGGCAAGTTCGCCAAGAAACATTTTTGCCTGATGATGCTCTTCGATGCCCTCGAGAACAATATCTTTCAACTCGTCTTTTTCCTTCATTTTCGGATAAAAGATGGTTTCTTCAATATGCGTATGCGCGTCGAGTTCAGCTTTAATTTGCTTAAATAGTTCTTTGTGTTCAGCTTCTTTAGTAGCTTTTACTTTTTGAAATAGCCGGTCAACTTTGTCGTGACCTTCCTTTAATAATTCGATTGCGTTCATAATTTCTCCCTTGTTTGTTGTGTTGAATTAAACTAATTCACCTGAATTAGTTTAATTTTAAAGGAGTGCAATCAGTGTGCCTTAACCGATTTGCAAAACTCCTTCATAATTATTGCTTTCATATTTAATATAAATTAACCGCGAATTGCACGAATAACACAAATTATTTTAAAAATTTTATTCGTGTTATTCGTGCAATTCGCGGCTAAAAACCGAAATTAAATGTATTTGTCAATAACTTTTGAAATCGCCTCACGCGAAACCGCGCCGACGAGGCGTTCCTGCTCCTGTCCGCCTTTAAAGACGATCAAAGTCGGAATTCCGCGAATACCGAAACGCTGCGGAACATTCATATTTTCGTCCACATTCATTTTATAAACTCCGGCTTTATCGCCATATTCTTCCGCAATCGCTTCAACCGAAGGCGCAATCATCCGGCACGGTCCGCACCATTCAGCCCAAAAATCAACTAAGACAGGTTTGTCCGAACCTAATACATCTGTTTCAAAATTTGAATCCGTCGCTTGTTTTGCAAAATCTCCCATTTTATTCTCCTTATATAATAGTTTTATAATTATAACTTAGCCGTAAAATAAATCGCAAAGCTAAAACACTTTGAAATTTAACCTTACGTCCTAATTCTTTTTAATTGTAACAAATCTTGTTACAGTTTGCAACTGCTTTTCAATATAGTTTTGTGGCACAATTCGTGCAACAAATAGTTTTGTGTATTATCACTGAAACAAAATCATACAAGGAGTAAAATTTTATGTCAGACAAAAAAGTTCAAGAACACGCCGACGAAAGCAATACGATCAAAGACCCGGAAAATTGGACAACCGGCGACGAACAGATGACCGGCGCACAGCGTTCTTATCTTTCGACTTTGAGTGAAGAAGCTAAAGTAGAGTTTGATGAGAACTTAACAAAAGCCGAAGCCTCGAAACGCATTGACGAACTTCAGGAAAAAACCGGACGCGGCAAAGCCGCCTAAAGTTTTTAATTATGGAAATTAAAAAAGGACGAATTAAATTCGTCCTTTTTTATTTCAAAACTAAGCCGCCGATGCTTTTTTCAATTTTGCATCAAGACTGATTTCCGCACCGCTTAAAACTTGAGAAACCGGACAAGTTTTCTTTGTTTCTTCGGCGATTTTCTGGAATTCGCCGTCTTCGATTCCGTCAACTTCGGCTTCCGTCGTCAAATCAATATTCGGAATAACAAAGCCGTCGCCTTGTTTTTCGATTTTAACTTTTGCGGTCGTGTGAATGTTTTTCGGCTCATATCCGGCTTTACCCAGATTTCCCGAAAGTGCCATCGTGTAACATCCGGCGTGTGCCGCTGCGATAAGTTCTTCGGGATTCGTTGCCTGCTGTTCCTTATCATCGCTAAAACGCGACTCAAAAGAATACGCGCCTTCAAACGCGCCGCTTCCGAGTTTAACCTTTCCTTTTCCTTCTTTAATTCCGCCGTTCCAATCGGCTTCTGCTTTTCTTGTAAATTTCATAACTTTATTCTCCTTTGTTCGTAAATTTTTAATCTTTTTCAGTAATCATCTTAGTCAATGTGATCTGGGGCGGTTCGGCGGCAAATTTTTCAACTTTAGCGAAAAAGTTCTTAAAAAGTTGTGTTTCAAAATGCTCGTCAATCGCGGCTTTATCCGCCCACGTTTCGTGCCAGACAAAAACCGTCGGATCGTCAATCGCCTGATGAATATCATAATTGATATTTCCCGTTTCCGCCCGCGAATCGGCGACGATTGACAAAGCCGCCTTTTTGGTTTCTTCAATCGCATCATCCTTGACTTTCAAACGCGCCACTAAAACTATTTTCTCATCATTCATAATTTTTATTCTACCGCAAATGGACGCGGATAACGCGGATATTTTTGATTATATAAAATTTTATAAAAAATCTGCGTTATCCGCGTCCATTTGCGGTTAATTTCCCTCTAATTAAAATCGCTTTCCAAAACAACGCGATAACGCGCTTTGCCGCTTTCGAGATGTTCAAAAGCTTCGTTAATTTCCGACATTTTGTAGTTTTCCGTAATGGTTTCGATATTATGTCTGGCGCAGAATTCGACCATTTTTCGGACAATGTATGGACTTCCGGTTGCCGTTCCGGTAACGATTTTTTGTTTGGAAATCAGATCGAACGCACCGACCGGAATCGGCTGTAAAACCGCGCCGACGATGTGCAGTTTGCCCTTCGCTGCGAGCGCGTCCATATAACCTTTCCAATTGAGCGAAATATTGACGGTCGAAAGAATCATATCAAATTTTCCTTTCAATTTTTCGAGTTCCGCGTCGTCGCGCGAATTCACGACGTAATCCGCGCCCATCGCTTTTAATTCGTCGGTTTTCGACAAATCCGACGTGAACGCCGTTACTTCACACCCCCATTTATCGGCAAACTGTAACGCCAAATGTCCCAAACCGCCGATGCCGATGACACCGACCTTATCAGTCGGTTTGATGTCGTTCTGCACGAACGGATTAAAAACCGTGATGCCGCCGCAAAACAGCGGTCCGGCTTTTGAAGCGTCCATTTCGTCGGGCAATTTCACCGCCCAATCCCAATTACAGCGCACTTTTTCGGCAAATCCGCCGTGCCGTTCGACAATCGTGCCGACGAGATTCGGGCAATTGATTTGAAAACCCGAAATGCAGTTGTCGCAATGTCCGCAAGTCGCCGAATTCCAGCCCAAACCAACCGTGTCGCCAATTTCCAAACCTTTAACATTTTCGCCCGTCGCCGTAATTTTCCCGACAACTTCGTGTCCGCCGACAAACGGAAATTTGGTCATCATCCATTCGTTATTTTTCATCGAAAGGTCTGAATGGCAAATTCCGCAATAGTCAACTTTTATTTCAATTTCCTCATTTCCCAATTCACCCGCTTCAAATTCAAACGGTTCTAATTTTCCACCGGCTTCTATCGCCGCATAGCTTTTTATTTTTTCACTCATAATTTTTTAAGATAACTTCGATATTTCCCGCTAATTCATCCGCATTTTCCCTCGTAAAACAAATCGGCGGTTTGACCTTTATCACATTTACAAAAGGTCCGTCCGTGCCGACAAAGATTCCTTTATCCCGCAATTTATTCTGGACAAATGATGCTAATTCAGTGTGCGGTTTTTTGCTCACTTTATCTAATACAAATTCCAAACCCAAAAACAGACCAACGCCGCGGGCATCGCCGCAAACTTCGTATTTTTCAACTAAATCTTCAAACAAATCTAATAAATGTCCGCCGACTTCCTTCGCGTTTTCGGGTAATTTCTCATCATCCAAAACGTCTAAAACCGCTTGACCAATCGCACACGAAACGGGATTTCCGCCGAATGAACTGAAAAATTCCATTCCCGTTTCAAACGATTCGGCGATTTCGTCAGTCGTTACAACCGCCGCCAACGGATGTCCGTTGCCCATCGGTTTTCCCATCACGACAATATCGGGAACAACGCCGTGCATTTCAAAGCCCCAGAAATACTCGCCTAAACGCCCGAATCCCGTTTGCACTTCGTCCGAAATGCAAACGCCGCCTTGTTCACGGATAAACGGGTAAATCGTTTTCAAATAATCCTTCGCCAGCAGAACTTGTCCTCCGCAGCCGACAATTGGTTCGGCGATAAAAACGGCAATCGGTAAATTATTTTCGTTTATTTTTGCAATCGTAATATTCGCATAATTTTCGCCGGCATTTTGTCCGCTAAATCTGCCTTTGTAGGTGTCGGGAATTTCCGCTTCGACGATTGCCCGCGACTTTCCGCTTCCGCCTTTGCGGTTGTATTTGTAATGGCTGATGTCAATTCCGAGCCGCGTGTTGCCGTGATAGCCGTGTTCCATCACGACAATTCCATTGTTTTTCGTGTGCGTCATCGCCAGACGAATCGCCAGATCGCTTGCCGCGCTTCCCGAATTTACAAAGAAAACTTTTGTCAAAGATTCGGGAAATTTTGCAGTCAGATTTTCCGCATATTCGTTATAAATATCGTTCAAATATCGAATGTTCGTGTTGAGCTTCGCCATTGCTTTTTGCCCCGCTTCGACAACTCGCGGATGGCAATGTCCGACTTGCGGAATGTTGTAGCAATCCAGACACGTTTTGCCCGAAGCGTCAAACATATATTGAAACGCCGCGCCGACCATTTTTATCGGTTCCGCCGTCAGAAGTTCTTTCAAATTCGGCTTGCTTTCATACAATTTCAGAACATATTTGCCGTCGGCATTTTCTACTTTGTAGTTTTCGCTTTCGTAACCTTCTAAAACCGACGTTTTCACGTCATTGAAATTAAAATTCAACGCTAAAATTTCTTCGGCTATATGTTTCGATTCCGCTTTCATTTGCTTTTCTTCCAAAATTTACGCATTCACGGATTTCATCATTTCCTCAGGATAACGCAAACCGCTCGCCGCATCTTGCGGGAAAACTTCATTAATCTGTTTCAATTCATCTCCCGGCAATTTAATTTCCGCCGCCGCCGCATTTTGTTCGAGATATTTGACGTGCTTCGTTCCCGGAATCGGCACGATATTTTCGCCTTGCGCCAAAACCCAAGCCAACGCGAGCTGCGAAGCCGTAACGCCTTTTTCTTTGGCGATTTCTTCGACCTTTTTAACGAGTTCCAAATTCTTATCAAAATTTTCACCCTGAAAACGCGGCGAATGACGACGATAATCATTTTCGGGAATGTCTTCAAATTTTGTAAAACTTCCCGAAAGAAATCCGCGACCCAAAGGCGAATAAGGCACAAAACCGACGTTCAATTCTTCGCAAGTATTCAAAATATCATTACTTTCAACGTCCCGCGTCCAGAGCGAATATTCCGACTGCAAAGCCGTGATCGGATGAACTTCCGAAGCACGGCGCAAAGTTTCCGCCGACGCTTCCGACAAACCCAAATATCGAACTTTTCCTTCTTTCACCAATTCCGCCATCGCCAAAACTGTTTCCTCAATCGGCGTATTCGGATCAACGCGATGCTGATAATAAAGATCAATCGTTTCAATTCCGAGCCGTTTCAAACTCGCTTCACACGCCGCTTTTACATATTCCGGCTTACCGTTTATCCCGCGCACCGACGAATCATTTTTACTGCGTTCGATGCCGAATTTCGTCGCAATTATAAACTCATCGCGCTTATCTTTTACCGCCTTCCCGACCAATTCTTCATTGTCGCCGATGCCATACATATCCGCCGTGTCGAGAAAGTTCACGCCGATTTCCAATGCCCGATGAATCGTCGCAATTGATTCTTTCTCGTCCGCATCGCCGTAAAATTCCGACATTCCCATACAGCCGAGTCCGACGGCTGAAACTTCCAAATCTTTGCCCAGTATTCGTTTTTTCATAACTTTTTACTCCTTGTATTTTCTATAAGAGCCGTTTTCAATATCATCCAAAATCGAATTATAAGATTTCGGCGACCAACGCAGATCGCGCCGCGCTTTTTCCGACGACATTTGATTGTTGACCGAAAGAAATTCAAACATTTTGCCAAATTGCTCACGCGCTTTGTCGGCACGAATGCTTTTCGCCGGAATATCCAAGAGCCGACCGACGGCTTCGCTGATTTCCTTCATCGAAACCGTTTCCGCCGAAACATTATAAAGCCCTTTTGCCGTGCCTTTTTCGAGCGCAAGCGCGTATAAATCCGCCGCGTCTTCAACGTGAACCGCCGAAACTTTATGCTCGCCCGAATCAACATAATTCGCCGACTTTTCCGTCGTCGCCTGATTTAAAATAAACGGCAAAAACGAACTGCCCGAACGCCCGTAAACAAACAACGGCAGACGCAAAACAATGCTGCGAATTCCTTTCGACGAAAGTTGCTGAACATCCAATTCGGCTTCGCCGCGCAAAACACGCGAAGAATTTTGATCAAACGGAAAATCTTCGTCAGCGACGGCATTTCGCGTGTTGCCCAAAACCGACGAACCCGAAGTTACAATCAAAGGTTTATTCGTCCGCGCCAAACCTTCCGCAAACGCCGCGATGACATTTCTATCCAATTTTACCGCATCATTAAAATCGTCAAAATTATGACTAAATGCCGTATGAATCACTGCGTCCGCGTCGCTTGCCGCATTTTTCAAAATATCAAAATCGTGCAATTTACCACGCACGGCTTCGATGTTTTTCTCGTTCAATTTCGCTTCCGATTCATCGCTTCGCGCCAGACCAAAAATTTTATAACCTTTATTTTTCAATCTTTCTGCAATGACCGAACCGATATAACCCGTCGCGCCCGTTAAAAATATTTTCATTCGTCTTTACTTTTTAATTTCCACAAAGTCGGAACTATATTTTTTGCCACAGATACACACGAATGAATTAAATGTTATAAAGATAAAACCACTATCTGAATTCTTATCCCGTATTCATCCTCTTTCATCTGTGTGTGTCTGTGGCAAAATTTCTTTTTCCTATCACTTTAATTTTTTCAAATCTTCAACCGTTTTTGACGGCTCAGGTCGCTTCGTGTAATCGGGATGAACATCCGCCGCTTTGATAATGCCGTCTTGCCCGACGACATATCTTGCAGGCATCGGCAACGTCCACGAATCATCGCCGTTGTAACGCTCCAAATCCGTACCGAAACCTTTGTATGTTTCAATCAGATAATCGGGATAAGCGAATTTCAAGCCGAATTCTTCGGCGACTTTGTTGCCTTCGTCGCTCAAAATATCAAATTCGAGTTCGTGTTTGTTTTTCATCTGCTTTGAAAACTTCACGAGTTGCGGCGAAATCGCCACCAAATTCGCGCCCTGTTCTTTAATGTCCGCGTAACTTTCGTGCAGAGCTTCCAGCTCCGCGTTGCAATACGGTCACCAAACTCCGCGATAAAATGTTACGACCAGATTGCCGTTTTTCAGCAAATCGGTAGAACTAATCATCTCGCCTTTCGTATTCGGCAATTTAAACGAAGGCATTTTATCGCCCACGCCCAAGGCACGTTCGGCTTGCCCGGAATCTTTTAATTCCTGAGTCGCCCGCGCCATTTTATGTTTTGTTTCGTCCGGCATTTTGCCGCCGCTTTCCTTTGATATGTTTTCTAATTTTTCTTTTAAATTCATTCGTTTTCTCCTTCGTTCAATCTAAAACTATTTAGCCGCCTTTGCTTCTTCCAAAGTCGGATAATCCGTATAACCTTTTTCGCCCGGCGAATAAAAGGTTGATGCGTCCCAATCGTTTAATTCCGCGTCCAACTTAAAACGCTTCGGTAAATCGGGATTTGCCAAAAACAATTTACCATAAACAATCGCGTCCGCACCGTTATTTTGAAGTAGTTTTGCGCCCGATTCTTCCGTGAAAC
Source organism: Pyrinomonadales bacterium (assembly GCA_038200505.1). Taxonomy (GTDB): domain Bacteria; phylum Acidobacteriota; class Blastocatellia; order Pyrinomonadales; family Pyrinomonadaceae. The sequence continues at coordinate 20,639 of JBBPXX010000147.1, read as the reverse complement.
TGCCGTTTGCAAAATAAACGCCTTTAAAAAGCGGACGCAAAAATTTGTGCCATTTTATATCCGTTTCCGGCGTTTCCTCAAAACCGATGTGCAGATAAGCTAAGTTTTTTTCGTTCAATTTTTCGATTAGATACGGATAAAATTCCTTCGCATTTTCGTCTTCCATATCGTTAAACGGAACTGTCGGCGAAAGTTTTACGCCGAGTTTTTCCAAACCGATTTCCGCCGAAATCGCATCCACGACTTCAAGAAGAAATCTCGCTCGATTTTCATCCGAACCGCCGTATTCATCGGTTCTCAAATTCGTATTCGTGCCTAAAAACTGATGCACCAAATAACCGTTCGCCGAGTGAATTTCAACGCCGTCAAAACCTGCATCAATCGCATTTTTCGCCGCCTTTGCAAAATCTTTAGCGGTGGATTTTACTTCTTCCGTCGTCAATTCACGCGGCTCGACAAATTCCTTCATTCCGTCGTCGGTATAATTTTTCCCGTCGGCTTTGACCGCGCTCGGCGCGACGGGTTTTTCAATTCCATCAGGCAAAAAATCCGGCAAAGCGATTCTTCCCGTATGAAAAATCTGCATAAAAATCTTGCCGTCTTTTTTGTGAACCGCATCCGTAACTTTTCGCCACGCCGCAATCTGTTCATCCGTATAAATTCCCGGTGTGCGAACATAGCCTTTCGCCATCGGCGAAACATTCGTTGCTTCCGTAATCAGCAAACCCGCCGAAGCGCGTTGCGCGTAATAATCCGCCGCATAATCCGGCTGAACGCCTTCGTCATCAGCGCGGCTGCGCGTCATCGGCGAATAAATTATCCGATTTTCCAACTCTAAATTTCCAATTTTTAATTTATCAAAAAGTGTTTTCATAATTTTTTCCCTTTTTTCAAACTTTGTAAGTGTAACGCCGCTCGTCCCGACTGCGTTACTTTCCTTTCAAAACCGCCGCACGAATTTTTCTCAAACTGTGCAGCCAACGGTCATAATTTTCCGCTTTATTTACAATATATTCCGCAACTTCCGCGTGCGGCAAAATCAAAAAACTTTCCTTTTCCAACGCCTTCACAACCGCGTCCGCGCAATCTTCCGCCGTAATTGCTTCCGCCATCAAAAAGTTTTCCGGCTCGCCGACCGCACTCGCAATCAACGCCGTTTTCACGCCTTGCGGACACAAACAAGAAACATAAATTCCTTTGTCGCCGAACTCGATTGCCAAATTTTCCGCCAACGCAACCGCTGCGTGTTTTGAAACCGAATACGGCACGGCAGTCGGATGCGTCAAAAGCCCTGCCGCCGAAGCCGTAATCAAAAACGCGCCTTTGCCATTTCCGATCATAGAAGTAAAAACCGCCCGCGCCAGATAAACGTGCGATAAAACATTGATTTCGTAAATCTTCTGCCAAACATCATTTGAAACTTCCAAACTTCCATCCGCGCCGCCGATTCCCGCGTTTGAACAAACAAAATCAATTCTGCCCGCTTCATCTAAAATCTCCGTTACGACTTGTTTGCAATTCGCCTCGTCTGTAACATCGAGTTCAAATGCTTTTCCATCAACCGATTCCGCGACCTTTTCAGCATTTTCAAAATCCAAATCCGCAACAAAAATCTTCGCCGCTCCGTCAGCGTGAAACCTTTCGCACAACGCTTTTCCGATGCCGTTCGCGCCGCCGGTAACGAGAATGATTTTGCCTTTTACATTCATTTTTGTTTTTTTCGGCTTTTCAAAATTAAATCTCCATCAATTTCTGGATAATGCACCAATCCCATTTTTTTGTTTCAACTAAACATCCTTTTTCTAAATAACTCCAAACTTTTGGATAATCATCCGTAAATTGTTTTGTATCAATAACGCACACAACAACACCCTCACTTTTATCAGCAATTACTTCATCACCAATATAAATTTCGTCGCCGTTTAAATATTTCATTCAGCTAACTTTCAAAACAACTTTTCCAGTAGTTTTGCGATTTTCAATTGCCTCATGTGCCTCTTTCGCCTGTTCGAGTGGAAATTCCGTAACTTGAATTTTCAAACGTCCCGCGCCTAGATGTTCCAATAATTCTTTGGTAAATTTAATCCGATTTTCCACCGATTCATTCATCAGCCAATAACCGCGAATAATGTGATTTTTCGGCATCAAACTCAGCACCGAAACTTTAAAATCTTCACCGCTCGCCGCACCATAAACCCACATCGTGCCGTGCTTTGCGAGAACCTCCAGATTTTTCGCCACGATGTCGCCGCCGACCATTTCGATTACCCAATCAATGCCTTTGCCGTCCATCGCTTTTAAAACTTCATCCGTCCAATCGTCTTCCGAATAATTGATCGCAAAATCCGCGCCGAGTTCGGCGACTTTCTGCAATTTCTGCTCGCTCGAAGCCGTGCCGAGAACTTTTAAGCCTTTATATTTCGCAAGTTGAACAAGCAAACTGCCGACACCGCCCGCCGCCGCGTGAATCAAGATCGAATCGCCCAATTTTGTTTCATCCAAAAGTCCGAGTGCGGTCAAACCTTGCACGAGAAGCGCAGTTGATTCGCCGAAACCCAATTCATCGGAAATGGGCATCGTCAAATTTGCGCTCGCCGTCGCATATTCGGCATAACCGCCGCTCGAAGTCGTCGCCAAAACGCGCTGACCTTTTTGCAGATTTTTCACATCCGCGCCCAATTCCTCAACCGTTCCGGCGGCTTCGTAACCGAGCGTCAACGGCAAATCCGGCTTCGTCAAATAATTGCCCGAACGCATCATCGTGTCCGCATAATTAATGCCCGCCGCCGCGACTTTGATCAAAACTTCGTCCGCTTTCGGCACGGGTTTTTCGATTTCTTCGAGCGATAATTTATCCGCTCCGCCAAGTTCATTTACTCTGATTGCTTTCATAATTTTTTATATTTCGATGCTTTCGTTAAGCGTTTTCCAACGCATCAAGCAAACTTTTGTAATCGAACGAACCGTTAAAACGAACGCCGTTGATAAAAAATGACGGCGTTCCGTTGACACCGCTTTCGACTCCGCTCATAAAATCTTTTTGGACTTTTTCCTCGAACTTTCCGCTTTCCAAATCTGCGCCGAATTTTTCCGCATCAAGTCCGATTTCTTCCGCATAAGTTTTCAAATTTTCGTCGTCGAGCGCATTTTGATTTTCGTATAAAATATCGTGCATTTCCCAAAATTTCCCGTCTGCGGCAGCAATTTCCGCCGCTTCCGCCGCGTGTTCGGCGTTCGGATGCGATTGCTTTAACGGAAAATTGCGAAAGACAAAACGGAGTTTGTCGCCCATTTCCTTTTGAATTTTTTTCACAATTTTATACGCATCGCCGCAATACGGACATTCGTAATCGCCGTATTCGACGAGTGTAACTTCTGAATTTTCAGCACCTTCGATGTGATCTTCCGCTCCGACGGGAACGGTCAATGTTGGATTTTCATTATTTGCCATTTTCTTTTTCTCCTTCTTCACCTTGAATTTCCTTGAGCGTTTTCAAAATCTGATCCGCGCCCGGATTTACGTCAATTGGCGAAACGTAGCTGTAACGAATCACGCCGTCTTTATCAATCACAAACAGCGCACGTTCGCTAAATCCGTCTTCGTCCCGATAAACGCCGTATTTTTTTGAAACTTCGCCTTTCGGCTCGAAATCCGAAAGCAGCATCATTTTGTAGCCGCGATCTTTGCGAAACGCTTCGTGCGAAAATTCGCTGTCAACCGAAATTCCAAAAAGTTCCGCATTTTGCTTTTCAAACATCGGCAAAAGCTCGTTGTAAAGCGCAAGTTGATCGCCGCAAACCGCGCTCCAATCCGCCGGATAAAATGCCAAAACCACATTTTTCCCGCGCATATTTTTTAACAAAAACGTCGGCTCTTCGTCGCCCGCCGCTTCAACTGCGCGGCACGGCAACGTAAAATCCGGTGCTTTCTCGCCCGCTTTTAATATCTCACTCATAACTTAATCTCCCATTGTTTTTTATTTTTAGCTACGAACAAACGCGAAATTTCACGAACAGAAATTTTAACCATAGATTTTCACAGATAAACACGGATTAGAAAAAGATAAATAAAAAATGATTTATCTCTATTATCTCTCTAAAATCTGTGTTCATCTGTGTTCATCTGTGGCTAAATATTTTTCTCTTTTTCGTGTCCTTTTTGTGTCTGTTCGTGGCTAATCTCCTTTCGCCGTCGCTGATTTCTCACTAAAAATTTCCGCGACGATTTCGTAAGAACGCAGACGTTTCGATTGATCGAAAATCATCCCGTTGACCATAACTTCATCAGCTTTCGATTCGTCCAAAAATGCTTCCAATTTGCGCTTGACCGTCGCCTTACTTCCGATAATCGAACCGTCCGTGCGCGATGCGACGAGGGCTTTTTCCTGCGCGTTCCAAACCGCGTTCATATCTGAAACCGGCGGCGGAATTTTGCCCGGTTTTCCTCTGACCAAATTCAAAAAAGACTGATACTGCGAAGTCGCCAAAAACTCTGCTTCGTCATCAGTTTCCGCCGCGACGATATTCAGCGCGACCATCGCGTAAGGTTTTTGCAAATCATCCGAAGGTTGAAAAGTTTTGCGGTAAAGCGCGAGCGAAGGCAGCGTATTTTCCGGCGAAAAATGCGCCGCGAACGCGAACGGCAAACCTAAAATTCCCGCCAAATGCGCCGAAAAACCGCTCGAACTCAAAAGCCAGATCGGAATGTCTAAACCCGCGCCCGGAACTGCCTGAACTTTTTGATATTCAACCGGCTTTTGAAAGAAAAACCGCAATTCTTCAAGCTGTTCGGGAAATTCTTCGCCGTCATTATTCAAAGTGCGCCGCAAAGCCAGCGTCGCCGGGCGATCAGTTCCCGGCGCACGCCCTAAACCCAAATCAATCCGTCCCGGATAAAGACTTTCGAGCGTCCCGAATTGTTCGGCAATCACAATCGGCGCGTGATTCGACAACATAATTCCGCCCGAACCGACGCGGATTTTTTCCGTGTTACCCGCAACATATCCAATCACAACCGAAGTCGCCGCGCTCGCAATTCCGGGCATATTGTGATGTTCCGCAAGCCAAAATCTTTTATAACCGAGTTGCTCAACGTATTGCGCCAAACTCAAAGTTTTCCGCAACGCATCGCCCGCCGTTTCGCCTTCAAAAACAGGCGATAAATCTAAAACCGAAAACGGAATTTTTGTAATATTAATCATAACCCTCCTTGTTTAATTACCTAATAAATAATCTAAAAAGATTTCAAGCACACGAGATATTGAAAAAATTTCTTGCTTCTAAACTTATATTTTCAAGCTGTCCAGATTCAATATAAATTGTTTTTCTCGCACATTGAGTGTCTTCATTATTTCTTATGTGACTTCGAGCGCAAAATGACCGAGATTATCCGACGTGCAGATTAAAATAAATTCACCTTCCAATGAACTCCACTTTTTTTCGCCGTCAAATCCTTGCCAATTTTCCGCTACATCTTCAAAAAAGCGCACTAAATTAGAATCAAACGGATCAAAAGCATATACATCCGTGAACGATAATAAATTATTACTTCTGATAGTTACGCGAAAGTATTCTTTTCCGGCGGATCGAGATAAGCCTTCCTTTTCGGAAAATTCCAACTCACCACCATTTTCGCAACATTTAATAATCATAAAATTAACATTTAAATATCTGATAGTGGTTGTTTCTTTTAAGCCGATTTTGCCTTCCGCAAATCAATCGCACGTCCGTATTGCTTAGGAATATAATCAATTTCCGCGCCCAACTCTTTCGCCGCCGTGAACGGGAAATACGGATCGCGCAGAAATTCACGCGCTAATAAAATCGCATCAGCATCGCCGTTTTGTAAAATTTCTTCCGCCTGTTGCGGTTCGGTAATCAAACCGACTGCGCCCGTCGGAATGTCGGCTTTTTTGCGGATTTCCGACGCAAACGGCACTTGATAACCCGCGCCGATTTCGATTTTCGCGTTTGGCACATTTCCGCCTGACGAAACATCAATCAAATCAATACCGAGATGCTTTAGTTTTTTACAAAACTCGACTGACTGCCCGACATCCCAACCGTTTTCCATCCAATCCGACGCGGAAATTCTGACGAAAACGGGCAAATTTTCGGGAACTGCTTCGCGCACTTTTTCGGTGATTTCAAGCGGAAAACGCAAACGATTTTCCAAACTTCCGCCGTATTCGTCCGTTCGTTTATTCGATAGGGGCGATAAAAATTCGTGAAAAAGATAACCGTGCGCGGCGTGAATTTCTATTACTTCAAAACCCGCTTCGACACTCCGTTTTGCCGCTGCGACAAAATCATTTCTCACTTTTTCAAAATCGTTTTCGTCCATCTCACGCGGCAATGTATAATCTTCCGCAAATCTTTCCGCCGTCGGCGCAACCGTTTGCCAACCGCTTTCGTTTTCATTCAATTTCCCGCCGCCGTCCCAAGGTGCAGCAGCCGAAGCCTTGCGCCCCGCGTGTGCGATTTGAATTCCCGCAACCGCGCCCTGTTCTTTAATAAATTTCGCAATCGGCTTAAATTTTTCGGCGTGTTCGTCCGACCAAATCCCCGAATCCTGCGGCGAAATCCGACCTTCCGGCGAAACCGCCGTCGCTTCGACAATCACAAGCCCCGCGCCGCCAACCGCACGGCTTCCCAAATGCACGAGATGCCAATCCGTCGGCAAACCGTCTTCGCTCGAATACTGACACATCGGCGAAACCCAAATCCGATTTCTAAATTCAATTTCTCTTAACTCTAATGCTTCAAATAATTTGCTCATAAATTCCCTTGCTCTTTTTTTAGCCACGAATTGCACGAATAACACGAATTATTTTTTGATTTTATTTGTGTTATTCGTGCAATTCGCGGCTAAACTTTTTATGTCATCTGCTTCCAATCTTCACCGCCGACTTCGCGCCATCTGTCCCGAATCGCTTCAAATTCCTCATTCGATAGATTTCCTTCAGCAACATATCCGGCATTTTCGCTCCAACGTCCCGGTTTTGTCGTGCCGACGATCATCGTGTCAACGCCCGGAATCGTCATTGTAAAACGCAACGCCATTGCCGTCGCTTCTTCCAAAGATTTACCGAGAAAATCATATTTTAACTTCTGGATTCTGTCCCAATATTCGTGATGATAAGAGTCGTCGGGTTTTGACGAGTGCCGCCAAACCGCATTGGCAATCGGGCGTTTGGCGATGATACCGATGTTTTTCTCTTTGGCAAGTTGAATATTCCCGTCAATCGGCGTTTGATCGGCAATCGAAACCGAAGTTTGCAAAGAATCGAAAACGTCCATTTCAAGCGCGGTTTTCGCATCTTCATTGTCGCCCGAATAACCGATAAATCTGGTGTAACCTTTCTCAACTGCTCTCTGTAATGCTTCGATAACTTCGCCGCGTTCCAAAATTTCTTTGCCGCAACTGTGCAGTTGTGCGATGTCGAGATAATCGGTTTTCAAATTTCGCAAACTGTTTTCAATCGTTTCCAAAATCCCTTTTTTCGACCAATCGTAGCGCGTAAAACCGTCCAACGCGCCGCATTTTGTCAACAAATAAAATGAATTGCGCCGCCCGCCGACAGTTTCGCCGATCAATTTTTCGCTTTTCCAATAAGCCGCCGCCGTGTCAATCACATTCAAACCGGCATCCAACGCCGCGTTCAAAAGTTCGCCCACATTTTCCTGCGTAACGTCGCGCCCGATTTCCGCGCCGCCGAAGCCAAGCACGGAAAATTCCATATCAGTTTTGCCGAATTTTCGCTTTTCCATTTTTTATTTCCCGACGCTGTTGCTCTCGTCAACCGCCGTATTTATAGCAATTTCGCGCCATTCGTCAATATTTTGTTTGACCGATTCTATTTTTTCTTCCATTCCTTTGACCGCATCTGCGCCGAGCGGCAGACGCAGCGGCGGATTTTCGGTTTCGACAACCTGAATCATCGCGGCAACAGCTTTTTTCGGATCGCCCGGCTGATTTCCGTCGTATTCGCTCATCTTGTCGAGTCTTTCCGACGTAACATAATCGGCAATGCGATTTTCCGGCATAACAAATGAACGTCCGGCAAAATCGGTGCGAAATCCGCCCGGCTCGACAATCGTAACTTTTATTCCGAGATGCTCGACTTCGCCCGCCAGCGATTCGGAAAATGCTTCGAGCGCGAATTTTGTCGCCGTATAATAACCAATCGAAGGACCTGAACGAAATCCGCCAATTGAAGAAATATTGAGAATATGCCCGCTTTTCTGATTACGCATAGACGGCAAAACAGCTCGCATAACGCGAATCGGACCGAAAACATTCGTTTCAAACTGCCGCCGAATTTGATCTTCGCTCGGTTCTTCGATTCCGCCGCCCAAACCGTAACCGGCGTTATTGACCAACACATCTATTCTGCCGAATTCTTTAATCGCCTTTTCAATCGCCGCCTTCGTTTCGTCTGCATCGGTTACATCAAGTTGAATCGCCCGCGCATTTTGCGGATATTTTTCGACCAAATCTTCAATTGTTTCGGTTTTCCGCGCCGTCGCTACAACTTTGTAACCTTTTTCTAACGCTTGTTCCGCCAATTCGCGTCCGAAACCGCTTGAACTTCCCGTGATAAACCAAACTTTATCGTCTTGTTTTTCGCTCATTTTTCTCCTCTTTTTCGTTATACGTCGTATTATTTATTTAATTCATCTTTGATTTTCTCAACCAAACGCGAATCGTCAGCCGTTACGTCAGGCGCGAATCGCGCCGCGATTTCGCCGTTTTTGCCGATTAAAAACTTCTCGAAATTCCACAAAACTTCATTCGGCTGAGAGCGTGTCGAACCGTAACCTTTTAGCTTTTCTTCAAATTCGCCGTCGTTGACATCGGTTTCGGGTTTGTTTTCGGTCAAATATTTATAAAGTTCGTGCTGGTCATCGCCTTTGGTGGAAACTTTTGAGAAAAGCGGAAATTTAACGCTGTAATTCGTGTCGCAAAAATCTTTTATTTCATCTTCCGTTCCCGGTTCTTGTTCCATAAAATTGTTCGCGGGAAAACCCAAAACTTCAAAACCTTTATCGTGATATTCGTCATAAAGTTTCTGTAAACCTTCATATTGCGGCGTTAAACCGCATTTCGACGCGACATTAACAACCAACAAAACCTTATCTTTGTATTCACCTAAATTTGTTTCTTCACCGTCAATTGTTTTCACGGGAATTTCATAAATTTCATTTGTCATATTTTCTATTCTCCAAGTTAATTTTCTCTGCAAAATATTTGACCAATTGTTCTTCAATTTCGGCTTTCAAAATCTCCGCTTCGTCAACGGCTAAAAATATCGTGTTGAAATTTTTCTTTTTTCCATAAAGACCATTTAAAACCGCGTCGTTACGCAAAATTATTTTCAGATTACACGCGGTAAATTCCCCGGCGGGAGAAAGCTTTATTTCTCCATCTTTCGGCGCAATCGGCGGTTTTATATGGTTTATTGATTCGATATTCGTCAATTCGATTTCCGCATCGCCGAGCAATCCGCAACGGATAAACAATTTATTTTCGGAAATTTCTATCGGACGCAGTAAAATTGCTTTACCGTGGGCGAAAATCTGAAACAAAAAATAAGTGCTGAAAGCGGTCAAAAACCACGCGATAATTACGTTCCATTTCGCAATCAGAGTATTCAGAACAAAAGTTTCGACGGCGACTATAAAAGCGAGAACGATTAGCAAAACGGCAGTTCCGTTTTTTCTGTGATAACTAAAAAGATGTTCGCCGCGCCGCGATTTCCAGCCGACAAAAGCATAATAAAATCCGGCTATTTCAAATGAAACAGCCTTTGCCAAAATCGCGCTCGGAAATTCCGCAACAAGCGTTTCGCGGAAAACTTCTAAAAAATCCGGGCGATTTTGAATGAGCGATTTATAAGTTTTCCGCGACTTATAAATGATAAATCCGGTATATGCCAACAATCCGAGTTCAATAACGGGCAATGCGAAATACTTCAAATAATCGAGCAATTGCCGGTTATTTTCGGGCAAAATAAATGACGTGAGAACAATTCCGAAAATGATTAAAACCGCCGTCGTGAGCTTTGAAATTTTTGTTTTTCTAATAAAAAGCCAATATGCAATCGGCAGAGTCAGCGTTAAATCAAAAGTTATCGCCGAAGCCATCAAAGGTTGGTTGATGAGCGCGGAAGTTTGTGCAATTACAATCGAAATCATAATAATTGAAAGTAGAAACCCGACTTTCAAAATATTTGTCATTAGATTTATGTAATTCAAATTCACGATTTCACCTCCGAATTAAACTAATCTCTTTCTTTTCGAGCAATCATCAAACCGTCGCGCACGGCGAAAAGAATGTTGCCGACTCTTTTATCAGATTGGATTTTTTTGCTGTATTCGTGCAAAGCAATCGTGCTTTCGTCATCGGTTTCGCCATTTTCGACCTTTAAAACTTCGCCGCTCCACAAAACATTGTCGGCGATTATCAAACCGCCGATTCGCATTTTCGGGAAAACCAAATCGTAATAATTCGCATAATTCGGTTTGTCGGCATCAATAAAAACAAGGTCAAAAGTTTCGTCCAACGTCGGAATTATTTTTGTCGCATCGCCCAAACGTCCGTCAATTTTGTCATTCAAATCGCTTTTCGCCCAAAAACTTTTAGCAATTTCGTGCGTTTCCGGTTGCATATCGAGCGTGATAATTACGCCGTCGTCGGTCAAACCTTCCGCCAGACACATCGCCGAATAACCCGTATAAGTTCCGATTTCCAAAATCCGTTTCGGCTGCAATATTTTGCTTAACATTGAAAGCAGACGACCTTGATAAAAACCCGAAAGCATTGATTTATCGTTTCGCGTTTCAAAAGTTTTGCGGCGAAGTTCGGTTAAAATTTCGCTTTCGCCTGAAGTATATTTTTCGGCGTAACTCTGAATTTGCGGGGAAATAAATTCCATAATTTTTACGAAGCTCCGTCAACTTTCGATTCCATTCGCATCATTATCAAAGTGTTTTGGTCGTCGGTAATTTCCAGCGCGTCTTCGCTGCCGTCAACGTCGTATTGAACGGCGACTCCGCGCACATTTGTAACTGTTTCTTTTGATTTTTCGGCATCGCCTTCAGTGCGGTCAACGCGAATGATTTCAACATCTTCACGTTCGCCGTTGCGCCGTAAAACAACTTCTTCAAGCCGTAATTCCTGCGCTTCTTCTTCGGTTTTGCCGCTGCTTCTAAAAACATCTAAACGCGCCCGCCGGTTTTTATTTCTGCCGGAAAATTCCTTCAAAAATTCTTCCCAATTTGCAGGTTTTATTAGCTTTTTCGGTTCTCTCGGTTCACTCATAATTTTTCCCTTTTTTAAATTTTTAACTGATTTTGATGACAATTTTGCCAAAATGCGCTCCCGCTTCCATATATTTAAATGCGTCCTTTACTTCATTAAATTCAAAAACTTTATCAATCACGGGTTTCAAATGATTATGCTGGCAAAGCATCAGATTCATCTGCTCGAACATCTGGCGCGAGCCGACGAAAATTCCCTGCATTCTGACGGCTTTCATCACAATCGGAACGGGATTTATCTCGCCCGCGCCGGTCAAAACGCCGATGACGGCGATGTGTCCGCCCATTTTTACGGCGTTTAAAGATTTTTGCAGCGTTCCCGCGCCGCCGACTTCGACAACGTGGTCAACGCCGCGTTTTTCGGTCAATTCCAAAACCGCTTTGTCCCAATCTTCGCGCTCTTTGTAATTTATCAATTCGTCCGCGCCGAGTTCTTTGGCTTTTTGCAATTTTTCGTCGCTCGAAGATGTGATAATTATTTTTGTTCCCAAAACGCTCGCCAATTGCAAAGCGAAAATCGAAACGCCGCCAGTGCCTTGCAGCAAAATCGAATCGTCGGATTTCATTCGTCCCGATTCAAAAAGTGCGTTGTAAGCCGTAACCGCCGCGCACGGCAGCGTCGCCGCCTCTTCATAACTGAAATGATCTGGAATGCAGACCAAACCGTTTTCGTCAAACGTACCGAACTCGCGCAAACAGCCGTCCAAATCGCCGCCGAGCGCGGTTCGTGCTTTTGAAACTTCGATTTCGCCGTCAAGCCAACCCTGCATAAAAATCGGCGTAACACGATCTCCGACTTTGAATTTCGTAACCGATTCGCCGATTTCGACAACTTCGCCCGCGCCGTCCGAAAGCGGCACGAGCGGCGTTTTCAGTTTCGGATTATACGCGCCTTTGACCATTAGCAAATCGCGGTAATTCAAGGATACGGCGTGAAATTTCACCTTCACTTCATTTGCTTTCGGCGAAGGCTCGTCGCGTTCAGCCAAAGTCAGATTATCAATGCCGAATTCATTTATTTCGTAAACTTTCATATTTTTTTTTGCATTGTCCGCGAAATAAAGCGAAAAACCCGAAAAGAAGACAGGTTTTTACTTTCAGGTTTTTCGCTTTATTTCGCGGACAAATCTTGTTCAGTTACTTTCCAGTCGCTAAAACTTTTTCTTTGTTCGACCAATTTTCTAACAATTCCTTAAATTCCATCTGAATTGATCGTTCCTTGTTAGCCAAATACCAACGCTGCATATTTTCCATCATCTGCGGCTTTTCCACGCCTCGATCTCGCATTTCATAAAAATAATCCATCGCCGCCTGCGGACGCGGACCCCAAATTCCGATTTCTTCGAGCATTTCCGCATCGAGCGCAACCAGTTTCGGAATCGAACGCGCATCATTGGTTAAATAAGCGTCCATCAAATCCAAATTTTCATCGCGCAGAACGTAGCGTGTTTCGATATTTTCATTTTCCGCCGCAATTTTTTCAATCGTCGGAATATTCTGCGCCGCGTCGCCGCACCAACCTTCGGTAATTATCAGCCAAATCATTTTGCGCGTAACATTTTGCGCTTCTTTAACGACTGATTCGTTCAATTTCACCGTTTTTTCAAGCCGGTGCATTCGCTGCCGATTTAACTTGCCGTAATTAAACATCGCTTCCGACTGATTTGGTCCCGTCGTTTTTCCTTCCAACAGCAAATCATCAATCAGCTTAATATATTCGGCGTAAGTCATTGATTTTTCGATATAATTCTTCATAAATTTCAAAAAAGTGAAAAGGTAAAAATGTCTAAAAGTGAAAGAGATTATAACTACATCTGACAATAAACTTTTCACATTTCCACTTTTAAACATTTTCACTTTCAATCCCGTTTCCAAATCAGTCTGTCCAAACTCCACGCGCCGCCGCCGGTGAAAGCGAAATAAAGAAAAACAAAACAATAGATTACAGCGAGTTCGCCTTTGTTAAGGATTGGGAAAAATCCGCCGGGCGCGTGAACCGTAAAATATGCGACCGCCAACATACCGCACAGGATAAAAGCTGCGATGCGTGTGAACAAACCGAGAAAAAGCAGAAGACCGCCGAAAAATTCCAGAATTCCCGTCACCAAAATTAAACCCGTGGCTGCTGTAAATCCTTCTTTCGGCGGAAAGTTAAAAAGTTTCTGACTGCCGTGAAAAAAAATCAAAAATCCGGCGATAAATCGCAAAACACTTAAAACGCGCGGCGACCAAGACGATAAAAATGTATTCATAATTTTTATTTTCCCAAATAACTTAATTTTTTTCGCGCTTTAACTGTCTCGCATTCTCAAAAATATCCTTATTCTATCTAAAGCGATTATTTTGTAACATTTATTGATACAGTTCAAAATAATGTTTTTAATTTTCCTCTATTTTTTCAATCAAATCACGAAGCGTGTATTGATTTAGTTTTTCTTCTACAGTCTTATCAATTTCCTTCTGCAATTCACATAAAATTGCCGCGATATTTTTTCCTACCGGACAATTTTCATCAGGCTTGTTCGGATGCAAAGCAAAAACTTCGCCGCAGGAAACAGCTTTATAAATTTCGGATAACCGTATATCTTTTGGACGTTTAGCTAAAAAAGTTCCGCCTGCAACACCGACTTGTGATTCGACTAAGTTCGCTTCCTGAAGACTGCTCAACAACCGCCGAATGACAACCGGATTTGTATTGACACTTCCGGCAATATAATCTGATTTCACACGCTCCTTGTTGTTTTTAGCAAGAATCGTTAAAACGTGAACCGCTGTTGCAAATTGACTATTGGCTGCCATAACTGTAACAAGTTTAGTTACAAAAGGAAATATTGTCAAACTAGTCGTAAATCTTATTTCACCAATCCAAAACAAAAAAGCGAAGAACACAAATTTATGTTCTTCGCTAAAATCTCAAGCGATTCGTTTTGGTTCATCTCTATCTTCGCCGACAGGAACTTTTTCCGTATTCGGAGGTTCTTTAACCGGCACAACCGGCTGCTGATCCGGCGGAAGAGGAATCGGCTCGTTTGGTTTCTCAACTTCTTCGTTGTCCAAGTCAATATCTATTGCGGAATGACTGCCGAAATCATCATCTCTCGTCGTTGGAGTCGTGTCCGGCGGCGGAATATTTTGAACGTCCTGCATAAAAAATCTCCTTTATGATTTAAAATAAAAGAAGCAAAAGCGATTGCGTAAAGGAGTGTGTTAAATGTCGGGACTTGCAATTGTTTATTTGAGATAGGCATTGAAAATCGCCTTGACACTCCCTTAAGAAGCCGCTTCTGCTTCCACTCTATGAAAATTAAGCAACAATCGTGCCTTTAGGAAATCAGTCAATGTAAGTAATTAAAAATAAACAATTTATACAATTATCCGAAGAAGGTTATTAATAAGTTGTATCAATTTAGTTCACTTTGCTCAGGCACAATTTTTTTAATTCATTCAGCGAAGAATCGGCAATAAGTCTGAAAACTTTTACTCTGTCATCGTTGTCAACCTCTCTTGCCGTCAGCGCGTCGCAAATTATTATAGAAACTTTTTTCAAGCCTTTTTTCCAGTGTTTATCGGCAGTTGAAAGTAAAACATTCGATTTTGTCTTTTTCATCCGGCATCGTCGTAAAGATTACATTTGAATTTTGATATTTTCGACAAATTCTTCAAAACTCGCGCCGATAACCAGTAAATCCGTTGCTTGGCTGATTTCTTCAACCAGAATCCGACGCAAATTTTCATCGGATTTTATTACAAGAATCTGTTCCGGTGTTTTTATATTAAACCGTTTTTGAAGACGATTTTGGATTTCGGTTTCGGAAAAACCCCATAATTGCGCGGCTTGAAAAAAGTTAGCGATTAGCGCGGATTTATTGAAAATATTTTAATCAATCCGCCAAAAGTTTATCAAAAATAATCCGCGATTATCCGCTTAATCAGTGCAAATCCGCGTCTAATTTATTCTTTGATTTCAACTCAAGACTCAGGTTAATTTAAGGCGTGTTTCAACGCTTCTTCCAAGTTCTTGAACTTAAACTCAAAACCTGCTTCTTCAAGTTTTGCAGGCAAAACGCGGCAGCCTTCGAGCAGAAGTTTTTCGCCTTTTTCGCCAAACAAAAGTTTGATTCCGAATGCAGGAATCGGAATTATTGTCGGACGATGCAGAACTTTGCCGAGCGTGTCGGTAAATTCTTCATTTTTTACAGGATTCGGCGCGGTTGCGTTGGCTGCGCCGCGTAAGTCTTCATTTTCGAGCGCGAAATGAATAATCCTGATTAAATCGTCAAGCGCGATCCAGCTCATCCATTGTTCGCCGCTGCCGATTGTGCCGCCGACACCAAGTTTAAATGGCGTGAGCATTTCCTTTAACGCGCCGCCGTCTTTTGCCAAAACAATTCCGATGCGCGGCATTACAACTCGTGCGCCGAAATCTGCGGCTTTTTCGGATTCCGCTTCCCACGCAACACAGACTTCGGGGAAAAATCCTTCGCCTTGCTCGCTGTTTTCAGTTAAAACTTCATCGCCGCGGCTGCCGTAAAAACCGATTGCGGAAGCGGAAACAAAAATTTTCGGCGGATTCTCGACTTTTCTGAAAGCGTCAACCAAAGTCCGCGTTCCGATGACGCGGCTTTCTCTGATACTTCGTTTTTTTTCTTCCGTCCAACTTCCTTCGCCGACATTATCGCCCGCCAAATGCACAACCGCGTCGAAATTTTCGAGTTTTGCCTGTTCCGATTCCGTAAAACCTTCGTAAGCGTCCCATTGAATTTCATCGGCATTTTTTGCCTTGCTGCGCGAAAGTTTATAAACTTCGTGTCCTTTGATTTTTAACGTCGGAACTAATTCGCCGCCAACCAAACCGCCTGCGCCTGTAACTAAAATTTTCATATTTTTTTTGCCACGAATAACACAAATAACACGAATTATTTTAAATATCTATTCGTGTTATTTGTGTTATTCGTGGCTAATTTTCTTTTGCTTTACCCTGCAAATCTCGGCGAATAAACTTCACCATCCTTCTGATTTCTTCTCCAGTCAATTGATTTTTGAAAGCGGGCATCGGCAGTTTGCCGTCGTGAATCTGCGTATAAATTTGTTCTTCTGTCAAAGTCGCCGCTTCGCCGTAGCGCAGTGAAGGAATCAGTTTGCCGTCCATTTCCTTGCCGTTGGCTTCCTGTCCGTGACAAATCGCGCAATTTTGGCGAAACAACGATGCTTCGTAAGATTTGCTTTCGGCGATATTGAATTCATAGTGTCTGGCACTGCCGTTCGAGCAGGCGAAAATTCCGAAAGCAATAAACAAGCAAGCCAATACAATTTTGGTCTTTGGTCTTTGGTCTTTGGTCTTTGGCTTCGGACTTTGGACTTTGGACTTTGGACTCATTTGATTGCTCCTTCAATCGGACTCGACGCGCTGGCATAAAGGCGTTTCGGCATTCTGCCCGAAAGATATGCAAGTCGTCCGGCTTTGACGGCGTAATTCATTGCAGTCGCCATTTGCGCCGCATCTTTTGCTTCGGCAATTGCCGTGTTCATCAAAATCGCGTCCGCGCCGAGTTCCATCGCAATCGCGGCATCGCTTGGAACGCCGACTCCGGCATCAACGATAATAATCGCGTCGGGCAATTGTTCGCGCATAATTTTTAGATTCGCCGGATTTTGCACGCCCAAACCAGAACCAATCGGCGCGGCAAGCGGCATCACGCACTGACAACCGATGTCGAGCATTTTCCGCGCCATAATCAAATCGTCGGAAATATACGGCATAATGATAAAGCCTTCCTTGATAAGAACTTTAGCGGCGGCGAACGTCTGTTCGTTGTCGGGCAAAAGCGTAACTTTATCGCCGATGACTTCGAGCTTTATCCAATCGGTTTCGAGTGCTTCACGCGCCAGACGCGCCGTGCGTATCGCGTGTTCGGCATCAAAACAGCCAGCCGTATTCGGCAAAATCTGCATTTCGGGGTCGAGATAATCGAGAAACGATTCGGTTTTTCCGTCCAACGGCACACGATTAACCGCGACCGTCACCATTTCCGCGCCCGAAGCCGTGTGCGCCGACTTCATTTCATCATACGAGCGATATTTTCCCGTCCCGATAATCAAACGCGAATTAAAAGTTTTTCCTGCCAAATTAAATAAATCATTCATAACTATTAAAATTAAAGAAATTTCCTGCAAAGGCGCAAAGGTCGCAAAGATTTTCAAACCTTTCGTACAGTTTAAACTTACAACTTTTTCCCGCCCAAAACAAAAAGGACAAAGTTACAAAAACTTTATCCTTTATCCTTCAGCCTTTATCCTTTAAATCACCCGCCGCCGACGAAATGAATTATTTCAATTTTATCAGCGTCGTTTATCTCTTTTGTTTCCCAATCTTTTTTGCGGACGACTTCTTTGTTCAACTCAATCGCAATTCTTTCGTCAGGCATCGAGAGATGTTCAAGCAATCCTATCAAATTAAGATTTCCCGCAACTTCCTTCATTTCACCGTTAACAATAATTTTCATTAAACTATTAGTTGTCAGTTTCCAATTATCGGTTGTCGGCTTCTTTTTGATAACTGAATTCATCCTTGTTTAACAACTCTTCTCAATTCCGTTTCTTCGCCTTCGCTTATCGCTTTGATCAAAACTGCGGCGCGTCCCGATTTGAAATTCGGCAATTGCAGATGAACCGTCGCAATGCCGTTGCTGTCGGTTTTGGCGTGGAAAATCAATGGTCTGAAAGAAGTGCCGATAACTTTGACAATTACCTGCACGCTGCTTAAACCCGTGTGCTGATTGCCGCGAAAAACCAGAATACTGACGGTTTTTCGTTCGCCGCTCCTAAAAACCGCTTCATTGAGCAATTCTACTTTTAACGTAAAATCAACAATTTCTTCGGTCTTGCCCGAATCCGACAAAATTTCGACCGCTTCCGCCGGCAAAATCATTTCTTCCTCAATAATTTGAACCGCTTCAATAATCGTGTCTTCGACAATATCAATCGGAATATCCCAAACTATTTCTTCGAGTGTTTCCAGCGGGTTTGATTCTACTTCCGGTTTCGACGGCGGCAAATCAAATTTGACGGGTTCGATTTTTTTATCGGCAAACGGAATCGGTTCTTTGAACAAAATCGGCGGCGCAACTTTCGGCTTTTCCGTTTTAACTTCAATCGGAAGCTGAATTTTCGGCGCAATGATTTCATTAACGGATTTGACTTCTTTTTGAGCAATCAAACCTTTTTGCCGCGAAGCCGATTCCTTCATCGTCATTCGCTTCAAATCTTCGATTCTGCCTGCGCGAACCGCCGCGCACATCAATTTATGCTGTTTTTGCAGACGCTCGACCAGCATTTTTTCATCAAACGCATTCGCCAGCAAGTCGTCATACGGCGAACGCTTGCTCGCCAAAATCGTGCCGCGATCATAAACCAGCGACAAAATCAGCGGCGTATCAACACCTTTGTCTTCGGTCTGCACGTGATACGTTATGCCTTGATAATCAATGTCTGTATTGAAACCGGTAATCACAATATTTATAAAATAAAATCGGCGAGAAATGGACGGAAACAGGTTTTATAAACCTAGTAATGAAATTAACACAAGCCTTTGTTGACGGTCAATAAACAATTTAATTCAAAGGCTTTTTTTTAATTGTTGACTCTGAACTTTTTTCAGCCTTTTCAGAGAATTTTGTGTGATTCGAGTTAAGACCGAAAATCACTTTCCAATGTCCCGTCGAAATTGCATTCCGTCCCAGTTTATTTCATTCGCCGCCAGATACGCTTTTTCCAACGCTTTTTCCAAACTGTCGGCAGCTGCGGTTACGCCCAAAACTCTTCCACCCGCCGTGATGAATTCGTCGTCGGCATTTTTTGATGTTCCGGCGTGAAATACAGTTATATCTTCGATTGATTGCGCCTTATCCAAACCGCTTATTACATCGCCGGTCTGCGCTTTTTTCGGATAATCTTTTGAAGCAAGAACGACACACGCCGAACTTCCCTTTTGCCATTCGATTGCGATTTTCGACAATTTTTCTGACAACATCGCTTCACAAATTTCAACCAAATCTGTTTTCAAACGAACTAAAATCACCTGTGTTTCCGGGTCGCCGAAACGAACATTATATTCCAGCAGTTTCGCGCCTTCTTTTGTCATCATCAAACCTAAAAACATAATACCGCGAAACGGAAAACCTTCGCGCTCTGCGCCTTTTAAGGTCGGCTTGATAATTTTTTCGATAATTTCATCGGTTTGTTTGTTTGTGAGCAGATTTGCATCGGTAATCGTTCCCATTCCGCCCGTATTTGCGCCCGTATCATTTTCGCCGATGCGTTTGTGGTCGCGTGAAGGCGGCATCAATGCAAAATCTTTTCCGTCAGTGAACAAAATCAGCGAAACTTCCCTGCCGAATAAACATTCTTCCAAAACGATTTTTTCTGCGGCTTCTTTGCCAACAATCGTTTCGAGTTCGTCTAACGCGCTTTCGGCTTGCTTGTGATTCACGGCGACAAAAACGCCTTTACCTGCCGCCAAACCGTCGGCTTTTATAACAATCGGAGTGTTTTCATCACCGAATGCACCGCTTTTTAATACTTGTTTTGCCTCTCGAACAGAATTTGTAGTTTTATATTTCGCCGTCGGAATGTTATGCCGCGCCATAAAATCTTTGGCAAATGATTTACTCGCTTCAAGCTGCGCGGCTTTTTGGCTGACACCGACGATTTTCAAATTTCTTTTTTCAAACTCGTCAACAACTCCTAATGCCAAAGTCGTCTCGCCGCCGACAAAGGTTAAATCTATTTCGTTCTGCGCGGCAAAATCGGCAAGTTCTTTCACCTCATCCGGTTTGATATTCACGCATTCCGCAATTTCGGCGATTCCGGCATTACCGTTGGCACAGAATATCTTTTTTACTTTTTTGCTACGCTTAAATGTGTGACAAAGTGCGTGTTCACGCCCGCCCGAACCGATGACTAAAACTTTCATATTAACTTATTTTAAGCAAATTTTATCAAAATTAAAACTTGACATACTAAACAGATAATTATAAGTTCAAAAACAATCCGATATAATTTTATTATATAGATAATTGACTTCCACACTTGAAATTTACTGGCTAAACATCAATTTAATTACTTAAATCCTTAAGTAGTATTTTTCAATCCAAATGACTTGTTGTTAAATTGGTATTAATACGGAATGGACTTGAAGAATATGCAATAAATCTTTAAGCTAAGGAAATGAATAAAGCCTTACCCAAGATAAAAGAAAGCGTAGAAGATTTGCGACAGAAAATCAAAGCCGAAAAGGACAAGCAAAAGAACAGTCGTTT
>JBBPXX010000146.1:0-58426 GCA_038200505.1 Pyrinomonadales bacterium | reverse complement strand
CGACTATTCGACATCTCGGCTTGAATCTACTCAAGCAAGAAAAGAGTTGCAAAAGGGGAATTGAAGGCAAACGCAAGAAAGCAGGCTGGAATGAAAGCTACCTACTTAAAGTTCTCAACTTTTAATGCGTTTGCCCTAGAAGAAGTTCAACCTGTAATGAGAGATTTAAATAAGATGCGCGTTGAGTTGTCTGATTCATATTTGATTCTCCTTATCAATTTAAGGGAGTATTTTTATGTTTAGAACTATTATTGCTTCGATAGCAATGTATTCAGTCATCACCTTTTCACTTGGGTTTGCCGCTTTTACGCCGGCAAATGCAGCGGAAAGTAATATCACGGAAGTTAAAAGCTGTGCAACTTGTTCCGCCGCGGCACAGACAAGTCCGCTTGATAAATTGGCAACTCTTGGTCGTCGAACACAAAACATCGAACTTTTACCGATTGCTCGTTCACAGAATAACGGATTTCCGGTCGAGTTTGTCAGTTCTTCAACCGGAGAACTGGCATTTGCTCAAACTGATTTGGCTTTTGCGGATAACCCGCTGCTGCTTTTTCAGCGAACCTATGTCAGCAGCCGAAATGAAGATTTCGGACTCGGTAACGGCTGGTCTTATGTATTTAACGACAGCATCACTCTTAACGATGAAACTGCCGTTTTAACAACCGGCGCGGGCGGGAATTTTACATATCAGCGCAACGACGCGAAACATTACGTTTTGCAGCCTTCCGATACAACGGACGTAAAGGAATTCAATGTTGAAAACGGCAATACGATTACAGCGAAGAACGGCGATATAACCAAAATTTATAAGCGAACGGGCGGCAAATACTTTTTAACCGAAATTATCGCGCCGGGCGGATTTGAAGTTACCCTCAATCGAAGTTCAAAAGGCAGATTAAGCAGTATTTCAAGTTTATCGGGAGAAATCAATCTTGATTGGTCAAGCGGCAGCGATGCGAAACTTCTGGCGGTTACCGATAATACCGGCAGACGAGTTGCTTTTAGTCAATCAAACGATTTGCTGCAAAGCGCGACGAATGCCGTCAGCGGCAAATGGCAATACGAATACACGGGCGAAAAGATCAGCAAGGTGATTGATCCGGCAAACAAAATTTCTCTTCGCGCCAAATACAATGCAAACGGACGCGCAAGCGAGGTTGGCGATGCTGTCGGACTTAACCATTTCGCTTATGAAATCAATAAAAATAATGTTTCGACGCGCACAACCATAACCGATTCGCTAAATTACGCCCGCACGTTTCAACACACCGAACGCGGCATTTTAACCGATGTCAAAGATGCCGACGGAACTCTATTGAGCATTCAATATAATGCTGATAACCAACCTGTTCAGGTTACGGGTGCTGACGGAACGACGGTGATTTTTGTTTATGACGCGCAGAACAGACTAACGCGCCAGACGACGGCGGACGGCGGCGAAAAAGTTTTCGAGTATGCGGCAAACGGCAAGTTAAAGGCAATAATCGAAAACGGCGAACGTACCGACATTGTTTATGACAATGAAACTTTGACTGAAAACCGGATACGCAAAAACGGCAAAAGTGTAAAAAGCACTTACAATCGCCGCGGTCAGGAAATTCATTTACAAGTCGAAGACGGAATAGCCGTAGATTTCGAGTATGACGCGAAAGGACGCAAAACCGCCGTCGTTTATTCAGACACCGGACGTTTTGAAACAACTTTTGATGCGGCGGGACGCAAAACGTCGGAAAAATTGCCGTCCGGCTTGATTACAAGTTACGAATATAATGCCGACAACCAAATTGTTCGTAAAAGCGACAATCGCGGGCATTCGGCGCGTGCCGAACGTGATGCAAGCGGTAATCTGATGAAGGTTATCAATGCTGATGATAATTGGGTTAAAATATTCCGCGACGAAGCCGGACGTATCGTTCAATTAACGAACGCGCTCGGACAATCACGGCATTATTCCTACAATTCGCGCGGAGCATTAACCGAATTTATCGGCGCGGACGGCAGAGATTTGCAGTTTCAATATAACAAGCGCGGAGAATTGCAAAGCGTCATCAACACTGAAACCGGCAATTTGATTTACCGGAGAAACCAAAGCGGCAGCCTTGCTAAAATCCAACAAATCACCAGCCAAAAGAACATTTGGCAGATGCAGAAAATCAACTACACGAGTAAGTTTATTAACTCGACAATTGATGACTCTTGTCTGTTCGGCGATGGTTTTAGCATTGATGATTTTTTCGACGCTATCTTTTTCGACGCTGCTTCAACGGCTTTTGTAGGTGGAGTCGGTTGCAATAATCCATACGGTGGCGACGGTGGTGGCAGTTACGGCGGCGGCAGTTACGGCGGCGGCGGCGAAACATGTTATCAATGTCGGCAGAGGGAAACAAACAATTGCCAGAGTACTTACGAGGCATCTTTGCAAAGTAATACCGGTGTAGGATTACTAGGAGCAGCTGCGTGCGCGGGACTAACTGCTGGAATAGGATTAGCCGCTTGTGTTACTCTAGCTGCTGCTGGAGTAGCATCATTGAATTCTTCATCTGCTACAACGAGAGATAATTGTCTTCGTAATGCTGCTTCACAATGCTCATCAATTTGTAACCGCTAAATTAAGAGGCTAAGGGAATATTGATCCAAAATATTCCCTTTTTAAAGAAAGATTTTTGGAGAATATATGAAAAACAAAGTTTTTATTGATATTGTTAATAATAAAATTATAATGTTTATTTTTACGGTTTTATTATTTTCAGCGGTTAGCTTGCCATATTGGCTGGATGTTTCCGATTATGAAGGTAACAATAGTTTCCTATATCAGATGTTTTTTCTTTATCTAATTGGAGGTTTTTGGATTCTTTCCTTTGTATATTTTATTAATGAATTAAAGAAGATAAATGACAAAATTTGGAAACCGATATTTGTTTTAGTTCTTGCAACCGGATTTTTGTTAAATTATAGTTACGGCGGATTGTTGTCTGTTTCAGAAAATGGAATTTTGAGCTTATATAAACAGCCGATAATATGGTTACTGGCAGGAACTGTCATCGCTTATTTAGTTGTGTTTATCTACAATCGAAACAATCCGCAATCAAATTGAGAATAAAAAGTTGAAGGAAGTGAAATATGCTGTAAAAACTTGATTTTGGAATTATTTATCCTGTTTCAAAATTAAGTAAGCAGTTAAAAGTTAGGACAGAAATAAAAATCTTGTCCTAACTTTTAAAAGGATAATATGAATCTAAAGAACTTCCGCCAACAGCAATAATCTGTTTTATTCGTTCCAATCCGGCGTGTGAAAAGTTCCCTCTTTATCAATTCGCTGATATGTGTGCGCTCCGAAAAAGTCGCGCTGCGCCTGAATCATATTCGCGGGCAGACGGCTCGAACGAAAAGCGTCGAAATATGACAACGCCGACGCAAGACATAAACTCGGAACTTGGCTAATCATAAATTCATTATTTATTTTGCACCAAAAATCGCGGTTTTCGCTCAAAGTTTCAGCAAATCCGTCGTCGAGAATCATATTCGGCAAATTGGGGTTTTTCTTGTAAGCAGAGCGAATTTCCTCTAACAACTCCGAACGAATAATGCAGCCGCCGCGCCAGATTTTGGCGATTTCAGCGAGATTTAAATTGTAATCTTTTTCGACGGAAGCAGTTTGCAAAAGCGACATTCCCTGCGCGTAAGTTACGATGAACGAACTTAAAAGCGTCTGTTTTAAGAGTTCTAAAAATTCTTCTTTATTCTCGAAAACCGTTTCGCGCACGGCTTCGTCGTGTTTTTCGTCGGTTTCGACTTTGGTTTTTTTATCGGTTTGTGTTTCAGACTTCAAATCCAAATTTGCTTTATGATGTTCGCTGATGACGGTTTCGGCGGCGCGGGTTTCGCGGGCGGCTTTTTGCGCGTCAATTTCCGGTTCGCTGACGACGACATTGCCGTCGCTCAACGGCGGATTGGTGATTTTCGCTTCGTGGTTTCCGTATTTTTCGGCGATTACTTGCCGCACTTCCTTTTGCGCGGAAATCTGGCGCATCGAAACCGCCGCGTCAATTGTCGGAATCGGCACGCCGAAATCGAGCGCGGCTTGCGAAGTCCATTTGCCCGTTCCCTTTTGCGCCGCTTTGTCCAAAATCATTTCAACCAGCGGATTTCCCGTTTCGTCGTCGCATTTTTTCAATATCTCGGCAGTAATTTCGACCAAAAACGAATTTAATTCGGCGTTGTTCCATTCGTCAAAAGTCGAACTCATTTTGTTATAATCCATTTTCAAAACCCTGCGCATAAAATCGTAAGTTTCCGCCAAAATTTCCATCAAACCGTATTCGATTCCGTTGTGAACCATTTTGACAAAATGCCCGCTCGAACCTTTGCCGATATACGTTACACACGGCTCGCCGTTGACTTTTGCGGAAGCTGCAATCAAGATCGGGGCGACTTTTTCATAAGCCGATTTTTCGCCGCCGGGCATAATGCTCGCGCCGTGTCGTGCGCCTTCTTCGCCGCCGGACACGCCGACACCGAGAAATTCAATTCCCAAATCGTCAAGATACTTTTCGCGCCTTTCGGTATCGGAAAAATGCGAATTTCCGCCGTCAATCAAAATGTCGCCTTCGTCGAGAAACGGAACTAAACTTTCAATCACCGCATCAACAATTCTCCCCGCCGGAACGAGCATCATAATTTTGCGCGGCTTTTCCAGACTATTGACAAATCCGACCAAATCACCAACGCCTTCAACCGTGTAATCCGCGCCTTCTTTATTGAGCAGTTCAACTTTTTCCGCGTCCAAATCATAGCCGACGCAGGAAAAACCGTGTTCTGCGACATTGAGCAAAAAATTTCTGCCCATCGTTCCCAAACCGATCATTCCGAATTGTGCATTTTCCATATTTTTATTTTAACGGAAAGTCGCAAAGTCGCAAGGACGCAGAGATTTATAAAATTTTTGGCGGCTTTGCGACTCTGATAATTTGCGTTAATCTTCCTTTATGAAAACTTTACAGCAAGCAATTCGCCCGACGACTTTTATCGAATCGGAAAAACTAAAAACATTTCTCGGCATTGATTTAACAATCGCTTCGGAAACCTTTCAACACACAGGGAGTTTCAAATTTCGCGCCGCTTACAATCTCGCCTTGAACGTGCCGAATGATGAAATTTTAACGGCTTCGTCGGGAAATTTCGGTCAGGCGTTGGCTTACGCCTGTAAATTAACAAACAAAAAATGCACGGTCGTAATGCCGGAAACGTCGGCGAAGGTTAAAATCGAAGCCGTCAAAAATTACGGCGCGACAGTTGATTTGGTGGACACAAACAAAATCGGACGCAACGAGCGCGTCGCGCAGCTTGCCGAAAAAATGCCGGACGCATATTTTGCTTCGGCTTATGATGATTTATTGGTCATCGAAGGAAATTCGACCATCGGCGATGAAATTTCTATAAAAGATTTCGATGTCGTAATTTCACCAATCGGCGGCGGCGGTTTGATTTCGGGAATTTCAAAAGGTTTATGCCGCAACTCTCATCAAGCAAATCTGATCGGCGCAGAACCGCTTTTGGGAAACGACGCAGCAAAATCTTTGCGGGCAGGAAAAATTATCAGAAACCAAGTCGAGCCGATGACGATTGCCGACGGAGCGCGGACGATTTCGCTCGGCGATCATAATTGGGAAATAATAAAATCGGGCGTTTCGGAAATTATCGAAGTTTCCGACGAAAAAATAGAAGAAGCCGTGCGGCTTTATTTTGCGCTGGCAAATCTGAAATCCGAACCGACCGGTGCGTTAAGTTTGGGCGCGATTTTGGAAAATAAAGAGAAATTCAAAGATAAAAAAATTTGCATTGTCGTCAGCGGCGGAAATGTTGATGCGGAGATTTACCGAAATATTTTAGAAACGGGCAAAACAACAAATTAAGCTGAATTTTAACAGGATAGACAGGATTTGCAGGATTATTATTTTTGTAGAAATGTTAAAAATAATAATAGAATCAGCTGATCAAAAATATCCAGATTATCCTGTCTATCTTGTCTAAATTACCCTCAATGCTAAATATTATTCACTCTTTTTCGCCTTTACCAGAAAAGCTTTTAAACCTTGCGCTTCAAACACTTGCGGTTCGCCGATTTTGTAATCTTTTGAAATCAAATTTTGCAGCGGCGGTTTAAGTTCGTTCCAATCTTTATCACGAAAGGCAATCCAAAAGTTTTCATCGCCAAAGTCATCTCCTTCAATTGTCTGCACTTCGTCAAAACCGCGTGGCAGAAAATATGCTTTGTCTTCGCGCAAACCTTCGATATTATTTACTTTGATAATCTGATAATTTTTGTCCGAATTGTGAAGCGCAAACCACAGATGATATGCGACTAAATCTTCAAAAACATAAATCTTTGTCGGCGTGGCTTGCTCATTTTGCGGCAATTCCTGCGCCAGATTTTCCCACGCGCACCAGATAAATTGCGGCGTTTCGCGTCTTGTTTGAAGTAGAAAAGCAATACCGAAAAGTAAAAATATTCCGGCTAATAAGGCTGATTTTAATTGTTGATTGTTTAATTTATTAAAAGTTTTCGCTGTAAAAATTGCCAAAGGCGCGAAGATTATTATTAAATGGCGTGTTCCCCAAATCGAAAAAGGCAAAATCCAGCTTGTTGTAAACGCCAATAAAATCGGTATCAATATAAAAGCCGACAGAAAATAAAAGGTATTTTTCTCTTTTTCGCCAAAGAATTTCCAATTTGTAAAATAAAACCCGAAAGCCGTAATTATTATCAATATCAAAGGAACGGTTACAAGATAAATCGAAGAAGCGTCAATGCTGCTCGATTGATAATAAAACGGCTCGAACAAGTTAAATAAAAACTGCAAAAGCGTCAAGAAATCAGGCTTACTTGCCCAGCCAAGATTTTGTCCGACATCCGCATTTATCTGCGAAGCTCTCCAAACCGCAAAAATCCAAGGCGTGAAACTCAAAAATGTGATGCCGAACATTTTCATTACCTGCCCGGTTTTTATGCGCTGTAAATATAGAATCAAAAACACTTCGGACAAAACTACAAACCATCCGAAATATTGCGTATAGACGAGCAAAATATTGACAAAAGTTAAAACCCAGATGCCTTTGCCGACATTCAGAAACCGCGCGAAAAGCCACATTGAAAAAAGCGAAAGACACAATAAAAGACTATACATTCTGACTTCCTGCGCGTATTTGATGAGCGAACCGCTGACCGTAAAAAATGTCAGAGCAAGCGCGATTGTCGGAAGCGTTAATTTTAATTGGCGGCAAAGAAAATAAAACGGAACGAGCGCGATTATTGAAAATAAAACGGGAAAACTTCGCAGCCAAAACAGATGTTCACCGCCGATTGAAATCCACAATTTCAGCAAAACATAAAAAAACGGCGGATGAATTAAATCCTGTGCGACAAACCAAAAAAGATTTTGGAATGAATGTTCGGCGGCGTGAACGCTGAAAATTTCGTCAAACCACAGACAAGAATCGGTCAAACGCCAAAAGCGCAGTAAAATATAAGCCGCACAAATCAAGCCGATTATCATTAACCAATGTTTTTTGCTCAACTTCATTATAAATTTTCGTCATTTGGCGCGGTGCGGTTTCCTTTTTCGCGTTTTTGTTCTTCCTGTAATTCTTTGGTCAAAAAATAATTGAGAACCGTGCGGATGGCGGCGATGGCGGCGAGTTTGCCGATTTGTTCCCAAGTCGGCGCAATCGCCGTTGACAAAATATCCGCGCCCAGTTGGAACTCAAGAGCCAGCGTCAGATATTTGCCCAAAGTTAAGCGGACGCGGTTGAAATTGATCGGCTGTTCTTCATTAAAATGAACGATAAATTGATAAACCGCAAAAATCGCGCCGACAGCGATGACCAACGCACCGACGGCTTCAACTCCGAGTCTGAGCCATTGTGCAACGGCAAAAATTGTTTGTTCAACCGATGAGAACCAACCGACTTCGGCGGCAGTTTGTAAGTTTTCCTGAAGGAACATTTTTCATTTTCAGAGCGAAATCCCTTCACAAAGTTTGCCGTTAATACTCGTATAATTCAGCGAAACTTCGGAAATTCTGTCGGTTTCGCGGCAATAGCAAAGGCATTTGTCGAAAGGTTTTGAATAAATATGAAGGCTGACGGCAGGTTCGTCAAATTCCGGCAGATTCAAGATTTGGTGAATCGGTTCTTCGAGTTCGACTTTGGCGGCGAGGCAGTCGGAAAGATTGAAATTGTCGGTTTCTTCGAGTTTGCAAAAGCCTTTGCTTTCATCAATTTCGACGGCGCGAAAGTTTTGCCCGCGAAGTTCGCCGATTGGAACGGTCATCCAACACATTTGATCAGCGTGGTTGTGGATTTTTGAAACTTGACCTTTGCTCCAACAAATCGCCATCATTTCAAAACGCTCGTTCTTAAAAATCAAATTTCGCGTATAAAAACTTTCACTCCAATGAAAATAAGGCGAAATCGTATCAACATCAACCGGATTTTCGGCGAGATAATGATAAACATTGTCGCAGGTGAAATCGTTCCCCGAAATCGAGCAAAGACCACCGATTATATTTTTGATTTTGACTTTTGACATAAGCCAAAAATATCAGAAAAAAGTTTAAAAGTGAAAAGGTGAAAGAGTTTTCCGGTTAAAAAACCTTTAAACTCTTTCACCTTTTCACTTTTAAACTTTTTCACCTTTTATCCGCTTTTTGCAAAAAATCAACAAATTCCTGCGTGTTGCGTGTCAAACCGGCAAATGTCGCAACCGTTTTTCCGTCGCCGTCCATTATTGCATAGAACGGCAGCGCAACCGTTCCGAAAGTGTTTTGTTCAAAGGCTTGCTGTTTTGTGTTATTTTCGCTCCCGTCGTCGGTATAAAGACGCGCTAAAACAAATTTATTCAATTCGGCTTCGACTTCTTTTTTTGGGAAAACATTCGCTTCCATCCAGCGGCAGTTCGTGCAGGTGTAGCCTGTAAAATCTACGAAAACCTTTTTGTTTTCGGCTTTCGCTTTGGCTAACGCGCCTTCGTAATTGTTTTCAAACTCCCGCCAATTGAGTTTTTCTTCGTTTGATTTGTTAAAATGCGAAGTTTCGGTTTCGGGCGGCAAAAACGATTCGAGTTCGCCAAGTTTTGCGCCGAAAAGTCCGGGCAACAAATAAAAACTTATTGCCAGACTCAAAATCGCCGACATCACACGCATCGCGCCGATTCTTTCAGGTTTTGAATCGTGCGGCAATTGGAATTTGCCAAGCAGGTAAATCGCCAAAATGATGCCGATGGCAATCCAAATCGCCAAGACAAATGAGCGCGTGAAAATCCCCCATTTCCAGATTAAATCTACGTTTGAAATAAATTTCATCGCCGCCGCAACTTCAAGAAATCCCATCGCAACTTTGATCGAGTTCATCCAGCCGCCGGCACGCGGAAGCGTCGAAACGAGTTGCGGAGCAAGCGCGAGAACAAAAAACGGCAGCGCGAAAACGCTGGAAAAAGCCAACATTCCAAGCATCGGCAACTGCCACGCGCCGTTTGCAGCGGAAACAAGAATCGTCCCGACAAACGGCGACGTGCAGGTAAAACTCGTTAAAGTAAAGGTCAAACCCATTAAAAGTGCGCCGATAATCCCGCTGCCTTCGCCTTCTTTGCTGCGCGTTAAATTATCTAATTTTGTTAAAATTCCCGTCGGAATCGTAATTTCATACGCGCCGAAAAGATTGAACGCGAAAAACAGGAAAATGCCTGTAATTAAAAGATTTACCCACGGATTTGCGGCAAAAAGATTTATTCCCGCCGCACCGACGAAAATCGCCAGAAGCATTCCGAGAATAGTAAAAGTTCCGATAATTCCGAGCGAATAAACCGTTGCTAATTTAACCGCTTTGGCGCGATTTCCCGAAGAATGATTTGTAAAATAAGAAACCGTAATCGGAATCATCGGAAAAACGCACGGCGTTAAAAGCGACAACGCGCCAAGCGTAATTGCCAGCCAAATAAACGCCCATAAATCGGTTGTTGTTTGTTGTTTGTCCGCTGTCTGCTGTCTGCTGTCCGTTGTTTGCTGTCCGTTATTTGCAAGTTCTGTTTGGCTAATCGTTGACGGCGGACTACTGACGGCGGACTGCTTTTTCACATCTTCAAAACCGTTGAATGAAACTTTGACGGTTTTCGGAGGCAGACAAACAGTGTCGTCGCACACTTGATATTTGACGTTCACCGCCAAATCGTCGCCGTCGGTTTCGCTGATCGTTTTGAGCGGCAGATTAAATTCGGCTTTTTCAGCGAAGAACTTGGTGTCAATTTGAAAATTCGGATCAAATTTTGTAATCGGTTCGGATGAAGTCGGTTTTCCGTCCAATTCAAAAGGCAGATTTTCGGGAATCGTAATGCGCGTCGCAAAAGGTCCGCCTTCAGGTTGTTCGACAGCGTAAAGATGCCAGTTCCCTTCAATTTCCGCTTTGAGTTTAGCTTTTATTTTTTCATCAGCTTTTAAGGTTTTGCCTTTCGCGTCGGATTCGAGCGACCACGAAACCGGATTTTGTGCGAATGAAATTATCGGCAAAATTAAAATTGCGGTCAAAAGAATTATAAAAGTTGTCGGGCGAAATTTTTGAAACATATTTTTAATTAGGCTTTGATACAAAATTTTATCATTACTTGAACTTAAAATGCTAAATCACAGATGTTTTATTCCTAAGTTTGTTTATGGTTTTGCACAAACGCATCCGTGTCGCTTATACTTTTAAATATAGATTTATACGGAAATTTTATAAAAATTTTAAACAACAACTTGCGCGGAGGACAAGGAATTTTGCCAAAGACATCAACTCGTCAAAAGAGAGAAGAAACGAAAACTGTTAATCATTCAAATAACGGAAGTACCAAAAAGCCGGGCGAAAACGGAAAAAAAACAGCTTCAAAAAAATCAGAAAAACCCGAAAATAAAGTAACCGATTCGGTCGATTTGACGGAAGCCAAAGCTGAATATAACAAAAGAAAAAAATCGCAGAATGCCGCGATCAAGAAACTGGATAAAGAACTTCTGCGTGAAATGCTTTATCAAATGGTTCTCGGTAGAGTTTTCGAGCAGAAATGCGCGGAAATTTACCGTATCGGAAAGATCGGCGGATTTTGTCATCTTTATATCGGTCAGGAAGCGATTGCCGTCGGCACGATGATGGCTTTGAAAGAAGGCGATTATGTTATCACTTCTTACCGCGATCACGTTCAGGCGATGGTTGCCGGAATTACGCCGGAAGCTGTAATGGCAGAACTTTATGGGAAGTCCGGCGGAAACGTCAAAGGAAAGGGCGGCTCGATGCATATGTTCTCGAAGGAAAAAGGATTTTTCGGCGGACACGGCATCGTCGGCGGTCAAATCGGTGTCGGAACGGGAATGGCTTACGCGCAGAAATATAAAGGAACTGACAATTTAACGCTCTGCTTTTTCGGCGAAGCGGCGGTTAATCAAGGCATTTTCCACGAATCTTTGAATATGGCTGAACTTTGGGATTTGCCGATTATTTATATTTGCGAAAATAACAAATATGGAATGGGAACTTCGCAGACACGGGCAATGAGTATTTCGAGTGTTTCGAAAAAAGCGGAAGGCTATGGAATGGCTGGCGAATTTGTGGACGGAATGGACGTAATGGCGGTGCGCGACGCGACGCTTCGAGCGATCAAACTCGCCCGCGAAGAATCGCGTCCGACGCTTCTCGAAATCCGCGCTTATCGTTATATGGGACATTCGATGAGCGATCCCGGCAAATATCGCACATCCGAAGAAATTAAAAAATATCAGGAACGCGACCCGATTGTTTTGTTCAAAGATTCGTTGAAAGAAGCTAAAGTTTTCACCGACAAAGATTTTGAGGAAATCGAAAATCAGGCGAAAGAAGCAACACAGAAAGCGGTCGATTTTGCGGAAGAAAGTCCATTGCCCGATGAGAGCGAATTATTTACGGATATTTTTGCTTAATCAGAGATGGAAAAACTTTATAGTTTTAGAGAAACAACAGCATTTACAAAAAATGTTTCATCTTCATTATCGGAAGAAAATTATTTTGCTTTTCAAGATATTTGCAGGAAAATCATCAATTAGGCGATACAATTCCGGGCGCGGGCAGTTTAAGAAAAATTCGTTGGCGGACGAAAGGGAAAGGGAAACGCGGCGGTGTTCGGGTGATTTATTATTTTGCTTCGGAAAAAGGTTATATTTGTTTGTTGAGTATCTACGAAAAAAGTAAGAAAACCGATTTGGAAAAAGACCGCCTAAAAAAATTAACCGAACAAGTTCAGAAGTGGTTAAAATGAACGAAAAAAATTTTAAAGAATTACTTGAAAGCATAAAAGAAGTCGGTTTAATGGAGAAAGGCGAACTCGAACCGGCGCGGGAATTTGTTATTAAAAATCAACCGAATTCAAATTCGGGCGTAAAAGCGTTTGCCGTCTGTTTGACGACGGAAGACGAAGAACTCGTGCCGATGAAAATTTACAGCGTTATCTTTCATCCGAAACTTAAAACCTGCACGGTGAAAGATGAAAACAACGAAACGCTGGTTTGTCCTGACGAAGGGTTTTTGCCCGTCGAGTTTCCGAATAAAATAAAAAAGGTGTTGGAAAAAGCCGAATTAGCTTTGGCATAATAGAAAAAATTTATGGCTGAAATGACAATCCGCGACGCGCTTAATGCGGCGTTACGCGAAGAACTTTTAAGAGATGAAAACGTCTTTATAATGGGCGAAGAAGTCGCCGAATATGACGGCGCGTATAAAGTTACGCGCGGACTTTGGAAGGAATTCGGCGATAAACGAGTCGTTGACACGCCGATTACCGAACTCGGTTTTGCGGCTGTCGGAGTCGGCGCGGCGATGGCTGGTTTGCGTCCCGTCATCGAATTTATGACGTTTAACTTTTCGGTTCTCGCGGCTGATCAGATTATCAACCACGCGGCGAAAATGCTTTATATGTCGGGCGGGCAATTTAATATTCCGATAGTTTTTCGCGGTCCGAACGGTTCGGCTTATCAAGTTTCTTCGCAGCATTCGCAGGCATTTGAAGCATTATACGCAAATTTTCCCGGCTTAAAAATCGTGATGCCTTCGACGGCGGCGGACGCGAAAGGTCTTTTGAAATCTTCGATTCGTGATAACAATCCCGTGATTTTTATGGAACAGGAAAGAATGTATGGCTTAAAAGGCGAAGTTCCCGAAGATGATGATTTTCTGATTCCGCTCGGCGTTGCCGATGTCAAACGCAAAGGAACTGACTGCACAATCGTCGCCCGTTCGATGACCGTTCCGCTGGCGTTACAAGCCGCCGAACAGATGCAAAAAGACTTTGACATTTCGGTTGAAGTGATTGACCCGCGCACGATAAAACCGCTCGATATTGACACGATTGTCGAATCGGTGAAAAAGACGAATCGGCTTGTCATCGCCGAAGAATCGCATTCGTTCGCCTCAGTCGGCGCGGAGATTTCGCATCAAGTTATGGAAAATGCGTTTGACTATCTGGACGCGCCCGTCAAACGGATTTCAACCGCCGAAGCACCGATGCCGTATGCGAAAAACCTGGAAGAATTAGCTTTGCCCGACGTTCCGAAAATAATTACGGCGGTTAAGGAAGTTTGTTATTTGTAAATTTTTCTCAACAAAATGCGATATGATTGGAAAAGCGATAAGGCTGAAAGAGTTGAACGAAAACACAATATTAAATTTGAAAAATTGAAAGATGTTTTCGATGATCCATTTGCCGTTGAATTTATTGATGAAGAACATTCGACAGATGACGAAATACGTTTTGGGATTATCGGTTTAACGTCTTAATACGGCTTGGTTTATTTAGTTTTTACTGAAATTTCCGAAACTCATCTGCATTTTGTAACGGCAAGAAAAGCTGAAAACCGAATGATAAAAAGTTATGAACAGAACAGAAGCAGAATCTAAATTAGAATTTTTGGAAACAAGCAATGAAGCAAAAGCGCACGGTTTGCGCCGCATCAAACGCCGACATATTACAAAGCCCGGCGAAATGACGCTTAAAGATTGTTGGGTTGAAATTACGCTTTCGCTCGATGCCGAAGTTTTAAAATTTTTCGAGTCCGATTCGGAAAAGATAAATGCGGTTTTGCGAAAGGAAATGGAGAAAAGAATTTTGAGTAAAGAATTGCTCGAAGATACTGAATTTGTCAGCAAATTAAAAGAAAAACTTGCGGCTTAGAATTTTGTAACTGATGACTGCCGAAGAAATTGAAAAATATTTATCGGAAATAAACGATGAATTAGCCGCGCAAGATATCATCGGCGAGATTTGTATTTACGGCGGCGCGGCGATGTGTTTGGCTTTCAAGGCAAGACCGGCGACGAAAGACGTTGATGCGATATTTGAACCTGTGAAGATTATTCGCGGCGCAATCAATAAAATTTCTGAGAAATATAATTTGAATGATGGATGGCTAAATTTCGCGGTCAAGATTTTTGTCGTCGAACACGCAAAAAATGTTCTGCTTGATCTTTCAAATCTCAAAGTTTATGTTCCGACTGCCGACTATCTTTTGGCGATGAAGGTTTTAGCACTCAGAGCGGAAAGTTTTGATGCGAATGATGTTCGGTTTTTGATAAAGCACCTGAACTTAAAAAAGGTGAAGGATATTTTGGAAATTGTCGCGGATTATTATCCTAAAAAAAGCGTCAAACCGGAAACAAAGTTTCTGTTGGAAGAGATTTTGGAAAATTTGAAATGATTACGATTCGGGAAACAAAGGAGAAAATGAACGCCGATAAAATCTGGTGGAAAGTTCATTTTTACGATTTTGTTGATGATTTTCGTTATCATAAAAACTTAGAAGCGGTCAGTAAACCGTTTGTTTTTAATAATAATAAGTTTGACGCGCTTCTTGCTTCGACTGTCGAGACTTTGTGTGCGGAGTTGAATTTGAAAACGCCGGAATGGACAAAAGATGTTCCGGCTTGCGAAAAGCCGTTTTTTGTGGCGGGTTTTGAAAATCTAAAAGCGACGGCGATTGTCGAAAGTCCGCTGCCCTTTCGGATTCGTAAGGTTTTTGTAACGAATAGTTTTTTACAAAGAGTTTAATTAGATTATGGCGAATAAAATTTTAATGCCCAAACTTTCCCCGACGATGGAGGAAGGACAGATTTCACGCTGGATCAAGGAAGAAGGCGACGCGATTGAAGCGAATGAAACGATTGCCGAAGTTGATACTGACAAGGCGACGATGGAAATGACATCGCTCGAAGCCGGAACGCTTTTGAAAATTATCGTTCCGGGCGGCGAAAACGCGAAACTCGGTCAGACGATTGGAATTATCGGCGAAAAAGGTGAAGATTTTTCCGCGCTGTTGAAGGAAACCGAAGGTGAAATTTCATCAAACGGCGCATCTGCAAAAGAGGGGAAACGCGAAGAAATAACCGAAGAAGTCGAGGAAAAAGTTCCGACTTCCGAGAAACCAAATGAAGTTGCCAAAGAAGGTAATAAAGAATTAAAAGAAGAAGTTTCCGAATCTGCCGGACGCAGTTACGATGCACAGCGTCCGGGTACGAAAGATGATGCCGAACAAGTTAAACCGGCGCAGTCTAAAAGCGGCAGTCGAATGCTCGTTTCGCCGATTGCGGCGCGAATGGCGAGCGAAAACGGTATTGATTTGAAATCAATTGACGGTTCGGGTCCAAACGGCAGAATTATTAAACGCGACATTGAAACGGCGATTGAGTCGAAAGACAAAAGTCCGAAGTCCAAAGTCGAAGAAACTGAAATTCCTTCAACTGTCGGTTACGGTCAGACTTCGGAAACTCAAGGTTCGTCGGCTTTCCGCGAAGAAAACACTTCCAAAATGCGTCAAATTATCGCCAAACATCTGGGCGAATCAATCGGACCGATTCCGACATTTTATTTGACAGTCGAAATCGAAATGGACAACGCGCTCGAATTCCGCAAACAAATAAATGATTCAATCGCGCCGGAAAAAGTTTCGGTAAATGATGTAATTATAAAGGTTGCGGCGATGGCGGCGATGAAACATCCGTTTGTCAATTCTTCTTACGGCGACGACAAAATCCGTTTTTATGAAGACTCGGATGTCGGCGTTGCGGTAGCGATTGACGAAGGTTTGATAACGCCCGTGATTCGCGGCGCGAACAAAAAAGGCATCGCGGAAATTGCGCGTGAAGTAAAAGATTTAGCCGAAAAAGCGCGTGATAAAAAACTTCAACCCGAAGAATACACCGGCGCGACTTTTTCGATTTCAAACTTGGGAATGTTCGGCATCAAAGAATTTACAGCAATTATCAATCCGCCCGAAGCCGCAATTTTCGCCATCGGCGCGGCAAAACCGACGGCGGTTGTCGAAAACGGCGCGATTGTCATCAAAAATATTATGTCCGTAACGATGAGTTGCGATCATCGCGTAATTGACGGCGCGACGGGCGCGAAGTTTTTGCAGACGTTCAAGCAGATGCTCGAAAATCCGGTGTTGATGTTGATGTAGATTTACTCATGGATTTTGAAATTCTCGGCAAAATCTCTGATATCGAAATTATTGCCGTCGGAAGCAAAATACGCATTCTGCCATTTCTTCAACAAGAATTCGGCAGAGGATGTTGGAGGAAATTAAAAGGAATTGCCGAAGTAAAATTGAGCAATGGTGAAATTCGTCTTGCCGAGATTCATTGGTTCGAGACACACGGCATTGGCAAAAAGTTCTTGCGTATCAAGCATTATCTTGATTAAATTATTATATGAATGCACCGAATAAATTTGCGATTTGTATTTTTGCAGGTGAGGATTTGCTTTTAACACCGCGCCGAATCTACAAAGTTTTGCCGGACGCGGCAGCGGAACGCTCCGATTACATTCGTATAATTGACTACGAAGGCGAAGATTATCTTTATCCGAAAAAATATTTTGTCTTCGCGCCTTTTTCGCAGGAAGTAGAAAATGCCCTGCTTCAAACAATTTAAGGACGCAAAAATGTTTAAGCAAATGCTCTAAAATTCGGTTTTAATATTGATGTAGAATGAAACTTTCCGAATCCGATGCAGACTTGTTTTTCAAGTTAATGATGCCGTTGTTGGCGTTCGTCAACATTAAACTTAAAATTTTGCCGGATATTTCCACGTCTAAAGATTTTGATAAAGTGCCGTTTGAAGAAGTCGCCAAAGTTCGCAACGCGCTTTATGAAAATATTTGTTTGATAGACGAATTTATTGACGAAAACCCGGAAGATATTCCGCTCAAGGATTTGGCGATTGTTTCCGGCTGGAAAAATTTTGTCCAAGCCGAATTCTTTGTCGAACGCTATCTCAAACAACACGCGATTTTTATTGCGGACAAAAAAGTCTATGCCGTCGGGAGTTTGCGCGATTCGTTTGATGAGATGATTCCGGGCTATGCTCTGCCGCTTCGTGTCAAGACGGTTTTACTGCCGTTTCAAGATCGTATTGTTTATGACGGATTTCTGGCTCATTACAATATTTCTTTCGGAAGCGGCATCAAGGAAGATTTAAAGCACGTTTATCTGAAAGCAAAACGGCGCGACGAAATTACTTTCTCGCTCGACCCGAACTCTTCTGCTGCCGTAACCAAAAGGAAAGCCGCCAAACCCGCTAAAAACTGGAAACCTTTAATCAAAGAATTGACCGAAAAAGCCGCCAAACTGCGCGGCGGCGCAGGACAAATCGAAATTCTCAGCCCGACATTTTCGCTCGTCAAAGCAAGTCTGGAATTGGCGGATTTGGTAACGGAAAAGAAAATCGAACGCGACGACATTTACAAATGCTTTGAAAAACTCGAAAGTCATTTCGCCAATATCCAAAAAGAACTTTATTACTACGACGAGTAACTTCCTTCGATCATAAATTTTTTATTCATCCCTGCCGACAATCTCCCAAAATCTGTCATCATCGCGTATCGCATCAAAATCGGAATCCGCTTTAGCCATTGATTTATTTTCCGCATTCATTTCAACCGCTCGTTTCAAATATCCGAACGCTTCGTCCGGCTTTTCTCTTAACGAGTTCAGACACGCCAAACTGTAGTAAGCATTTACGTCATTCGGATTCAACTCGATTGCTTTTTTGTAATTATTTTCAGCTACATCTAATTTCCCATTATTATAAGCCTTATTTGCCAAAAATATGTAATCTATTGCTGAAAGTCTTTCAGTCGGACTGTCTTTTTTTTTCTGTCAATTCGTCCGCATATTCGCCAAGCGATTTTTTAGTATAATTATCGTTAAATTTTGTAATGCGTTCGACGAGATTTTCCTTGCGCCGCTCAAAACTTTCCAAAAGGTCGTCAATGCTGAAATCGGTCGCTTCGGAAATTTCTTTCATCAAATCGTCAAAGCCGGTGATGTTGAAAATTTCATCCTTAAAAATTTTCATCATTTGTCTGGCTAATATAATTCCCGAATCTTTTGAAGTTCCTGCGCCGAGAAACAAAGCATATTGCGGTTTGCGTGCGGTTACTGCTGCATCACCTTTTAGTTTTCCTATTTGACGGTCAACCGATTTGATTTTGGAAGCAAGTTTTCTGACTGAAATAGTTTCGACATCGTTTAAAGACAATTTCTTTTTTGGCATCGTGAAAGTTTTTCCCCGTGATTTGTGATTGATTAGTAAGGCATAATAAAGCATTTACGGGAAATTATGAAGAGTTATTTTGAAAATCTTGGTGATAAACAAAAGAGCCGCATATAAATCAAATTTTATTTAAATTATATCTCTGTATTACCTGCACTCTAGCGTGATTTCCTTCAATCGTTATTTGTTTAAATTGTAAGTGAACATTAAAAACAAGTAGGAGAAGTAAAATTTTTATTGACGCATCCTATTGATAAAAGCTAAAATCAAAACGGACGGTTTGCATTATCCTTTATCAAGGTTAAAATCCTTCAACTTTATTACAAACTTCTTTATATTTTCTTATGCCCAGTAGAATTGATGATTTATTGAGGATGGCGATGAGCTTCGGCGCGTCGGATTTGCATCTTCGCGCCGGTTCTTTTCCGGTTATTCGTGTCAACGGCGAACTTCGTCCCGTCGCGGGCGTTAATCGTCTGTCGCAGGACGAAACTCTGGAAATGGCGTTTTCAATGATGTCGAATCGGCAGAAACAGCATTTCAAAGAAGCCTACGAAGTTGACATCGGTTACGGAGTTTCGGGTTTGGGACGTTTTCGCGTCAACATTTTTCAACAGAGAAATTCCATCGGCATCGTCGTCCGCGTCATTGCCGACACGATCAAATCTTTCAGCGAACTCGGACTTCCGCCGGTTTTAAGTAAAATCGCCGATGAACAGCGCGGTTTAATTCTTGTAACCGGAACGACGGGTTCGGGAAAATCAACAACACTTTCGGCGATGATTGACCACATCAATCAAACCCGCAATTCGCATATTGTAACCATCGAAGACCCGATTGAATTTCTGCACAAAGATAAAAAATCTTATATCACGCAGCGCGAAGTTGACGTTGACACGCGCACATTTGCCGAAGCGTTGCGCGGTTCGCTTCGGCAAGACCCTGATGTTATTTTGGTTGGCGAAATGCGCGATCTCGAAACGATTGAAACCGCGTTGGTCGCGGCTGAAACCGGACACTTAGTTTTTTCAACTCTGCACACTTTGGACGCTTCGGAAACTTTGACTCGCATTCTTTCGGCGTTTCCGCCGTTTCAGCAAAAATCAATCCGCATCCAACTTGCCGGACTTCTAAAAGCCGTCGTTTCACAGCGTTTGATGAAATCCGCGAGAGGAAACCGTCGAATTCCTGCCGTCGAAGTTTTGGTTTCCACGCCGCTGATTCGTGATTATATTTTGCACGAAGACAAAACCAATCAGGTGCGCGACGCGATTGCCGCCGGAACTTCGCAATACGGAATGCAGACGTTTGACCAATCGCTGTTTTATCTTTATCAATCGGAACTTATCAGTTTGGAAGAAGCCCTGCGCGGTGCA
The DNA here is from genome assembly GCA_038200505.1 of Pyrinomonadales bacterium. GTDB lineage: Bacteria > Acidobacteriota > Blastocatellia > Pyrinomonadales > Pyrinomonadaceae. The sequence goes on along the minus strand of JBBPXX010000146.1, from coordinate 38,447 downwards.
ACAAATCCCGACGAATTTCGTCTGCGGCTTGCCGGAATTCAAAACACGAGCAACCAAGCCAAAGAAGAAATGGAAAGAACAACCGTCGGTAATGTTTCCGAACTTATTTCGAGAATGTAGGCAAATTTCAAATTCCAAATTCCAAATTCCAGATTCCAAATTGGAAGAATTTTCACATCTGAAGTGTTTAGAATCTAGAATCTTAACGCTTGCTTCTTAAATCAACAATTTCTATTTCGCTGAAATTTATTTTACCTTCCTTCGGCAGAGCGTTGTCGGCATAAACCGTCCATTTCAATTCCAGAGCGTTTTTATCAAATTCCGCCAAATCTTCTTTGAGCGGAATTTTCCAACTCATTGACATATTTCTAAGCAACGGAAAACTCGCCTTAAAATTCTCGTCGCCGAATTCTTGATTTAGATTAAAAAGCCGATGACGATAATATTTTCCGCCGTCTTTGACGTTTATTTTGTTTTTTATGTCGTGCAGAACAATCACCGGAACATCCAAAAGACACGCCACATACTGCGCGAATGTCGAACCGAAATTGCGGGCTTGAATTATTAAATTATAGAAAGTCTGATTGTCAGAATGCGTTATTTCAATCAGAAAATTTAACAAAATATCCGGCGTTTGCTCTCGAAACATCACATCGCGGACTTCGTAATCTTCCATCGGCACACTTTGAAAATTAAAGCGTTTGTAATACCGATGGTCCGACGCTTGATGCGCGGTGTTGCTTTGCGGAATTTCGATGATGTAAACAGCGTCGTTTTCGCCCGAACTCAAATTGACTGAATGAATAACAATGCCGTCAATGCGCGGACGAATCGCGTTGATTATCTGTTCGACCCATTCACGCGGAAATTCCGTGCGGTCAACCGGCGAGAGTTTTTCCGGCAAATGCCGTTTGTCCGATTCGTTAAATTCACTTATTCCGTAAATTATAATTCCGCCCGCCGCATTTGCCATCGCGGAAACATCTTTTGTAATTTCCTTCTTTTTGTAATCGCTTCTTTCGAGTGCTTCGGCGGATTTGTATTCGAGCGTCAATGATTCTTCAATTTCGCCCGTGATAAAATTTCGCAGTTTCGATTCCGTCCAGATTTTCGGCATAAACTATTTTTCTCTGAGCAGAGCGCGAAAACCCGCCTGAATAAAATGCTCGTCGGCGGTCAATGCCGCTTCGATATTTCGTTCCTGCATTACGACAAACGAAATACAATCAACCAAACCCCATTCTTTGTCGGGACGACTGCGAAAAAGTTCAAAGGCTTTTTCATATAATTTATCGGACATCGAAATAATGATTGAATTTTCAGATTTTTCAAAACTTTCAAGTAAGCCGACAGCAACCGGACGAAAGGCGTGTTTGGCAAGCGCGTTTCCGACTTCCAAAATGACGGCTTGAGTTATCACAACAGAAATATTTTCGATTTGAATTTTATTTGACCAGATTACTGCTTGTTCGTGAAATTGATCTTTGCGCGACGCTCTGGCAATGGCAAAAGATGTGTCGAAAAGAATTTCATCTTTCATTTCAAAGATTTGCCTCCGTAAAGATACTCATCAATATTTGAGGCATAATCGGGCGGCGCATCAATGCTCACTGATTCTAAATACTTCAAAAAGGCGTAAGGTTCGCCCTTTTCCTTTTTAGGTCTTTCAACCAGTTTCAGCTTTTCCGATTCTTCTTCAATAACAATTTTAACCTTCGTATTCGATGCCAAATCAATCGGCTCGTCGGGGCGAAAAACTTCCCCGTCGTAAGTTGCATCAAGAATCTTTTCCATTTTTTTTACCTCTTATATTATTTTACGCTTCTTTTTTCCAATTCGGAAAGTTTCACCAAATAATTCTCAACCGTCGCCACAAAAGTCGAATGCGACCAAGTGAGCGGCGACACGGAAACAGGTTCGCCCGTAATCGGATTTATTTGTTCGGCTAAAACTCCCGAAGGCAATGTATTTTTTGCCGTCCATTCCAAAATTTCGATTGCGCCTTTCAAATCCTTTTTACTTTTAGCGACGACGATTCGATAATCCGCCAGCCAAAGTGTGCAGATGAACCAAGCATTTCCGGTAAATTCTTCGGACACACGCATATAACTGTCATTTTCAAACCGCGCCACACCGCCGATTTTCGTGTCAATCCAGAGTTTTTCTTCGACGGCTCGCATCGTGTTTTTTACCATTTTGTCTTTCGCATCAAACGCGCCGAAATAAAATGTGCCGAAAAGCGATGCGTCAATTGTCGCGTCAGTTTCAAATTGTTCGCCGTTATTAAACTGCAAAGCTCGCAAAAACCTGCCGAGTTCTTCGCTGTAAAGATGTTCGCGCATCGCTTCGACAATTTCATCCGCCGCATTTTCGTATTTTTCGGCGCGTTCATTTTCGGCAAATAGATAAGCAAATTTTGCCGCCGCACGAAGTCCGCCGACTACCGAAGCACAAGTAAAAGTGTGAATTCCGCGTCTGTCTTCCCACAAATTCCACGAAGGTTTCGGCAACTTTAATTTTTCATCGCGGAAATCCGCCATAAAATCCGCGCATTTTGTAACCAGCGGACGATAAAGTTTGCGGACAAATTCAACTTCGCGGAATTTATCGTAATGCTCCCACAAAGCCCATAAAACAAGTGCAGTTTCATCTTCCTGAATCGGCACGAGCTTTTGTTTTGCCCAAACGTCCCACGCCGCGTGCCAGCCGGAAGCAATCGTTCCGTCGGCGTTATATTTCTGCAAAAAATACCCGTCGGAATGAACGATTTCAGCGCACAATTCAAAAAACTTGCGCGTAAAAAACGGATAATCGGCAAGGTCGAGTGCGTTGGCAACAAACGCGCCGTCGCGTGTCCACAAATAACTGTAATGATCGGTGGCGCGTTCCGTAACGTCCGAATCATTTGCCGCCAAAATCGCGCCGCCATTATCCAGTTGAGTTCGGACAATTAGAAGCGAACGCTTGTAAAGGTCAATAACTTCGGGCGATAAATCGGCAAAATTCTTTCCCATTTTATTCACCCAAACGCGCCAGTAATTTTCCGTGTAATTGAGATATTGTTGCGGTCGCTGTTCAAGAATATGTCGATTTAAACGGCAAACTTCCGCGTGGGAAGTTCCCGCCGCAATCCAATAAAAAAACTCGAAAGTGTCTTGCGGCGGAAGCATAAAATTCAGTTGAATCGTCGAATCAACCGATCCTTCGGTAATTGCGCCGCCGTTTAAAACTCCGTCTTCGGCATCGCGCCAAGTTCCTTCCTGATCGCGGAAAGCCTTTCTGCCCGTTGCAAATATTTCAAAATGCGGCTCGGTATTTATCAAAAAGTAACGATGTTTTTTGTAATGAATTAACGAAAAACTTTCAGGATCGTAAAATGCCGTATCGCCGAATTTATTTTCGTAGATGCGAAAATCGTGATGCAGAAAAACGCGGATTTCCCTGTTTACATCGCGTAGATTTGAAACGTGAACGCGCCGCAAAAAGATGTTTTCGTGGCTGGCAACCGTGTCGTTGCAAACGATTTCGATGCCGAGTTTCTCATTCGTTAATTTAACATTTGTAACCAGCGTTTCCGACAAATAACAAAGTTCGCGTTCCCAATCGTCTTCAAAAATCCACGAAAATTCGCCGTCCGCCCAAATTCCGAAACGAAACGGAAAGCCTTCCGTATGATTTTCCTGTCCGACGTGCGGAAAATAAACATCGCGGATTTGATATTTGTTGTCGAATGTTACAAGTAACGAGCCGTTTCCAACCGGAATATCGCGCATAAACTTTAATTAGGATGAAAAAGCGAAGGTTTTATTTGAATGTTCCTATCGCCCATTTCCAGATATATTTTCCGTAAGCAATAAAATAATCTTTTACCGATAATTGTTTCATTGCCTGTTTTTCAGCGAAACGAGGCTCTTTCCACTTTAGTAAAACTCTGTTTCCAATCATAAACTAACTAAAAAAATAATCACCCGAAACGACCTCGAGTTTCTGCATTTCGCGCTTGATAATTTCAAAATCATCAACATCCATAGTTACAACAAAACCGTTGTGTTTAATGGCAAGTCGCGCAATCAAAGCATCATTTTGCAGAGTTTTAAGTTTTGAAACGGGAGCAATTTTTTTGATATAAAGCCGTCGAATTGCTTTCGCGGTTCCCCACCAATCGTTGGCTGTTGGAGCTAGAAGACGTTCATTTTTAATCAGATTTCTTCGCCATCGGTCATATTTCTGCAAAGTTGATTCGTCAATACTGGTCGCAATCAGTTCATACAAAACTATTGAAGGAAGCAGCGCAAATGCTATTTCCTTTTCAATTTGTTTTTTGAACGGTGAAAAAATGGACGTATCAAATACGGGGAGTTTTACCATATTTTTCTTCTTCAAGACGCAAGGCTTCCATCGCTTCGCGGGTTGCTTCCATTAACTCTTTCAATTCAGGCGAGATTACTTCCGGCAGTTTAAAATCACGCGCCCGCGGCAGATGCGAATAATCACGCCGTCCGTTTCCGTTGTCATTTTCCGGTAATTTCTTTTTGTTTGGCATAACCGTAAAACCTCGATTAAATTATAGCATTTTTTTGATGTCTGAAAACTGTGAGAAATAAGTGTTTGAAAATCTCAGGCGATATAATTGTAACTTAATCTAACACTTTAAGAAACTATTCGATTCGTGTTAGCATCAAAAATGTGTCGTAACAACTTCAGATGCGTTTTTATCAATCATTAAAATTTGTTTTGTTCGTAATTTTGCTGTCGTCGGTTTTTGCCAACGCGCAAAATACAAATCCGGTGGAGCGTCAGGTCGCCAACCCGATGACCGACACACCGAATATCAATCCGGTTGCGCCGCAACAGGACATTAAAGCACCGAAACGTAAGCAAACTTCGGATTATGTTCAAAAAGACGGCGAACTTGAAGTTATTGCAAATAAAGTAACTTCCGAAGGCGAAGGCGACAAACGGATTGTCATACACGAAGGAAATGTTGATGCTCATTACGGAATTTATCGTCTGCAAGCCGATAAAATAACGGTTCTCGAAGAAGTCGGTTTGATGATTGCCGAAGGCAGCGTCGTTTTTGACCAAGGCGAAGATCAGCGCATCACGGGAACACGCGGCGAGTTTAATTACAAAACAAAACTCGGTTTTTTTGAAGATTCGACGGGTTTTACCAATCAAACAAACGACGGCACGGTGATTTATTTTACGGCTGATCGTGTAGAGCGGGTCGGTTTGAATGAAGTCGTCGTTGAAAACGGCAAATTTACTGCCTGCGAAGATAATGTTCCGAATTGGAGTTTTACGGCGAGTGAAGCGCGAATCTCGCAAAATGACCGCATAAAATTGAAAAATGCCAAGTTTCGCATCAGAGATATTCCAATTGTGCCTTTGCCGTATGCTTCGATTCCGATCAAAAAACGCGACCGCGCTTCCGGTTTTCTCACGCCGACTTTCGGATTTTCCGGCAACAAAGGTGCGCGTCTTTCAACCGCTTATTATCAAACGCTCGGACGCTCCGCCGACGTTACTTTTCGTACCGACATTTATACCGGACGCGGAGTTGGTTACGGTTTGGATTTTCGCACACGAGCCAATTCGCGTTCATATTTTGACTTCGGTTTTTTCGCCGTCAAAGACCGAATTTTCGGCGCAAGTGAAGATGCCGAGCATCCCGATCAGGGCGGTTCGATAGTTTATGCCGACGGAGTTCATTATTTTCCCAACGGTTTCACCGCCGTCGCCGATGTTCGCCTGACTTCAAATCTCGCTTTTCGGCAAGTGTTTTCCGACGGCATTCAGCAAATCATTTCGCCGATTGAAGTTTCGCAAGCCTTCGTCAATAAAAGTTGGAATAATTATACTTTGAATTTGTTGGCGCGTTCGCAGGTTATTTCGATTCCGAACGTGCGCGTCAAAACGAAAAATCTGCCGAGCATCAATTTTGATAAACGTCCGTCGCCGCTTTCATTTTGGAAGTCCTCGTATTTTTCATTCAAGACGAGTTTGGAAGGCGTTTCGCGCCGTGAAGAAGTTGATAATCTTGCGCTTTATCGTCAGCAAACCGGCAGCGATCCGGTTGTTACGCCCGCCATCGGACAGCGTTTTGACATTTATCCGCAAATTTCGATTCCGTTTTATTTCAAATATTTTAATCTGACGGCAACCGGCGGAACGCGCGTAACTTATTATTCAAATTCGTTCAATCCGTTTCGCCAAGTCGTCGGGCGCGATGTCATTCGCAAATACGGCGAATTTGAACTCGATTTCAGACCTGTCGCGCTCGCCAAAAATTACTTCAAAAAAGACGGCGCGTTTCGTTTTCGCCACGTTATCGAACCTTTTGCAACCTATCGTTTAATCAAAGGCATTGATAATTTCAACAAAATAATCCGCTTTGATTATTCCGACACGCAAACTGACACCAACGAAATCGAATACGGCATTACAAACCGCTTTTACACGCGCCGATATACCGAAGCCGTTACAAACGAAGCGCAAAACATTTTGCGCGATACCCCTGAAATTACGGATAAAAAGCCTTTATCCGTTCAGCCGTATGAAATCTTTTCGCTGACCGTGCGCGGCAAATATTTTTTCGATCCGTATTTCGGCGGCGCATTAATTCCGGGACAACGTAACCAAATCGCCCCGATTACGGCACTTTCGTTTTACACATTCGGCGGCGTTGCCCGCAGGTTTTCGCCGATCAATGTTGACGCGACTTATCATCCGCGCAAAACCGTCTTCTTGAACTCCCGACTCGATTATGATGTTCAGGGCGGCGGATTGCGCGACATTTCAACGACCATCGGCTATGACACAAAACTCGTCAAATTTTTCCAGACATTTTATTACACACGCGCCGTCGAATTATTGCCGTCATTGCAGCAATTCAGCGACGCGAACGGCAGAGAAGCCGGAACTTTGCGCGGCTCGCAATACAGTCCTTCAATTTTTCTCGGCAACCGGGACAAAGGTTTCTACGGCGGAACTTCCCTGTTCTTCGACTTTGAAAACCGCCGCGCCCAAAATTTATCGCCGCTCATCAGTTCGCTCTACACGCTCGGCTACGCATCGAGCTGCTGCGCGACAACCATTCAATATTACACATTCAACGTCGGCGAACGCCGCGAAAACCGCGTCGTTTTCAGCTTCCGCTTAAACGGCATCGGCACTTTCGGCACACAGCAATTCGGTCAAGGGTTGCGGTAAATTCCAGATTCCAGATTCCAGATTTTTGAATTTGAAATTTTTCTTCCAATTTGGAATCTGAAATTTGGAATCTGTTACAATCTTGCCAAAGCCGCCGCCAGTTTCATTTTCGTTTCCGTGCCGACTTGTCCGTCAGCCGCAATTCCATACAGTTTTTGAAACTCGACGACGGCTTTTTTTGTTATCAACCCGAAATCACCGTCAACATCCTGCGGATTCAAAAAACCTAATTTAACCAAGCGGTTTTGCAGAGTTTTAACCGCTTCGCCTTTATTTCCGACATTTAAAATAGTTTCTCTAACGATTGCGGATTTCTTGCTGCTCGGAATTTCGATATGCAAATGCGAACCGTTCCAAATCTTCTGTCCCGGCGGACGAACTCTTTCATCACGAACGATTAAACCTTCGTTTCGCAATAACTTAATAAAATCTTCAACTTGTTTAGCTGTTTTATCCTTTGTTCTAACATCAATCGCCAAACCCAAATAATGTTTCGATCCGACATTATGAGTGTCGCCGGTTGTCGAAGTAACTTGAAATTTGTTTTCTTCCGCAACTTTTAGTAAATCTTTATAGTCGTCATATTTCATATCATTTTACCTCTTTCATTGTGATTGTTTCCCGCTTCCGACCTTGTTTTTCTTCTTGTAAATGCTTTGAGCAAAGGAATTATAATGTTCGACGGGCGCAAGATCGTCGGTCAAAATGTTTTCACTTGCCGCCGGACTTTCTTTATAAAGATGTTCTAAAAGATTGGAAATTTCCGCATTATTGCTTTCAAATGAAGCGGAATTTTTTGATTTGGAGGCGACGATTATCAGATTTTGCAATTGTTCGTCGGTGTAATCGGCGTTGACTTTGAACAGATAAACCTGCGGGAAAATTTGCGCGTAGGTTTTGTATTCGGCTTGCAAAAACTTGCTTGCATCGCCGTTAATTGCGCCGCCGAGATTGAAAATTACGATGCCGTCGTCTTTTAGAATTCGGTTTATTTGCTCGACGGCTTCGATAGTTGTCAGTTGAAACGGAACGGAAAAAAGCGAACCGAATGCGTCCATCAAAACTGCGTCGTATTTGTTTGATTCGGCTTGATTGAGGAAAACTCTGCCGTCTTGATGAATGATGTTTAGACGCGGACTTTCTTCCAGACGAAAGTATTTTTTGGCGATTTCCGTCATCTGTGGATCAATTTCGACGACATCCATTTTTGCGCTCGGATATTTTTTCAAATAATCCTTCGGAAATGTATAACCCGCGCCGCCGATCATCAGTGTGTTTTGGAAATCGGGTTTGAAATGGCGAATCAGATGATAATATCGGGCGTAATCATAAACGAGTTCGTCGCTGTCGGGGAAAATTGCCGATTGAATAAAATACGGATCAATCGCCATTGCGCGAATTGTTTTGCCGTTGTTGTCTTTTGTTCGGAAGATTTGGACTCGGCTGTATTCGGTATCAATGTCGTGCAATTCGCTGGTTTTGAAAAGATAATAACTGCGGAATTCATTAACGCCGATGCCGAAGACGAACAGAATCAGAATCATTAAATTAAACGGCTTAATAGCAAACGGCACGAGCAGAATTGATAAACCGATAAGACTTGCGCCGATTAAATAAAGAGTTTTTTCGCTGCCGACGAACGGAATCAAAAAAAATCCGGCTGAAAATGTTCCTAAAATACTGCCGACGGTGGAAAGCGCATAAAGTCTGCCGACGGTTTTTCCGGTGTCGGCGAGCGACGACATTTTTAATTTGACGGCGTAAGGCGTAACGAAACCTAATAAAACGCTTGCCGGAGCGAATAATAAAATAGCGGCGAACAATGATTTTATCTCTAAAATAAGAGAACTTGCGGCAATAAAAACGAGAATTAAATCTTTGAGCAAAATCGTCAGCGAAACCGTGCCGCCGGCGAGAAATATGACAAATGCGAGAATTTTAATATCCGGTTTTTTGTCCGCCAATCTGCCGCCGAGCCAATAACCCAAACTCAACGCCGCGAGAATTACGCCGATCAGACTTGTCCAGACGTAAGTTGACGCGCCGAGATACGGCGAAAGCAGACGCGAACCGATGATTTCGTAAATCATCACCAACGCGCCGCAAATGAAAACCGCTATTTCAAGTAAGAAGTTTTTATATTTCATCGGAAAAAGAAAACCCGCGTCATTGTAAATATGATGCGAGTTTTGCTTTAATTTGTTCGGTTGTCAAACTTTCTATTTATCGTTCATTGACGCTGACGCTGTTTTATTTTCAGCCGATTCATTAACATAAGTCAGCCACGACGCATTATCCGGCGCAGGACGTTCGCCGTGAATTATTGCAAAAAATTCGTCCTGTAGCTTTTTCGTTATTTCGCCGCGCATTCCGCTGCCGACCGTGATGCGGTCAACTTTGCTGATCGGCGTGATTTCGGCGGCTGTGCCGGTGAAAAACAGTTCGTCAGCCAAATATAAAGCGGCGCGTTGAATGTTTGTTTCTTCGACTTCGATGCCGAGTTCCCCGGCAATTTTGATGACTGAATCGCGCGTAATTCCCGGTAAAATCGAAGCTCCGAGCGGCGGTGTGAGAAGTTTGCCGTTATTGACCAAAAACAGATTTTCGCCCGAACCTTCCGAAATATAACCGCGATCATCGAGCGCGATGCCTTCGCTGAATCCGTTGAGAATCGCTTCCATTTTGATAAGCTGCGAATTCATATAATTCGCGCCCGCTTTGGCGACTGCCGGAAGTGAATTCGAAGGAGTGCGCGTCCAACTCGAAACGCAGACTTCGACACCTTTTTCGAGTGCTTCATCGCCGAGATATTTGCCCCAATCCCACGCCGCAATATAGCATTCAATCGGATTCGGAAACGGATTTACGCCGAATGCCGGTTTTTCTTCATTCAAACCGCGAAAAATAATCGGGCGAATATAACATTCATCCATTCCGCCGTCGCGCACGAGTTCAACCGCCGCCTGACAAAATTCATCGCGGGTTTTGGGAACTTCCATTCGATAAACTTTTGCCGAATTCAAAAGACGCTGGATATGCTCGGTCAGCCGAAAAACCGCCGTGCCGCGTTCAGTTTTGTAAGCGCGGATGCCTTCAAAAACGCTCGAACCGTAATGCAGTGCGTGCGACATAACGTGAACGCGGGCATCCTTCCATTCGATAAACTCACCGTTGCGCCACACTTTAGGCGCAATTTGCATTGTATTTACATCTTTTGTTGTCATAATTTTTATAAACTCCTAAATATTTTGGTATGAAAAAAAGATTTTCTGTGTGGAAGAAACGACGAAATAAATATAATTTCTAAAAATCTTTCGTTATAAATTTTTGCTTCCGTTTAAGAATAACATAATAGCTGAAAACTGAAAACTGAAATTGAAAAACGAATTTTTAGAGAGTTTGCCGGTATGCAAAACTCGACGGCAAACCTTACGGCTTGACGTTTCATCTGATAGACGCTTATTATTACAGTTTGCGCCGAGAAGCGCAATTTAGAATATAGGAGACCATTAAAACAATGAAACCTGAAATACATCCGAATTACGAAGACATTACAGTTACCTGCGCTTGCGGGAACAGTTTCCAAACACGCTCGACGGGCGAAGATTTGAATATCGAAATCTGTTCCGAGTGTCATCCGTTTTTTACCGGCAAACAAAAACTTGTTGATACTGCCGGTCGCGTTGACCGCTTCAACAAGCGTTATGCCCGAAGCAGCGCGGCGGCAACCGCTACTGCCGATGCCGAAGCCGAATAATAAATTTATTGTGAATTTATTTTCAAACAGACACTAGCAAATAAAAAAATAACGCCGATGCTTTTCCAGCGCGGTTCGCTCTTGGTGTAAAATGCCGCTGAACGAATTTTTTCAAGGAAAAATCGGCGTTATTTTTATTTTCGATTCTTGATTGATTAGGCATCTTTAAATAAAGAGGTGTAATCATAAAAATTATGAAAAAGAAAAACAGTCAGCGAAAAATTACATTTTTGAATCTCGTAATGAGTCTTCAAAAAGATTTGATTGTCGGCGGTCAAGCCGTAATGGAAGGCGTGATGATGCGAACGCCGAGCGCGTATGCGATTGCGGTTCGCAAAAAAGACGGTTCGATTGTGCATACGGCGGAAAGTCTGCCGAAGTGGAGCGACAAACACAAATGGCTCGACATTCCGGTTTTGCGCGGCGGCGCAACGCTGATTCAATCAATGGCTTTGGGCATCAAGGCTTTGAACTTTTCGGCAAGCGTCGCGCACGACGATATGGAAGTCGAAGAAGCGAAGGAAAAAGCGTTCGGATTAGAAGAAGAAATGGTTTTAGCCGACGGCACAACCGATGAAAATTTCACGAAATCGCCTGCGAAATTAACGATGCCGGAAAAACCAAAAACGAAAAAACCCGCACAAGCGGCAGGCGCGGTTGGTTCGATTGTTTTCGCTTTGTTTTTCAATGTTCTGCTTTTTATCGTCGCGCCGCTGATTTTGACGAACATTTTATTTATCGCGCTCGGCTGGGCGACTGCGCCGGAAGTTGTCGCAAATTTAACTTATTGGCAAACATTCAAAGCGTATATTTGGGAAATCAAACCTGATTCTTGGATTGCTTTTAATCTAATTGACGGACTAATCAGAATGGTGTTTTTCGTCATAATGATTTTCACGATGTCATACTTAAAGGATATTCGGCGCGTTTTTGAATTTCACGGCGCGGAACACAAAACGGTTTTCACTTGGGAAAAAGGTTTGGATTTAACGCCGGAAAACGCTACCGTCCAAAAACGTCAGCATCCGCGTTGCGGAACGTCGTTTTTAATGGTCGTAATGCTCGTCGCAATTGTTTTATTTTCAGTCGTGAAATTTGACGCGATGTGGCTTAATTTAGTCGTGCGAATAGTTTTAATGCCGCTCGTCGCCGGACTCTCTTATGAAATTATTCGTTACGCCGCGAAAAAAGAATCGAGCGCGGTTTTCAAATTTATGACGCTTCCCGGTCTTTGGCTGCAAAATATTACAACCCAGGAGCCGGACGATTCACAATTGGAAGTTGCCATCAAAGCATTGAAGGAATCGCTGAAATTCGAGCCGATAGATATGGAAGAAGTCCCGGCAATAGATAGAGAATTGGAAGTCGTTGTTTAATTTTTTAGCAAATTTGGAAATTTGTCGGAGATAAAAGAATATTAAATGTTAGAAAAACTTGCCCAAATTGAAAAAAATTACGAAGAAATCACTGCTCAGATTTCTCAGCCGGATGTAACCTCGGACATTGCCGCTTATACAAAGTTGATGAAGCAACACAGCGCGTTGGGCGAAATTGTCGCCGAATATCGTGAAGTCAAACGAATGACGGAAGAACTCAAGGGCGCGAATGAAATTCTCGAAAATTCCAACGATGAAGAAATGCGTGAACTCGCCGAACTGGAAGTTGCCGAACTCGAAGAAAATCTCGAAAAAGCCAATGAACAGTTGAAGTTTTTGCTGATTCCAAAAGACCCGAATGATGAAAAGAATGTAATTTTGGAAATTCGCGCCGGAACGGGCGGCGATGAAGCGACGCTCTTTGCCGCCGAGATTCTGCGAATGTATGCGCGTTATGCCGAAAGACAAGGCTGGAAAATGGAAATTATGGACGCTTCGGACACCGGCGTTGGCGGTTTGAAGGAAGCGTTTGCGATGATCGAAGGCGATAAAGTTTATTCCAAAATGCGCTACGAATCGGGCGTTCACCGCGTTCAGCGCGTTCCGCAGACGGAAACTTCGGGGCGCATTCACACTTCTGCCATTACGGTCGCCGTTTTGCCCGAAGCCGAAGAAGTTGATGTGCAGATTGACCAAAATGATTTGCGGATTGATACTTTTTGTTCATCAGGTCCGGGCGGACAATCGGTTAATACGACTTATTCAGCCGTGCGTTTGACGCATATTCCGACGGGCGTGGTCGTTTCGATGCAGGACGAAAAATCGCAAATTAAAAACCGCGAAAAAGCGATGCGCGTTTTGCGGGCGCGATTGCAGGAAATCGAAGAACAAAAACAACACGACGCGCTTGCTTCGGAAAGAAAATCGCAAGTTGGCAGCGGAGATCGTTCGGAGAAAATCCGCACTTATAATTTCAAGGAAAACCGCGTTTCCGATCACCGCATCAATCTGACAAGTTACCAATTGGAATTAGTAATGGAAGGCGCACTCGATGAATTTATCGAAGCCTTAACGACACATTATCAAACTGAGAAATTAAAAGCGGAAATGGTAGCGGCGTAGCTTTTAAAGGATGTAAGGCGAAAGGATAAAGGCGAAAGTAAGACAATTTTTATCCTTTATCCTTTATCCTTTCGCCTTCATCCTTTAAGAAGGTTTCCGGTTGAAAAACGAATGAAAACGCGACGGGAAATTTTAAATCTGCTCGAAAAAAACCGCGAACGTATCAAGAGTTTCGGCGTGAAGGAAATCGGTGTTTTCGGTTCGGTGGCGCGTGGCGAACAAACTGAAAAGAGCGACGTTGACGTTCTTGTCGAATTGGAAAATAAAACATTCGATTCTTATATGGGACTTCTGTTCTTTCTCGAAGATTTGTTTGAGCGCAAAGTTGATTTGGTGATGAAAGACGCTATTAAACCTGTCATCAAAGATAATATTTTGTCGGAAACGATTTATGTCCAGAACTTCTAAACTTTATTTGCAAGACATCGTTGAATGCTGCGAAAATGCCAAAGAATACATAAGCGGAATGTCTTTCCGCCAATTTTCCGACGATAAAAAAACCATTGACGCGGTAGTGCGAAATCTCGAAATCATCGGCGAAGCCGTAAAGAATATCTCTGACTATACCCTGCAAACTAAACCTGAAATTGAATGGAAAAAGGTCGCACGTTTCCGTGATATTGTCGTTCATCGTTATTTTAAAGTTGATTTGGAAGTGGTTTGGGATGTTGTGCAAAATCGCTTGCCGGAATTAAAAAAAGCGGTGAGCGAAATGTTGATTGAAATAGCCGGGCAGGAAAAATAAAAATGCCTGTTACAAGACTTTATCTCGTCAGACACGGACAATCTGCCGGAAACGCCGAAGGACGTTTTGGCGGACATTCGCCCACGCCGCTTTCCGCGCTTGGAATTGAACAGGCAAAAATTACTGCCGAAAGGCTTGCCAAAGAAAGAATTAACGTAATTTATTCGAGCGATTTGCATCGCGCCGTCCAAACCGCCAAACCGCTTGCCGAACTTCTTAATTTGCCGATTAACAAAAAATCCGCGTTTCGTGAGCGAAAAGTCGGCGTTCTGGAAGGAAAAACCTTTGACGAATCAAAAGCGGAATTTCCGAAAGATTATTACGCGCTGATTAACCGCAATATTCACCACGTCATCACCGAAGGCGAAAGCTATCGCCAACTGCTCAAACGCGCCACCAAAGCTCTGCACGAAGTCATTCGCAATAATCAGGGCGAAAAAATCGCAATTTTTTCACACACCGGCGCGATTTGTTATCTAACGCTTTATTTAATGGGCGCGATAAACCGCAAAACAAAAACAACGCCGTGGCTCGTAACTTCCAATTGCGGCATCAATCGTTTTGAGATTCGCAGTCGGCACAACATCCGCGTTCTCGCTCTCAACGACACGCGCCATTTGCTTGATATTACGGGCAACGATTCGTTCGGCGCACGATAATTAAAGGCGAAAGGCGGAAGGATAAGGGATAAAGTAAAAACTTTCTCTTCACCTTTCGCCTTTATCCTTCCGCCTTTCGCCTTACAATTGCGCTCCAACCTGAATTCAAATCCCTAAATCAATTGATTTAGAATGAATATCGCAATCCGAATTGCATTGAACGCGGCGAACCTTGAATGTCGGTAAAGATTTTACCGAAGGTGGAAGGTGCCGTGCCAAGATCGGGGTCTTGCGGCAAACCGAAAGTCGTGCGGGTTTGACCGCCATCCGTCAAATACTGGAAATTCATCACGTTGAATACTTCCCAGCGAACTTGAAGTTTATGATTTTCGCCATACGGCATCTTGAACGATTTGGAAAGACCTAAATCCAGATTGGAATAACCGGGCAGACGAAAATTATTTCGCTGACCTGTTTCGCCCGGACGCGCATTGCGGAAAGCGTGAAAAGCGGCTTCGGGATCGGCAAATAAATTTTGCGTCGAGCGCACCAAACCGACCGCAACCGGCGCAATCTGCGTTCCGTTTGATTGGGCATTCCAGTTTGTCGCCCATTGCGATTGATCAAAAGGCGATGAAAGCGGCAATCCCGAATTAGCGCGAAAAACGCCCGTCAATTGCCAACCGCCAAGGAAAACATCGGCAACTTTATTCAAATTGCTGAAATAAGCGCGACCTCTGCCGAACGGAGCATCGAAAATGAAATTCGCGTTGAGAACGTGCCGTGCATCGAAATCAGAAACTGCATAATTATCATCAGGTCGCAGCGGATTTAAAATAAACTGCGAACCGTAAGAACCGCCCGTCTGCAAACCCGAAGCGTTGTCGAATGATTTTGAAAATGTGTAATTTATATCATATGACAATGTTTTTCCGAGTCTTTGCCGTAAAGAAAATACAGCACCGTTATAATTAGAATGTCCCACCGAGCTAAATGCTGAAAAAGCGGCATATTGCGGATGGAAGAACATATTCGGATAAATGCCCCGGTCATCAATAATTGACTGAATATATGTCCAGTCAAGAATATCACGACCGCCAATATCAACAACGCCCGCCGGACACCTTCCGGTAACCGGATCACGCGGAGCATTATTGGCACAATCTCTGGCAACCAAACGATAAATTCGCTGGGTTGAATTAAGAGTTCCGGTTGTATAATTCGGGAACAAATTTTGGAAATACGGAATTACCGGAACTTGATCAATCGGCGTATTTGCCGCGCGTAAATCGTGCAGCATTCCTGCCGCTGTGTACCAATCCATTCCTGATGCCGGATCAACAATGTTATTGAGAGCCAGCACATCGCGCGTTGCCAGCAAGTTGCGGGCGATACGACCAATGTATGACGCTTCAAAATATATTCCCTTCGGAAGCTGCCGACCATATGAAACATTCCATGTGTAATGCGTCGGTGTCGTAATCGTCGCATCGAGCGAAGTTTCAATACGCTCGCTTTCATCCGCCGGAGTCATAAAACGCTGAGTCGGCGCGGGAATTCCCGGCAGTGCGCGAACATCCTGCCCGAAACCCGTAAAACGCGGTGCCGGATTGCCCGAAACATCGTAAGTATTGGCGGAAATTGTGGATGCGGATGTGAAACCGATGGTTGACAGCGCATCGAACGAAACGGCAAGTTGTTCGCCGAAATGGTCATTGACAATTCTAAATCCGCCGCGAATAGTTGATTGATTATTGCTGCCGAAAAGAGTTTTCAAAAATCCGCTTTCAAAGTTCGGCGACCACGCCGCCGCAACGCTGGGCTGAAAATTATTCCAGTCCATACTGTAAAAACCCGGAGCATTATTCGCCGGTCCGCCTAATTGGAAATTGATGATTTCATTATCCGGGCGACCTGCCGCCGCACTTGCGACGCGGCGATCAAAAACATCTCCCAACTTTTGATCAGGCACAACTTGAAAACCCTGCTTTTCATAAACCGGACGGCTCAAACTGTAGCGCAAACCTAATGTTAATGTCAGATTGCGATGCAGTTTCCAAATATCCTGTCCATAAACGTCATATTCTTCCGTTGCAAAAGTTCTGACCGTCGGAGTTCCCGTCGGTAAAACACTGCCGTCGAGATCGAAAGTAAAGTTTCCGCTGTATTGCGAAAACCGTCCGATTAAAGCCGTCGCCGCAGCCTGCACGACGGAAATGTCTCCGCCATTAATAGTATATCCGGCAGCAGTAATGGCATCGTCCACGACTGCTCCCGATAAATCATAAAACGAAGGATTCGTTACCGCCGAGTCAAAAGCGTTGCCTAAATCTGTGCGGCTGTTGCGAATAATTCGGACATTTCCGCCAAATTGAATTGTGTGATTGCCTTTAATCACAGTGAAATCATCCGTGATATTTTGAACCGGCGTAACGCGGCTCAATGTTCTGGCAAAAAACGAAGGTTGATAAATAAAGCGAAAACTAATCGCGTTATCGCTTGAATCTCCCTGCTGGCTGAACGCTTGGCGGGTTAAACCATACCGGAAATTATTGACCTTATTGTTGCTGATCGTCCAGTTATGACCGACGACGAATCCGTAAGGATGTTCCCATAACGCTCTTGACGGAGTATCGGGAAAATAAGAAGTCAAATTACTGAGATCGTGTTGATAATTGCCGCGCAGGAACAAAGTTTGGTGATCGTTGATATTGAAATCAAAGCGGGCAATATGTGTATTTTGGGCAACCGTTGTCGGCGCGTTAAAGCGAAATCCGCCTGTATTGATTCCATCTCCGACGCTCGTATCATTTGCCGGATAACGACTTGCGGCAGAGGCAAAAACGGCGATTGCCGCCGGATTGATTCCTACGCCGGGATAAATGTTATTTAAGGCGGCGGCGTTTAAGGTCAACAATCCGGTTTGTCCGTTTGGACCTGTTCCGTTAAACCTCAATTCGCCGCGTCCCAAACTCGCCAGTGGAACGGTTCGGACAACCGATTCGGCTTTGGTTTCCCTTTGTCCTTCATACGAATAAAAGAAAAACAATTTATCTTTTTTAATCGGACCGCCGATTGCGCCGCCGAAAACATCGCGGGCTAAACTCGGACGTTCGACACCCGACAGATTGTTAAAGAAATTATTGGCGGAAAAAGCCGTCGGACGATAAAAATAAAAACCCGCGCCGTGAAAACTGTTAGTTCCGCTTTTGGAAACCAGCGAAATCTGCGCTCCTGAAGAACGTCCCTGATTGGCGTTCGGATTAGTCGTCGTAATGCGAAATTCTTCAACCGCTTCGGTGGTCAGTCTTAAAACGGTTCCCTGCGAAGTTGAAAACTGGCTGTCGCGTCCTCCGGTTTGCTGGTCGTTAATATCAACTCCGTCAAGAGTAACATTAGACTGATCGCTTCTTGCGCCGGACACATAGCCTTCGCGTGTAACGCCCGGTTGTAAAGTCAACAAATCGGCAACATTTCTCAAATCCGTCGGAAGCTGCGTAATTTGCTGCGGCACAAAGTTGTTGCCCAAACTTGCATCCTGCGTGTTGACAATTGATTCGATGTCGCCGGAAGTAACGTCAACCGTTACAGAAACATCTCCGAGTTGAAGCGAAACATTTACTTCAATCGGATTGTCAACTAATGCCTGAATATCTCTGACGAGTGTTTTTTTGAAACCATTCGCCGTAACTTCGATTTGATAAGTTCCCGGCGCAATTCCCGGAAAGGTGTAAATTCCTTCATCGGTTGTGGTTACGGTGCGGCTAAAGCCCTTATTAGGATTGGTCAATTTGACGGTTGCGCCCGGAATAGCCGCGCCTTGTTGGTCTTTAACCGCGCCTTTTACTCCGGTTGTGCCTGATTGTGCGCTGATGTTTCCGACTAAAAAAACGGAAACCAACATTGCAAATAAAGCTGTGTAAGCCTTCGGCTTTAAATTATTAAAATTCATAGTTCCTCCTTTTTATCTTTATGGTTAAAAAAATTTGTTAACACTCGAATCGAGATTTTCGACTTGAAGTTTTAACAACTGACGATAGTTTAGTTTGATTTTTTTGACTTAATATCCTGACAATCAGGACAAAGAAAGTCGAAAAATCGGTAAATTCTTAATTTGAAAAATTGCGATTAAAGAATGGTAATATTTTACACGCATTTTGCGTTCCACTACGCAAGCAATACAAAAAGCACCGAAAAACAAAGGCTTAAGTTATAAATTCCGGTTTTTATAAAAATAAGGAAAATGAATAATTTCGGATAAAATACAAAATTTCGGAAAAAATAATCGAGCGTAGCTTAAATTACGGATTTAATAAAGCTGCGATAACTTTTGCGGCGGTTGCGCCCGTTCCGACGGCACTGCTGATTGTCGGCGATAGCGGAGTGGCGACATCGCCGACGGCGAAAATGTTTTGTAAATTTGTTTCGCAGTTTTGATTGATTTTGATATAACCGTTTTCGTCCAGTTCGATTTGTCCGCGAAAAATCGCCGTATTCGGCTCGACTCCGATGCGGATTAAAACCGCTTCGACAGATAAAATGAGCGTTTCGTTTGTTTGTAAGTTTTGAAGTTCTATCGCTTCGACTTGTTCTTTGCCGATAATTTTTTTGACAAACGAATTTGTCAGAATTTCGATTTTGGAAATGCTTTGCGCCTGTTCGACAAATTCTGAACGGGCGCGGAAATCTTCGCCGCGATGAACAAGCGTAACTTTTGAAGCCGTTTCCGCCAAAATTAAAGCGTTTTCAAAAGCCGCGTCGCCGCCGCCGATAACCGCCGCGTTTTTGTTTTTGATTAAATTTTGGTCGCGCTTGCCCGATTCGATAATTCCTTTGTTTTGAAATCTTTTTTCGCCTTCGGCATTTAATTTTCTACGCTTTACGCCGGTGGCGATAATTATTGCTTTGGCGCGGAGGTTCTGCTCGTCATTGAGCAAAATTGTTTTACTTTCCAAATCAATTTCCGTAACCGCGCTCGATATTTTTTTTGAAAAATCACGATTTTCGATCTGCCTGACAAAAATATCACGCATCTCGCGCCCGTTTTTAGTCCGTGTGCCAAGATGATTTTCAATTGGGTTGTAAGTGCGTAAAAGCTGTCCGCCGAGTTCGTTATCTTTTTCCAAAAGCAGAGTTTTCAAACCCAATTCGTCGCACCACAGCGCGGCTGAAATTCCCGCCGCGCCGCCGCCGATGACGATTACATCAAAATTTGCGATCGAGTTTAAAAATGTCATTGCTAATTATTTTAAAACTGCAATTTCTACTCCGTTGGTTGATTAAACGACCTTTTAAAACACTCATAAAATTACCATTTTTTGTCAATAAAATCTTCCGATTTTTGTCACTTCATCAATTTTAGTTTGCTTAAATCACTTTGCGCTTAAAACAATATTCGTGTTACCTCTTCTAAAATAAGACCTTACAAAGAATCTGCAAAAATTTCGAGGATTGGCATTTAGCTTGCTGTGAACCGAGTTGTTTTAGGTTAGGCGTTTTGTATTCGCGTCTTTCTCTTTTCCGATACCCAAAACTTCAAATAATTTGCAAACTTATGAAATTACAACTAGAAACTAATCCGTCCGCATTTCCCTTCATTGACAACGATTTTACCAACAATACAGCTTTTGAAAACGATGCCGCTTCATTAACGCCGTTACTTCAAAAAGGCATCAAAGCCGCCAAAGAAGGCAATCGCGCAGAAGCCAAACATTTGCTTTTGAGCGTTACGGAAGCTGCTCCCAACAACGAAGTCGCCTTGATGTGGCTGGCATCAATCAGCGAATATCCCGAAGAATTATTGGGTTATTTAAATAGTGTGTTGACTACAAATCCGCACAACGAACGCGCCGCTGATTGGGTAAAATCCACGCAAACGCTGCTTGCCAAAGACTTTTTGCAGCGCGGCATCGAAGCGTCTAAAAAAAGTCAAAAAGCATTTGCCCGTCAAAACTTCCTGCAAGCCGTCGCTCACGACGAGCAAAACGAAACTGCGTGGTTGTGGCTGGCTTCTGTTTCCGATTCCGCAGAAGAGAAAAATGTCTATCTGCGAAAAGTTTTGAATCTCAACCCCGAAAATGAAAACGCGCTTTTGATGCTCAAATCCGTCAAAAATCAAAATGTCGAATCGCTTTTTGTCAAAGCCGTTACCGAAGCCGTTTCAAACAAACGCGCAGAAGCAAAGGAAACGCTCAAAAAAGTTTTGGAAGATGCGCCCGGACTCGAAGATGCTTGGGTTTTAAAGTCTTTTCTGGCGGAATCGTTCGACGAAAAAATCGCCTGTTACGAAAAAATTCTGGAAATAAACACCGAAAGTCCGTTGGCAAATGTCAATTGGACGGCGTTGTTGGAAATTATGGCGAAAGCCGAAACAGTCGGGATGCCGCAAGAGCAATTTTCTGTTGCTGCCGATGAAAATAAGAAAGAAGTTTATGATGTGAGTTCTGCGGTTGAAATGCCGGAGAGCTTGCAGCACAGCGAAGTTTCAGAAAAAGTCGAGCCGATTGAACTTTATACTCAAAAGCCGGATTTCCCGACGGATTTAGCTGTCGAAGATGAATACTTTGAAGGTAAAGAAACCGGATTTGAAGAATTTAAATTTGAAGAAAACATTGAGAATTATTTTGTAAATCAACCGGAAGCAAACGGCGAACCTCGAATTGAAATGTATTACAATTCGGCGGAAGACGACGGCGAGATAGATTTGTTTGAACATCAAATCGAAGAAACTGCCGAAACTCCGACGGAGTTAAAGGCGGAAAATGACGAACTTGAAAATCAGGAAGTTTTTGAAGTTTCAAAAGAATTTCCGAATTATTCTTATGATTCAATTGATGAAGAAATAACCGTTTCGTTGGCGGAAAATAATTCTGTTTCGTATTTTGAAACCGAAGAAGAGATTTTTGCCCCGGTCGCCACTACCCAAACCGATTATTCACAACCACTTGAAGAAGCCGAACGTAACGCAGTCGTCCCGACTGCCGTATCGGATGCGTCCCGCTTCCGAGAGGAAGACGTGAGCGCGTTTGAGGACGTGAGCGCGGGACGCACTCACGACAGCAGTCGGGACGACTGCGTTACAGACTTGGTTACTTGTCCTTATTGCAAAGCGAAAAGCGAACAGCAGGAATTTGTCTGTAATTCGTGTCATACGATGTTGACGCTTTCGGATATGGAAATGCTTCTGGCGCACCAAGGTGCGGATAAACATACGCTTCAATACGCACTCGAAGAAATGGAAGCGGCGGGCGAACAATACGAACTCGACGCGGAAGAACTCAAAATGCTCGGCATCGGACACATCAATCTCAAACATCTGCGGCTCGGTCTGGCTTATTTGCAGGACGCTCTCAAACTCAATCCGAATAATGTCGTTTTAAGTTCGCAGGTCAACGCGCTGGCGATTCGGCTGGCGGAAATCGAAGAACAGGAAAATATTCACAGTTCGATGCCGAAAAACAGAAAAATTCTGGTAGTTGACGACAGCGCGACGGTTCGCAAACTGATTTCCGCCAAATTATCGAAAAGCGGACACGAAGTCGTCTGCGCGATAGACGGCATCGAAGCGTTGGAAAAAATCAACGAAATCGTGCCGGATTTGATTCTGCTCGATATAAATATGCCGCGAATGGACGGTTATCAAGTCTGCAAACTGATCCGCAACAACGAAGCCACCAAAGACGTTCCGGTCGTAATGATCTCCGGCAAAGACGGCTTCTTCGACAAAGTACGCGGACGAATGGCGGGAACAACCGGCTACATCACCAAACCTTTCGGACCGGAAACACTAATGAAAACCGTCGAAACATACATTGTTTGAAATAAACAATAAATCCGTAAAAGTTTGATATAAGTTAGTATAAATCAAAGTTGTGCTTCTTTCTTGTGGTAACGGTAAAAAGAATTTTCAAATTTAAAACTTAATAGGAGAATAAAATATGCCCTTGCGTCAAATTCTTGGCTTAATCGGTTCGCTCATATTATTTATTGGTGTTTTCACGCCAATCATCAGCCTGCCAATCGTCGGCAGTATGAATTACTTTCAAAATGGCACAGGCGACGGAGTAATTATTTTGGTGCTTGCCGCCTTTTCAGTTTTCTTGACTCTAACCAAAAGATACAAATTTCTTTTATTTACGGGTGAAGGTTCGCTGGCGATTTTAGCTTTTACGTTCATAAACTTTCAGGTTCGTATGTCGCAAATGAAATCACAAATGAAAGGCAGTATGGCGAATAATCCTTTTGGTGGTTTGGGCGAAGCAATGTTAAACACAGTTCAAATTCAATGGGGTTGGGCAGTTTTAATTGTTGGCGCGGCTCTTGTGATAGCGGCGGCTGTGCTGAAAGAAACAGCATCAGAAATTGAAACAGCGCAAGCGGATGAAATGCTTTCCTTTGGCGGAGTTTCCGGCGCGACTTCAAAAATTAACGATTCGGTTTTATATTCCATATTGGGCGTTATTGGCGTTGTTTGGTTTGGTTTAATTGCTTACAGTTTTTTAGTCGCGCCTTCAACGCCGAACGCTCTTTCCAACGCCAACTCGAAAATGCCAAATCAACGCATATCTTCCAGCACTTCTTCAGAAGAGTCGTCTTCAAGTCCTGAAGAAGCCGCTTATATCAGCAATGTTGCCGTCAGCAACGTGGAAGTTGGGCAGACGATTTTGGATGAACCCGGAGTATATGCAGAGGTGAAAAACAACAGTAACAAAACTCTGGACGAAGTTGAAATTACAATCTACTTTCTGGACGAGCAAGGCAATCCTGTTTCAGAGAAGTCTTATTCTCCGGTAAATGCTTCCGCACGGAGTTTTGGAACGTCGGACTACAGTGCGTTGAAGTCCAAATACAGTCGCAAGTTTGGTTACAAAGCAGATGACGCACCGAGCGATTGGTCTAAAAAAGTTACCGTTCAAGTTACCAAAGTTCGATTCGCCAAGTAGAATTCCTAAAGATGAAGGCAAAGCACAACAAATCATTGGACGTGAGGCAAAAACAGCTTCTCTTTAAAATCTTGCCTCTTTAACTCGGAGTTGCGCGTTATCGGTTTTTGCCCACGTCAGATACTCAACCGTTCGGCGTTTATCAATCATTCTGAAACTTGTTCTTTGACGGCGTTTATAAAAGACTTGCTCTTTTCTTAAGAGTCTGTTTAAATTTTAGAAACTTCTCGCTTTCGTCGCTGAAAGCGACCAATTTAATAGCGTCGGGTAGAGGCTTTGCGACACCCGACGCAGCAATTGAGAAAAATGTTCCGACGCTGAAAGTGTCGAATTAACAAGCATAATTGCTCACTTTCAGCGAGCGAATGGTTTTTATTAACTTACGTCGGGTGTCATTCCGCTTCGCTGCATTTTACCCGACGCTATTAAATTTATCGCTTTCAGCGATTTTAAGGAAAATTTAAACAGACTCTAAATAAAAGCAATATTTAGACGGAGGATTTAAGATTTATGATTCAAACTGTCGAAGCCGTTATTGACAAACAAGGAAAAGTGCAGTTTTTGCAGCAGGTCAGTTTGCCGGAAAATCGTCGGGCGTTAGTTACGATTCTTGAAGAACCGATTGCCGAAGTTTCGGAAACCAAGCTTTTAATGGATAAAAAAGAACGAAGGCGTTATGAACGAAAATAAAAAAACACAACTGAGCGGCATTTCAGAGTCGCAGACCTTAGAAGAAATCGGCGAGTTTTGGGACACGCACAGTTTGGATGAGTATTGGGACAAAACTCACGAGGTTGATTTTGAAGTGCGGGCTAAACAAAGGAGGCGCGTAACGGTTGAGCCGAACATCTACAAAGAACTCGAAACCGAAGCGCGTGTTCGCGGAGTCGTTCCCGAAACTTTGGTTAATTTGTGGTTAGCTGAAAAACTGCAAGCGTCGGAATAAAAATGTTATCTGTTAAACCCAAAATTCGATGGCTTCGTGTATTTCCATAAATTGTGCGAAAATATGCTTATGAATGACCAACTTTTACTTGAACGAATCACGCTCAACCCGAAAATTATGGTTGGTAAACCTGTCATTCGAGGGACGCGCCTAACCGTCGAATTTGTTCTAAATCTTTTAGCACACGGGACGACCGTTTCGGAAATTTTGGACGAATATAACGGACTCACGCCGGAAGATATTCAAGCCTGTTTTTTGTTTGCCGGAGAATCCTTAAGCCGCACGGAGTTTATGCCGCTTGTTATGGAAACGGTGTAACGGATGCGCTTTTTGGTTGATGAATGCACCGGCTCGAAAGTCGCTGAATGGCTGGGCGGCGAAAACCACGAAATTTTTTCGGTTTTTGACGAAGCACGCGGAATGACGGACAACGAAGTTTTGACAAAGGCTTTTGTCGAGAATCGGATTTTGATAACTAACGACAAAGATTTCGGCGAAATGATTTTTCGTGAACGGCGGAAACATCACGGCGTAATTTTTATGCGGCTTGGCGATGAACGGGCGGCAAACAAAATTGAAGTTTTGCGACGGCTGCTTGAAAATTATGCCGATAAGTTACCCGAACAGTTTGTCGTCGTTACAGAAACGAAAGTGCGTTTTGCCGCCGCCTAACCTCACGAAATCTATCTCAACTTAACATTTAATAAAAATGGATGATGCAAACCTTAAAAAGAAACCGATTTTCGATTTATCGGCGTTAAATTTACCTTCTCTCCCCGATGCTTTGGCGGATGATAAACAATCCGTGCGGCAATCAGGCGAAAAGTTCATTGTCTTTATTTTGGACAGTGAACTTTTCGCAATTTCCTCGAAACAGGTGGCGGAAGTTACTCAACCGCTTGCCGTTACGCCGCTTCCGAATGCTCCCGAATGGCTGGCTGGAATTGCTAATCTGCGCGGCGAAATAATTTCCGTAGCGGATTTGCGGAAGATTTTAGGCAAAAACTCGAATTTCTCACCGAAAGCGAAATTTGTCGTCGTGCGTTCACCGAATTCCGATGCTTTGACGGCTTTTTCGGTGGATAAGCTGAGTGAATTCGTTACTTTGAATAATAATGAGATTCAAACAGTAAAAAACCACAAAACGCCTCATATTTTCGGCACAGCCGTTTACCAATCGAATCCTCTACAACTGATAGATTCAGCAAAGTTGGTGGCTTCTTTAGAAACCGCGTAACGCAGTCGTCCCGACTGCCGTATCGGATGCGTTCCCGCTTCCGAGTGAAAACCAAACACGAAAAGACGTGAGCGCGGGACGCACTCACGACGGCAGGCAAGATGCCTGCGTTACATTTATGGCTCGACAATCCGCAAATTCACTGCTTAATTCGCTCAAAGGTAAAATCTGGCTGGCAACCAGCGGTTTGGCTTTGTTTGTCTGCACGTTCGGACTGGTTTCTTACCTGCTCGTGTCTTTTTTGACGAGCGAGGTTTTTTACGCGGTTTTTATACCGTTTTTGTTTCTCGGTTTTTGCGTGATGGTTTTCGGCTGGTGGTTGTCGAACGAAGTCGTCGGTCCGATTGAAAAAGTCTCCTTGCTGGCGAAAAGTTTAGAGCGCGGTTCGGTTACTTCCCTGCCGCGCAATTCCGGTTCGACTGAAACCGACGAACTTTTGAAATCTTTGCACCGCAACAATCAGCAAGTGCAAAATCTCGTCGGTTTGATGGATAAAGTGGCGAACGGAAATTTGGATGTCGCGCTGACTCCGCTTGAAAACTCGGATCGGTTGAGCAATTCTTTTCAAAAACTGCTCGCCAAAGTTTCCGATTCGATTCAGGCGAAACAGAATTTGGAAAAACTGGAAGCACAAATCGGACAAATTACCGAGGAAATTTCACACATTAGAAACGGAAATTTTGATGCTGAAATAAAATCCGATTACGCTGAAACTAAGGAAATTTCCGAAACTATTAAATATCTTGTTCATCATTTGAGAGAGTTGATTTCAAACATCAGAAGCAATGCCAAACACGCACAGAATTCAGCGAACGAAACCAGAAAATCACTGCAAAATATCATTCAGTCGGACGAAATAAAAATTCAAGAATTAAACCGCGCCGCACTCGTTTTCAAACAAATTCCGAATAACGTACAAAAAATTTCCGAAGAACTCGTCGTTTCCGCCGCTTCCGCCAACGAATCTATCGAAAAAGCACAAAACGGCACATTTTCGGCGCAGGAAAGTCTGAACGCCGTCAGCGGACTTCGCAAACAGGCGCAGGATTCGGTCAAGCGCGTCGGAAGACTCGGCGAACGCTCACGGGAAATCGGGAAAGTTGCCAAAACAATCGGAGATTTGGCGCATCGGACAAATATGATTGCGCTCAACGCTTCGATCCAAGCCGCCGAACTCGGCAGCAAGGGACACGGTTTTGCCGTAATCGCCGAAGAAGTCGAACGGCTTGCTTCGCGGGCGGAAAATACGAATAAACAAATTTCGTCGTTTAACAAAACAATTTCAGCGGAAATCGGCGAAGTCGAGCATTTCTTGCAGACGATAGTCGGCGAAATTACCGGACTTTCAAAATTTGCCGTCGAAACAGGGAATTCAATCGGCGAACTCGAAAAATATGTCAGAAAGTTTTTGAACCTTCAAACAAAACTCATTTCATATTCCGGCGAACAATCCGCTGAAACCGAAAAAGCCTTTCAAACATTCCTCAAATCCATTTCCGAAACCGCCGACACGGTTACGCATCTGAAGGAATCGGAAACAAAACTCGGACAGCTTTCATCATCAATGGCGACGCTTCAACTCCTCGTTGCCGATTTCAAATTATCGCCGGTTTCGACTGTCGAAAACATCATGGTCGGTAAATTATCTCAACCGGCAATCGAAATACTGGAGGAGAAAATATAAAAAATGCAAATAAACTCTTTTTGGAATCTGCTGATAAAAATATCCTCTTTTTTCGCCGTTGTTTTGCTTCTTCTCGGCGCAGGTTTGGTGTTTGCTTCATATTCCGGCTGGACGGGAAATAAATTGGCGGGCGTTTTAACGATATTTTTTGCCGTCGTTTTTTGTATCTTTGCGTTGGCGGCGTTGAATTTTTCCAATTACAGATACAAACGTGAGATTGAAGAAGCCGCTGAAATTGCCAATCAGCTCGCGCTCGGCAAATCATTCGATGAAGAAAGCGGTTATGAAAGCGAATTAACGGCTTCGCTTAAAAAAATTTCGGAGTATCGAAGGGAAAAAGCGGAATTTTTTAATCAATTCGCCGACGGTGATTTTTCCGTTAATGTTCCTTTGCATTCGGAAGAAGACGTAATCGGAATTTCGTTTCAGAATATGGTTGACAAACTGCGTTCGCTGGTTCAAACGCAGGACGAACGCGACGTTTTGCAAAAATCTATTCTCAAACTTCTGCGCGAAGTTTCCGAAGTCGCCGCCGGAGATTTGACGGTTCAGGCGGAAGTTTCGCCGGAGATGACGGGCGAAATCGCCGAAGCGTTTAATTCGATGACAAAGGAACTGCGCTCATTAATTAAAAAGGTTAAAGACGTTACGTTTCAAGTCAGCAGTTCCGCCAACGCGATTAACGACACGACCGAACAGCTTGCCCGCGGCAGCGAAGCGCAGGCTTCGCAAATTTCGCGCACCACATCGGCGATTTCAAATATGGCGGTGCAAATTCAGGAAGTTTCAAATAACGCTTCACTTTCCGCGCAGGTTGCGGACGATTCGCTCAACAATGCGCGTTACGGATCGCAAGCCGTGCAGGACAATATTAACGCGATGAATTCGATTCGCAAACAAGTGCAGGAAACCGCCAAACGCATCAAAAAGCTCGGCGAACGCTCACAGGAAATCAGCCAAATTGTTCAATTGATTGATGATCTTTCAGACCGCACGAGCCTTCTTGCATTAAACGCATCTTTACAAGCGTCTGCCGCCGGTGAAGCGGGCATCGGTTTTGCCGTCGTCGCCGAAGAAGTCGAACGGCTTGCGGAACGCTCGAACCGTTTGACGCAGCAAATCTCCGCACTGACGCAAACGATTCAGACGGAAACAAAGGATGTCGTCGCTTCGATGGAAGAAACTATTCACGAAGTCGTTGTCGGTTCGACTTTGGCTGACAAAGCCGGACAAGCGTTGGTCGAAATCGAACAGGTTTCGACGCGGCTTGCCGAACTTTTGCAGTCAATTTCCGAATCCGCCAAACAACAGGCGAATAGTTCCGAAGACATTTCAAACGCAATGACCAACATTTCAAAAGTTACCGAACTCGTCGAAACGGGCGCAAAACGCGCCGCCGATTCGGTAAAAATGCTCGTCGAACTTTCCGACGAACTGCGCGGCTCGGTCGCGCCGTTCAAAATCCCAGAAGATAAACTTTCCGGAAGAGTTGAAGTATTCCAAATTCCGGATTCCAAATTCCAAATTTAGAACCTTAAACCTTTAACCTTGAACTTTGAATATGGACTCAGAAATTTTACAAGGATTTATCAAACAAGCCGAAGATAATTTGCCGATGATTCGCGGTGCAATTTTGGTTTGCGCCCGACAGGGCAATACTTTCGGCGAATTGGACAATGCGCTGCGACAAGTTGTTTCGCTCAAAAACGCGGCGGCGATTATCGGTTTGGATGAGATTGCAAAAATCTGCGCCGAACTCGAAGGCAAACTTGCCGTTTTTTCGAGTTTGAAACAACCGATGACCGACAAACAATCGCATCAACTTCTCGATAAACTCACCGAATTTGAAGCCTTGGTCACAAAATTTCACTTCAGTGCGGATGAGTTTACCGACAATATTGTTGATTTTATTGAAGAATCGTTCGGGCAACTGGAGTTTAATCAGCCGGAAAAAAAGGTCTTTGCCGAAGCCGCAGAGTTTGAAATTGATGAGGATGTTTTTGCCGAAGAAGAAGTTTTTCAAGAAAGTTTTTCGACGGAAGATGAAGAAGAATTTGAAATTGATGAAGAAATGCTGGAAATTTTCGCTCTTGAAGCCGAAGATTTGGTACGAAGTATCAGCGTTAATTTAGGAACTTTAGTTGAAAACCCGAATGACCGCGAAGCCTTGATGGAAATTCGCCGCAACGCTCATACTTTGAAAGGTTCGGCGGGAATTATCGGCATGAAAAAACTTTCCGCAGTCGCGCACCGGGTTGAGGATTTGCTCGATTTTCTGGCTGAAAACGACATTGACGGCGACGATAAAATCTTTGAACTGCTTTTAACTTCGACGGATTGTTTTGAAGCGTTGGCAAGTGGAGATGATTCCGAACAGCTAAACGGAAAAATTGCCCGAATTTATGCCGAATTTGATAAAACCACGGCTTCACTTAAAAAGCAGACGGAGCAAATTTCCGAAGTCCGGGAAACAAAATTATCTTTTGAAGTTTCTCCGCCGGTTGAAAACAAGGAAACGGTGGAAAACCAAGTGCAAACCGTCAACAATCAACAGCGTTCGGTTGTCCGCGTTTCGCTTGAAAAACTCGATGATTTAGTCAAAATTGTCGGCGATTTGGTCATCAGCCGTTCCGTTTTTGAACAAAATTTATCGGAACTCGAACAACAAATCAACGAACTTCACAACAGCACCCGCCGTCTGCAAAGTTCGACCAATAAACTGGAAATTGATTTTGAAGCAAATCTGCTCCAAGTTCCGAGTTCCAGATCAACTTCATCTTT
This sequence comes from Pyrinomonadales bacterium, assembly GCA_038200505.1. Taxonomy (GTDB): domain Bacteria; phylum Acidobacteriota; class Blastocatellia; order Pyrinomonadales; family Pyrinomonadaceae. Next base: position 8,046 of record JBBPXX010000146.1, on the reverse strand, counting down.
GATTTCCCTGCATTCATCTTCCGACTTTGACGTGTTGGAGTTTGACCGCTACACCGAATTTCATCAGACAACCCGCGAATTGGTTGAAACAACCGGCGATACTTTCGCTATCAATGCCGAATTGGACAATCTGAAAAGCAATTTCGAAATACTTTTCGACAGTCAACGCCGCCTGATCGAAGATATGCAGGACAAACTTTTGCGTCTGCGGATGGTTTATTTCGGTTCGCTGTCTGCCCGCCTGCATCGCACGGTGCGTGTAACCTGCGACGAAGAAGGAAAATCTGCCGATTTGTTTATCGAAGGCGAAAATCTGGAAGTTGACACGCAAATTCTCGACTCGTTAATCGAACCGTTGCTGCATTTGATTCGCAACGCCGTCGCGCACGGCATCGAAACACCTGAAACGCGCCGTTTGCTCGGAAAACCCGAAAGCGGCAGAATTTCTCTGCGTGTCTATAGCGAAGGAACGCATATTATCGTCGTTATTTCAGACGACGGACGCGGGATTTCCGTTTCCGCATTAAAGGAAAAAGCCGTCCAAACAAATTTGATTACCAGAGCAAAAGCCGATTCGATGAGCGAAGAAGAAGCATCTTCACTGATCTTTTTGCCGGGATTAACGACAGCCGAAAAACTGAGTCAGGTTTCGGGTCGCGGCATCGGAATGAATATCATCAAAACCGGCGTTGAAAGAAACGGCGGCACAATTGCTTTGACATCCGAAGGACATAAAGGCACGACGTTTACGCTCCGTCTGCCGATGTCTTTAGCCGTAACCCGCGCTCTGCTCGTTAAATCAGGCGATCAAACCTTTGCTTTCCCGCTAAATCTCGTCAAACACATCAGCGAAATACCCGCCAAACATCTCGAAACAGCCAAAGATTCGATTCGGCTCGGCGAAACAAGTTACAAAGTTTTGCGTCTCAATAAACTTTTAAGGACAAACTCCGCAAATGGTTCGGCTGTTGGAAATGTGCCGGTATTGTTGATTGATATTTTAGAAACTCCGTGCGCTTTGATTGTTGATTCGATAATTAAAACGGAAGAAATCGTTGTCAAACCGCTGGGCAATCCTCTGCAAAATTTAACGGAACTGCTCGGCGCAACAATTTTAGGAAACGGCAGCGTCGTGCCGGTTTTGGACTTGATTTATCTGCTCAACTCTCGAGTCCAAAATCCAAAGTCCAATGTCCAAAATCCAAAGTCCAATGTCCAAAATCCGCCGGAAATTCATAATTCTTTACTTGAAGTTCAATCCGCAGTCCAAAGTTCCAATCAAAAAACTGAAGTGCAAATCCAAGAAAACAAAGGACAAGTAAAAAAGGATAAAGAACAAAGAGTAATGATTGTAGATGACAGTCCGAGTGTGCGGCATTTGACATCCAATATTATAAAAAAAGCAGGTTGGACGGCGATTGTCGCCAAAGACGGACTTGAGGCTTTGGAGATTTTACAAGACGAAAGCGAACTGCCCGACGTGATTTTAACCGACGTTGAAATGCCGCGAATGGACGGTTACGAACTCCTCGCTTCAATCAAACGGCAGGAAAATCTGCTCAAAATTCCCGTCGTGATGATAACCTCCCGCGCCGGCGACAAACATCGCCAAAAGGCTCTCGGTTTGGGCGTTTCCGAATATTTGACGAAGCCATTTGAAGATTCGGTTCTTTTGGAGAAAATAAAAGTTCTGACCGAATCGCGCTAAAACGTGAAATTATAAATTATTATTCCTGTAACTTTAACGGGTTGTCCGCCAAGCATTGTCGGCGTAAATTTTGATTTTTCAGCCGCTTCTACGCTCGCCGCTGCTAATTCCGCATCTCCGCAAACGGCTTTTGCTTCGATAACTTTTCCCTGCTCGTCAATGGTAACTCTGACCGGAACTACGCCACGCGCTCTTCTCATTTTTGCGCTTGCCGGATATGCGGGCGCGATTAAAGATTTTGCCTTACCGTTTATAATCCCGCCGTTTATTGTCGTTTTATCTTCAGGAACATCTTTTTTTTCCTTTTGAATCGCTTCGTTAAATTTGTTTTGTTTTTCGCTGACTTCATTCGGCTGAAAATTTTGATAAGCAAAACAGATGAAATCATCTTCGATTTTCTGTAGTTCCGCGCTGTCAGGTTTGAAATATTTCGATGAAATTAAATAACGGCGAACAAAAATCGGCTGTGCTTCGTCCGGTTTTCTTGTGTAAATGTAAAAATCCGACAAAGTTCCAAGATAAGGTAGAATTTCCAGACTGTCTTGACCAAACAGGTTTTCGGCGGTATTTACCGATTTTGTTAATACTTCCGCGCCTTGTTTTCCCTTACCGTCTAAAGTGAAAGAAATTCCTAATCTCTCCAGATTTCTTGCTATTTTGTCAGCGTTCGGTTTGGGATTTTGCTGATAAATTGCCAGTGATTTTTGCAAATTTTCAATCGCTTCATTATATTTCTTTTTGGCAAGATAAATCTCAGCCAAATTTGTATAAGAAGTCGCTGTTTCCGTGCTTTCCGTCCCAAAAATTTTGATTGTTAAATCAAGTGCCTGCTGTGCGGATTTGAGAGCATCATTAAAATCTCCATCTTTATATTTCGCAATAACTTGCTGATTGAACTGTTTTAATTTTCCAACTTCGTCGGCGGATGTTTGCGCCCAAAGAGAAAAACCCGTCAATTGAAATACGGCAAAAATTAAAATTATTTTTTTCATACAATTTCGTTTAATTATTTCTTGGGCGGTTTGCTCGGACGAATTTCAACCTTGCTCGGCAAAGCGCGTGATTCCATATTGAGCAAATCCAAAACGGTTTGCGCGATGTCTTCGGGCTGTAATTGCCACGCCTTTTCGTCGTTCGGTTCGTCGCCGCCAAAATGCGTGTTGACCGAACCCGGACAAACGTAGCTGACCTTGATATTATCCTGCCGAACTTCCTGCATTAATGCTTCGGAAAAACCGTTCAAGCCGAATTTTGAAGCGTTATAAGCCGCCATTTTCGGATGCGCGTTTTGTCCGGCTAAGGAAGAAATATTGATAATATAACCGCCGCCGCGTTTTTTTATCAGCGGAATCGCGTAATGACAAGTGTAAAAAACGCCGAAAAGATTCGTTTCGAGCGTTTGCCGAAATTTGTCCGGCGACATTTCTTCAATCGTATCGCCGATAAAGCCGACACCGGCGTTATTTATCAAAATATCAACGCCGCCAAACACGCGCACACATTCATCAAGCATCATTTTAACCTGCGATTCGCTGCGAACGTCGCAAATCTCGCCGTCGGCATTGCCGAATTCCGAGAGTTTTTCCAACGCACTTTTCAATTCCGATTTATCACGCGCACAAACGAAAACTTTTGCGTCCGCTTTGAGCAAAGTTTCCGCAATCGCGTAGCCGATTCCTTTTGTTCCGCCCGTAATGACGGCGATTTTTCCTGTTAATTTCATTTATTCTCCCTTATCCGTTTTTAATTTTACAATTCCTTTTCTGATCTTTTAACACGCGGCGATTTTTTATTTGCCAGCATTTTCCACAATATCGTTACGTTGCCCGCGTCGTCCTTATCAACTATGCGAAAGGCAACGATAATATCGCGGCGTTTATCAAAGGCAAATTCGTTGTAAGTTACGCCTCTGACGGCGCGATAATATCTTCCGGCGTAAGCTATTGAACGCAGAACGAAAGTAGTATTTTCAACAGCATAAAGACCGCGCCGATATAAAAATTTTCCGTTTCTGATTCCTTCCGACAAAATCAAATCGAGTTTTTTGGCTTTTTCATAATCAACTTCCGGCTGAAAATTCACTAAAAAATCCAATCCGTCGGTTCTCAAAGAAACTTCATTTAATACTACATCACCGATATTGACAAAAATCCCGTGCAGCAAAACGCCCGATGCCTGAAAACTGTTGTCGGTAAAAAGTATGTCCGACAGACGCGGAATTCGGTAATTATCCGCGCGAAACGAATAAGAACTGCCCGCACCCGGCATTGTATATTTCAAACATTCTTCGGTTGCGACAATAATTTTCGTATTATCGGCACAACCCGAATCGCTGATTAACTTTGTCAATCCGGTGTTTCGTCCGCGAAGAAATCCGGCATATTTTTCAAACAATTCAGGTTTCGGCGCAACTGCTTTTAATTCTTTTTTTGAAGGGTTTCGGTAAAGCAGCTCGATATTTTGGCGTAAAGCTAAAATATGAGAGGATGTTTGAGCTTCGATGCAGATAAAACCCGACAAAATTAAAAATATGAATGCAAAAAACCTTTTCATATCGTTGCTGTTTATAATCTTTTTCGTAAAATCTCGTTGACAATTTGCGGATTCGCCTTTCCCTGCGAAGCCTTCATCACTTGCCCGACAAAAAAGCCGAGAAGTTTTTCGTTGCCGTTTTTGTAAGCCTCCACTTGATTTTGATTCTTTTCAATAATTTCGTCAACGATTTTTTCGATTTCCGACGAATCCGAAATTTGTTCAAAACCTTTTTCCTTGATGATTTCATCGGCAGTTTTTCCCGAATTAAACATTTCGACGAAAACTTCCCGCGCTTGATTGTTGCTGATTTTGCCGGTGTTCAGAGTTTTGATCAACTCCGCGAGATTTTCCGCAGAAATCGGCGAATCCGAAGCCGTTTTGCCTGAATTATTCAATTCGCGTGTCAATTCGCCCAAAATATAATTTGCCGAAACACGCGCATCGTTTGACGCTTTCGCCGCCGCTTCATAAAATTCCGCCAAACTTTTATCGCCGACAAACTGCGAAGCATCATCAAAAGACAAGTCATATTCGCTCATAAATCTATCGCGCATTGCATCGGGAAGTTCGGGCATTTCCGCTTTTACTTTTTCGATAAATTCAGATGAAACGGTTAGCGGTTGCAAATCCGGTTCGGGAAAATAACGATAATCGTGCGCGTCTTCCTTCGAGCGCATAATTCGTGTTTCATTATTTTTATCATCCCACAGACGAGTTTCCTGATTAACCGTTTCACCTTTTTCGTGCGCTTCGATTTGCCGTTCAATTTCATATTCAATCGCCTTTTGCATAAATCGCACGGAGTTCAAATTTTTGAGTTCAACTTTCGTTCTAAAATTTTCCTCACCGATTTTCCGCACGGAAACATTCGCTTCACAGCGCAGATTTCCCTTTTCCATATCAGCATCCGACGCGCCAACCCATTGCAAAACGCGGCGCACGTGATTGACATAATCATACGCTTGCCAACTCGTCCGAAAATCCGGCGCGGTAACGATTTCGCCGAGCGGCGTTCCGGCGCGGTTCAAATCAACGTAAGAATATTTATCAACTTCCGGCAATCCTTCGTGAACGTTTTTGCCAGCGTCTTCTTCAAGGTGCATTCGTTCGATGCGAATTTTCATCGGTTTCCATTCCGTCGCGCGTCCGCTTTCATCGCGTTCCGCCGTCAAAATTTCAAGCACACCGTTTGATGAAAACGGCTTGTCGAATTGCGAAATTTGATAACCTTTCGGCAAATCGGGATAAAAATAATTCTTCCGCGAAAAAACAGACGTATCATTGATATTCAATCCAAGCGACAACGCCGCCTTCGCGCCCAAATTAACAACATTTTCATTTAAAACCGGCAACGCGCCCGGCAGTCCCAGACAAACCGGACAAGTATTTGCATTCGGTTCATCGCCAAAACTCGCCGCACAGCCGCAGAAAATCTTCGTTTCCGTCGCCAACTGCGCGTGTATTTCCATTCCGATAATTGCTTCCCAACCTTCTTTCATAATGTTTTTATTCCGCCAATCATTTTTTCGGCTTCTTCTATTGCATCTTCAAGTTTATCAATTTTTCCGTCTAATTGCTTTTCGTAAACTGCGTCGAGAATCTCTTTGAATTGCGGCGAAGGTTTTAAACCTAATTCGATCAGATGTCTGCCCATCAAAATCGGCTGTGGTGCTTTTTCTTCAACCGCCAATTCACGCACTTTTTCGATAAACCATTCCTGCGCTTCGGCTTTGAACCATTTTTTCTTTGGCAGCCATTCGGGATTTCTGCCCAAACTGTCGGCTTTTGCCACGCGATAAAGCAAATCCGGCTCGACCTTTCGCGCCAAACGTCGAAACGCGCCGTCGCCCAAATTTTCGCGCACTTTATAAAATTCGCCCGGTTTCAAATGATAGCGAACGAGTTGAATAATTTGTTCGCGCACGTCGAAGCCGTTAATTGTATAAATTCCGAGTTTGTCCAAAAACGAAATCGTCGGCGCAACGCCCGCTTCGTCGTGCGCGTGTGAACGCCAGCGACCATCGAAAAATTTTGTTGTTGCAGGTTTCCCGAAATCGTGGCAAATCGCGCCGAGCATTACCGTAACTTTTTTTGCATAAGGCAGATCATCTATCAATTTCCGCGCTTCGTCAACGACCATAAGTGTATGTATGTCAACATTTCCCTCTGGATGCCACTCTTTCTCTTGCGGAACACCGACGAGCGAAATTAGTTCGGAAAATAATTGATCGGCGATATTCAAATCATAAAAATACTGCAAGCCGATTGAAGGCTTTTGAGATTTTAATAAAAGTTTTTCGAGTTCGCCCCAAATGCGTTCTTTCGGCAAATCGGTTACATCAATTTGTCGGCAAAGTTCCGCAGTTTCCGGCGCAATATCAAATTCAAACCGCGCCGCAAACTGTGCCGCACGCAAAACTCTCAAGCTGTCTTCGGCAAATGTTTCATCGGAAACGTGGCGAATAATTTTTTGTTCAATATCTTTTCGTCCGTTATAAATGTCTATAATTTCGTCCGTTAAAATGTCCTGCAAAATCGCATTTATCGTAAAATCGCGCCTTTTTGACGCTTCTTCAAACGACATCTGCGGATCGCCTTCGACAATAAAACCTTTGTGTCCGCGCGAAATTTTTCTTTCACGTCGCGGCAGCGCAACATCCAAATCCTGCCCGATTTTATAAACCGTGAACGCTTCACCGACGGCATCAACTCTGCCGAAACCTTCTAAAATTTCCTTCAACTTTTGCGGCTCGATGCCGTAGACTTCCAAATCAAAATCCTTCGGCTCGATGTTCATCAACGCATCGCGCACACAACCGCCGACGAGCATCGCGCGTCCGCCGTTTTGTTTGACGATTTGGGCGAGTTTAGTAATTTTTTTAGATGTTTCAATCATTTTTTGTTAAGATGATTTTATGAATAAGCGTTTGATTCGACAAATTCCGAAATTAGAAAATTTACCAATGACGCTGCCGCGTGAAAATGCCGTCAGACTTGAACTCGAACAAGGTGTGGTGATTTTTCGCGCTTCTCATTATGTAAAAAAAAGAATTGAAGATTTGCTCGAAAAGCACAAAACAGATTCTTTAACTTCCGAAGAAGCAAAGGAACTTGAAACCTACGAAGAAATTGACGATTATTTGAGCCACGTCAATCGCCTGATACGCAATTCGGTTGAAGCGTCAGAGGTCAATCTTGCCGCGTAAAATTTCTCATTTATTCAAACACAAGTCAGAAAACGCGCAAATTATTTCTGTGAATACTGCCATTTGGACGAGCGTTGGCAATTTGTAACTTTTACGATTGACCACATTCTTCCTGTTTCACAAGACGGAAAAGATAATTTGGACAACCTCGCGCTCGCTTTTTTTCATTGTAACCGCCGCAAACACGACAAACAATTCGTCGGAAAAACGCCGCTTTTTAATCCGCGCGAAATGGATTGGAAAGCGCATTTTATTTGGTCAAAAGACGCTTTGCACATTATTCCGCTGACAGAAATCGGCAAAATTACAGTTGAATTACTCGAACTTAATCGTGAAAGATTATTGCTTATTCGTTCTGATGACATTAAAATCAATCGTCATCCGCCTTCCGATGATTTGATTCAAGAATAACATTTTTACAAAGTAACTTAATTCCAGTCTTAGATTCAAGTAAGCAGGTAGGGCAAACGCATTAAAAGTTGAGAACTTTAAGTAGGTAGCTTTCATTCCAGCCTGCTTTCTTGCGTTTGCCTTCAATTCCCCTTTTGCAACTCTTTTCTTGCTTGAGTAGATTCAAGCCGAGATGTCGAATAGTCG
>JBBPXX010000145.1:0-5088 GCA_038200505.1 Pyrinomonadales bacterium | reverse complement strand
CGGGTCTTTTATTTTCCCGACACTTTCAAATAACGTCTTTGTTTTTAATTGTTTCAATCTCTCTCCTCATCCCAAAATAGAATAAGTTCAAGTTTTACACACTTTTCTCGCTTCTTACATTTTTAATGCGTTTGCCCTACTCCTTCAGTTCGCCTGAGCAGAAACGGAAAAGCAAATCTTCTTTTTGGGACTGAAACTTCTGAAGGTATATTAAAATGGAACGGGAAAAGATATACTTGGAGAGAAACACAACCTTAATAAAAGTTTTCTGCGGGAATTTATAACTTTGATTCAAGAAACAAGATGAATCGTTTAATAAAATTATGATAAACATCTTCCGTGCTGTGACTCAAATGTCCGGCTCTGGCAACTGCCCGAACTTGGTCGAGCAGTTTAACTTTTTGCATCATAAATTGTTGAAATCCTTACAAAAACTTTGTAAAATCAATCCGCATATAGAGTGCTTATGCGGATTCATTCTTCATAATACACGAAATATGAGTGTTATGCCGAATCATTCCGCATAACACACGAAAATTGGTGATTGGGCGGAATGATTCGGCTCAATCAATAGTTGGGCGGCTATCAGTTGAATTGGACATACTGATAGATAAACAGCATAATCAAAATGTCTATTAAAAAGGAGAAATTCAGATGCCACTTATAAATGTGAAGGTTATTGAGGGAGTTTTCTCGCAGTCGCAAAAGCAGGAAATCATTAAAAAACTTACGGACGCGATGGTTTCCATCGAAGGTGAAAACATGCGTCCCGTAACGTCGTGCATAGTTGAAGAGGTGAAAAGCGGAGATTGGGGAATTGCCGGAAACCCGTTGACCACCGATGATGTCAAAGCAATGGCATCAGGCAAGGCAAAAGGCTAATCACTTCAAACGAGCATTGATTGAACAGTGTTTGGCAGCAGGTTTATTTTCATAAATTGATTGCCGCCAGCTTAAAAATGCGTGTTCACAAATAGGAATTGACATCAACATTAAGGCAGTTAGGAGTTTGTTTAATGCCACGCGCCGCCCAACAAATCATTGGACGCGAGGCAAAAACAGCTTTCCTTTAAAATCTATTTTGGTTAAACTTTTAGCTACACGAATTCGGTTTTTGCCCGCGTCAATTCAACCGTTCGATGGCTTCTTTGAAAATTAACTTTGCACCTTTGTTTGTGTTGTCGCTAAACTTGAGTTGTGGATTTCGAGTGGGACGAGAATAAACGGGCAGAAAATGTTGGCAAGCACGACCTTGATTTTGCTGATGCTTGGCAAATCTTCGACGCGCCGATGCTCGTTGACATTGATAACCGAAAAGATTACGGAGAAACGCGCTTTATTGGATTCGGCTTTTTGAGAAATCTTATTGTCGCTGTCGTCTTTACGAGCCAAACGAAGAAACGATTCGCGTTATTTCTTTACGCAGAGCATTAAAATATGAACGAGAATACTTTGAAGACTACATCGAAGACGAATTGGGCAAAACTTGAAACGATGACGGACGAAGAAATTGACACTTCCGATATTCCGCCGCTTGACGAGAAGTTTTTTGCTAACGCCCGCTTGCGAATGCCAAAAGGGAAAGTCGCAGTAACCGTGAGTGTGGAAAAAGACGTGAATGATTGGTATCAAGCACAAGGCGAAGAGTCAAAAGCGTTAATGAGCGCGGCATTAAAAATCTATGCCGAAGCGCATCGGGAAATACGTCGCTGACAATAAACGCGCCATCGAACAAATCATTGGACGTGAGGGCGAAACAGCTTCTCTTTAAAACCTTGAATTGTTTCCCTGAAGTTGTGTGGATTCGGTTTTTGCCCGCGTCAATTCAATCGTTCCGCTCATTTCACAGGCGACTTTAACGACTGATTAAAGTCGCTTGAAATCCCGGATAATTATGTTTGTCAAACGAATTTACGGCAGTTTGTTCGTTTGATAAAAACTGTCGGTTCAGCGGACTTTCCAAAATCTTCGCCGTTGCCGCATTTTCCTGCCCGGACAAATCGGACACGACAAAAACCGCTTTATTTTTGACATCGAAACGCGCAATTTGATAGCCGTTTGCAGCGATTTGAGCGATTTCTTCATTTTTCAACGCCGGATAGTTTTGTAAATCCGTCAACAATATGGAAACCGTTTTGCCTTGATGCTGAAAAACGATATGCGTAAAGTTATGTCCGTTGTATTTACAAGTGTGCGATTCGAGAAATTCATATTTCCGATCAGAACTTTGTAAAGGATTTAAAACACCTTGCCGCAGATCGGCATATTGCGCCGATGCCAGATCAATATGGACGGGTTCTTCGGCTAAATTAAATTTGACGGCGCAGTTTTGATGGTCGCCGACTGCGAAATCCGACAAAGATATTTTTTGTGCCTCCTGATTTATTCGGGCAACGTCGGTTGGAAAAGAATTTTCGGATTGAGACTGTAAAAACCAAAAACCCAAACCGACGGCAAATATAATACTCGCCGCAAATGCCATCCAATAATTATTTCCCGTCCACAATGATTTTTTTTCAGTTCTGACGGCAGTTGTTGCTTGTTTCAACTGAATACAAAGACTGTTGTAAAATTCATCGCGCATTTGGAATTGCGAAGAATTTACAACCGCAGATTTTATTTTTGATCGCAAAATGCGGCGATTTTCAATCACGCTGCGGCAATTCGCGCAACTTTCCAAATGACGCAAAACTTCGTGATTGGTTTCAGTCAGCAGTTCGTCGCACAAATACGAGTCAATTATTTCACGGAAATCCAAACACTTCATATAGATTTCCCTCCTTTTTTTAATTCCTTGATTTCGTCCGTTTCAATACCGTAATTGCGGGCATAAACGGCTAATTCACCGCGCAAAACCTTGCGTCCGCGATGCAGACGCGACATTACCGTTCCAATCGGAACATCTAAAAGCGAGGCAATTTCTTTATACGCGAAACCTTCGACATCGCACAGCAAAACGACTTCTCTGAATGTTTCAGGCACTTTTTTTAACGCTTGCAAAACATCTTCGTCGGTCAGATGCTGCGGAATCGGAGCTTCAAACTGCACGGTTTCGGCAATTTTTTCTTCCGTGTCGGCGACGAGCTGCAAATTTGTCTGTTTTCGTAATTGTTTGTAATGTGTGTGATACATAATCGTCGTCATCCACGCTTTGCAATTCGTCCCTTTTTCGTAACGATGAAAGGATTTGAGAGCCTGCATCATCGTTTCCTGCACCAAATCTTCGGCAGTGTCGCGGTTGCGTTTGAGAAACATCGCCACACGGAACAAATCCGCGCTAAACGGCATCGCTTCGTTTTCAAAGTCCTGCCACGAATGCTCTTTCTCGGATTTTCCTTTGATTAGCTTAAACAAATGTTCTTCCTCTCAAATCTTCGCTTCACATCAGCTTAATATACTTTTTTGATAAATTTATTCCACAAATTGTTTTAGTTGAGGTTTTACTTGAGGTTTTTCTCTTGCATTATCTTACTAATTTATGTTAAACATAAATGCAGAGTCGGATTTATTAAAGGTCGGCTCTGCATTCCGAATGGACAAAAGCCTTCCATAATCCAAAGTCCAGCCAACGAAAAATCTTTTGAAATCATCAATATAGACAATGACTTACCGAAACTCTTCGGCAAAGTCGGCTTTGAAAATTCGTCTGAGTTCTGCAAGAAGCAACAGCAAAAGGCGTTCTTTTAACGACGAGGAGAAAAACGACAATGAAAAACGAAACGGCTAAAAAGAAAGAAACTAACGAAAAATTATTTATGCTTGACCCGGACAGAAAAAGCCCGCGAGCCAAGGATTTTGAAGATGAACTTTCGGCTTTTATCGTCGGACAGGAACGCGCCGTCCGGCGAATGAGCGGACTTTTTCAAATCTATCTGGCAGGAATGAATAATCCGGCGCGTCCTTTGGGAACGATGCTTTTTTTAGGTCCGACCGGCTCTGGAAAAACGCGCGTCGTCGAAGCGGCGGCGGAAGTTTTATTCGGTGATCCGCACTCGGTTGTCAAAATTGACTGCGCCGAATTTCAGCATTCGCACGAAATCGCCAAACTCATCGGTTCGCCTCCCGGATATTTGGGACACCGCGAAACTTCGCCGATGCTGACGCAGGAAAATCTCGATAAAGCTCACACCGACGAAACGAAATTGACGTTCGTGCTTTTCGACGAAATCGAAAAGGCTTCGGACGCGCTGTGGCAGCTTTTACTTGGTATTTTAGATAAAGCGACATTGACTTTAGGCGACAATCGGCGCGTTGATTTTTCGAGAGCGGTTATCATAATGACTTCTAATCTCGGCGCACGTGAAATGTCCGAAATGATTTCCGGCGGCATCGGATTTGCTCCAATGAAAACCGGAAAAAATCAGGATGACAACGAAATTGATGCGAAAATTTACCGCACCGCACTCGAAGCGGCGAAACGGAAATTTTCGCCGGAATTTATGAACCGCATTGATAAAGTCGTCGTCTTCAGAAGTTTGAAGGAACATCATTTGCGCCGAATTTTGGAAATCGAACTCAAATTGGTTCAGGATCGCATTACCGAATCAGCCGGAACAAAATTTGTTTTTGAATGTTCCGACGCGGCGAAAGAATATTTGCTGAGCGAAGGCATTGATTTGAAATACGGCGCACGGCATTTGAAACGCGCCATCGAACGATTTCTCGTTTATCCGTTGTCGAATTTAGTGGCGACGCAGCAGGTTGAAACGGGCGATATTGTAACGGTTGATTTTGATGAAGAAGAGAAGAAACTTACTTTCTCAAAACAGGCGGGCAAAATGATTGTCAATGAATATGATGAAAAATTGTTCGAAGATGAATCGGAAACGAAATCCGATGCCGTCGGAATGCCAGTGCCGCAAGCAATGGTCGGCACGGAAACGAGTTAATCAAAAGGCATAAATAAACACGGAAAAGGCGATTTGAAAATACACTTTTCAAATCGCCTTCTTTCAGTTTGTTTAAGGAAAAGTAACGCAGTCGTGGGGGCGGGCGCGGGGGGGGGGGGGCGGGCGCACCGCCATAAAAAACCGAAAATATTAAGATGGTAAGGGCCGGAGCCCCAAAAACAGAAGGGGCGCCTAGGTG
>JBBPXX010000144.1:0-6121 GCA_038200505.1 Pyrinomonadales bacterium | reverse complement strand
CATTAGTGCCGGAAGATTCGAGCCGAACGTGCCGTAAGCGGCGCGGGCGAAAACCGGAAACGGAATGCCGTATTTTGTTCCCGGATGCGAATTGAGCAAAATCGGCGCAAGCACGATGATATTTCCCAAAAGAATCGTAATTAACGCCTGCCACCAATTCATTCCGGCGGAAATCAAACCCGAAGCCATCATATAAGTCGGAATGCAATGCGCCATCGAAATCCACAGCGCGGCGTAGTTATACGTCGTCCAATTGCGCTTTTCAATCGGCACGGGCGCGAGGTCTTTGTTATATAACGGCGACGTTCTGATTGACTGCAAAGCGTCCGGCTGCAATTCAACTCGACCGTCAGGATGGCGGATTGTTTCGATATTTGTTATATTTTTTTCAAAATTCAGTCCAATGATTGAACGAATATTCATTTACAAAAATATTTAATGCTTTCTTACAACTTTTTGTTTATTTTTTTACTCTCATCTAATATAATCAATCGTTGTCGTAGAGATGTTTTAAATGAAAAACACATTTTTTACAACCGTTTTTTAAGTTTTCTCATCTCTTTCAAACAATATTATTTCAAATCAACTTTAGAAATTATCAAACGAATTTTATATGAAGCGTCTTATTTTTTTTTCACTTTTCGTCTTTTGTTTTAATGTTTTGTTCGGTTTTGGGCAAGAAAAAAGTATTTCGCCTGACAAATTGTGGCAGGAAACCGACGATTCGGCGATGTCGCAAAAAACTCTAAATCGTCCGATTATTCCGAACAAACATCGCAGTTTCACGCTCGACAAAAAAGCACTTCAAAATTTGCTCGATAAAGCACCGATGGAATTTAAGAATGCTCCGGCTGATAATTCTACGGTGATGACGCTGCCGATGCCGGATGGAAGTTTTGCGCGTTTTTTGATTGAAGAAGCTCCGATATTTGAACCGGCTTTGGCGGCAAAACACCCGGAGATTAAAACCTATCGCGGCAAAGGAATTGACGATCCGACGGCGACAGCGCGTTTCGATTTCACTCCGCAGGGTTTTCATTCGATGATTCTTTCAAAAGACGGCACGATTTTAGTTGATCCTTACGCTGTCGGCGATACGAATAATTACATCAGTTATGCAAAAAGTGATGTTGATGAAATGAATCCTTTCGTCTGCAATGTTAAAGACGAAACATTTGTTGATTCAGCTTTTAATTATTCAAAATTCACTCCCGAAATAAATGCAACTTCATCCGGCGCAACTCTGCGAACTTATCGTTTGGCAATTGCAGCAACCGCCGAATATACAAATAGATTTCGGATGACGGATGACACGGACGCACAAGCTAGAGAAAGAGCATTGGCGGCGATGACGACGATTATGAACCGCGTCAACGGCGTTTATGAAAAGGAATTGGCGATTCGGATGGTTCTGGTTGCTAATGAAGATGCGATAATTTACACCGATGCGGAAACCGATCCTTATATGAACACCAGCGGTTCGACAATGCTCGGACAAAATCAAACTAATCTCGACACGGTTATCGGTTCAGCCAACTACGATATTGGTCACGTTTTCAGCACCGGCGGCGGCGGCATTGCCAGCGTCGGTGTGCCGTGTGGTTTTGCCAAAGCCCGCGGCGTAACCGGACTTTCCAATCCGGTTGGCGATACATTTGCCATTGATTACGTCGCTCACGAAATGGGACACCAATGGGGCGCAAGCCATACTTTTAACGGCACGGTCAACAGTTGCGGCGGCAATCGTTCAACAAATTCCGCATACGAACCCGGCAGCGGCGTAACAATTATGGGTTATGCCGGAATCTGCGGCAATCAGAATTTAGCGACACACAGCATTGATACTTTCCACGTCAAAAGTCTTGAAGTCATCGCCGCTTACAGTCAAAACGGCAACGGAAATGCGTGCGCCGTTCAAACCGCAACGGGAAATATTCCGCCGACGGTTTCCGCGCCCGCAAGTTTTAATATTCCGAAAGGAACTCCGTTTGCATTGACCGCTTCGGCGACTGATGCGAACGGCGATTCGGTAACTTACGATTGGCAGCAATATGATCTCGGCGCATCAACCACCACCGTTCCGAATGACGATTCGGACGGTCAGGTGCGTCCGCTTTTTCGTCCTTATTTGCCGACAATCAGCGGAACGCGAACATTTCCGTCAATGAAATATGTTCTTGAAAATGCCAATGTGCCGTCGTCTGTTACGGGCAATCTTTTGACGGGCGAAATTCTGCCGGGCATTACGCGCACAATGAATTTTCAGGTCATCGCACGCGACAATCGCGCCAACGGCGGAGGTTTCGGCACGGCGACAACAACAGTTAATGTTGACGGCAACAGCGGTCCGTTTGTTATCACCGCGCCGAATTCCGGCATTTCGTGGAGCGGAAGTTCTTCACAAACCGTAACTTGGAATGCGGCAAATACGACAAATGCGCCGATTAGTGCCGCCAATGTCAGAATTTCGCTTTCAACCGACGGTGGACAAACTTTTCCAACCGTTCTCGCAGCATCAACGTCGAACGACGGATCGGAAACGATTACAGTTCCGGGTGTATTGACGACCCAAGCCCGCATAAAAATCGAAGCTGTCGGCAATATTTTCTTCGACGTTTCGGACGCAAATTTCAGCATTACTTCAACTCCGGCGGCTTCCGTCAGTATTACCGGAAAAGTGACTAACGCTCAAGGACGCGGGATTTCGAGAGCGCGGATAACAATGAATGACGGAAGTTCAAGCGAGCGTATAATAATGACAAATCCTTTCGGTTATTATCGCTTTGACAATGTTCCTTCAAATGTCAGCTATACTTTCACAGTCGGCAGTAAAAGCTACGGATTCAATAATCCGTCCGTTTTATTTGTCGGCGGCAGCGTAACCGGATTTAATTTTACCGCGCTTCCTTAGTTAAATTATGCAGAAGTCCGCACTGAATTGAATTTCACTGTAAAGTTAGATTTACTTAACATTTAAATATAAAAACTTAATTCACAACATTAAAAAATTTGTGTATAATTCGGTTCGTATCATTTTCTTGCAAATTACTGCAATCTTTTTATGTAAATTGTGCATCTATTTTTTAGTTGCGAATGCTGATCTCTCGAAACGGTTCTTCAATAAAAATAAGTTTATAGAACCTGCATTAGTTTTTAACACTCCCGAAATATCAACAGGTCTGTGGAGGAAATATGTTGTTTATATCTAAATTTTTCAGAGTTTTTTTCGTTATAAGTTTAATTGCGTCTTTATCGGTTTTGACTTTTGCCGACACGATTCGTTTGAAGGACGGCAGAATAGTCAAAGGTAAAATCGTCAGTTTTGACGGCGGCAGATTTACCGTAATGTTTGACGACGGCACACGCCAGCGGCAAATGGTTTATTCAGCCGACGAAGTAGAATCAATCGCATTTGATTCCGGTTCGGTTGCTGCGAACAATGTAAAAATATCCAATTCAGTTCCGAACAACACTTCAAACAACGGCGATAATACAGTCATAGCCGTCGGGCAGACAAATAAAACTTCCAGTCCGCAAACTACTTCGCCAAAGGCGAATCCGACAACTCCGACACAAACCGCCTCGCCGATTACGCCGAAACCGATTTCGATAAATGTTAAGGTTTTGGCTGACAGCACTTCAAACGGCTGGACAAATTCCGGTTGGGTTGTGCGGCAAGGTCAGAAAATCAAAATCACCGGCAACGGCAATATTTCTTTAGGCGGCGGACGTACTTCGACTCCTGCCGGAAACGCTTCGCTTCCCGACACCGGCAAATTGATAAAAACTCAGCCAACCGGCGGATTGATTGCGGTTATCGGCGATGACAATAATGATTTTATCTATGTCGGTAATTCGGTTGAATTTGTCGCCCCGCGCGACGGCGCGTTGTTTTTAGGCATTAATGAAGGAAATCTTGACGATAATACCGGCACGTTTGACGTAAAGATCGAAATCTTTCCCGAAATCGGCAGCTAGAAGATAAAAGGGCAAAAGTAAAAAGTAAAAAGGCAAAAGTAAAAAGATTCGTTTTTACCTTTGCCTTTTTACTTTTTATTTTCCTTGATTTCTTCCAACTAAAAGCGGACAATTTGTATCTAAAGTTCAAAGAATTTTAAAAGAGGCAAATTTATGAAAACCGTTCCGTCGTTTCGTTTTCCAGGATTGTTAGTTTTAGCAATCGCGTCGTTCCTGACATTTAGCAGCATTTCCTTAGCGCAATCGCGTCCGCAGAAGCCTGACACGCCGCAGGGCAATCAGAAAAAAAATGAGCGTCCCGTTCCAAAAACCGAAGAAGAACTGAAAAAAGAACAAGAACTTCAGCGACAGAAGGAAGAAGAAAAAAACGCCGTCGTCATTGATGAGGTGATAGAAATCAAAACCAACGTCGTTAATGTTGATGCGGTTGTCTATAACAAAAAAACCGGGCAAATAATCACCGGCTTGAAAAAGGAAAATTTTGGCGTTTTTGAAAACGGCGTGAAACAGGAAATCACGAATTTTGCCACGCCCGAAGCACCGATAACAGTTACATTAGTTGTCGAATACAGCAAATGGTCGGAACTTTTCGGTTATGACGGCGGTTTTAATTCCGGCAAACTCGAAGTCGTCCGTCCCGTCGCTTATTTCCTTTCCAAATTTATCAAAGCACCCGACGATTACGCTTCGGTTATTGCTTTTGATATGCGTCCGACTCCGATCACGGATTTTACAAATGATCCGAATCGCCTGCGCCAAACCGTTGATATTCTGCTTCGCAACAGTCCGGCTTTTCGGGAAAACAATCTGTTTGATGCCATCAAATTTGCGCTCGTCGGCGGCAAAGGCGATTCGGTTGTTTTGGAAGATTCCAAGGAAGAAACCGCTCAATACGGCGGAATGGTTAATGTTCAGGCAAAACGCCGCGCCATTATTCTGGTCGCTTCCGGCATTGATACTTTCAGCAAAATAAATTATGACGAAGTGCGGAAAATCATTCAAAATGCCGGAATTCCGATTTATATTATCAGCACCGGAAATCTGTTTTATAAAAAATACGAAAGCCAGCTTCCCGCCACCGACAGCCTAACCGGAATGCCCGGCAGATTGACATTTTTACAGGCGCAAAACGCAATGAATACGTTTGCCAAAGAATCAGGCGGAAAGCATTATCCGATGACGTTTGAAGGCGAATTGCCGGGTTATCTGCAATCAATTAACGCTCTGTTGCGAAACCAATACAGCATTGCTTACGATGCAGGCGAAAAACGCGAATCGGGCAAAAAATACAAACTCGATGTCAAAGTTGATGTGAACGGCGACGGCGTTTATGACGATAAACAATTTGAAGTCCAGCATCGTCCGTTTTATACGACACCGAAAGAAGAAAAGAAATAATTTTATGCCGGTTATTTCAATGTTTTACGGCATTATCGTCCAACTTTATTTTTTCGATAATGACAGGCATAATCTGCCGCATATTCATCTCAGATATGCAGAATATAACGCTTCGATTACGATTGAAACGGGCGAAATTCTTGCCGGAGATTTTCCAAACAGGCAACTAAAATTGGTTCAGGCTTGGATTGAAATTCACAAAGACGAATTGATGGCAAATTGGTCGCTTGCCATTGAAGGAAATGCGCCTTTCAAAATTGACCCGTTAAGGTAAATATGATTCCAGACGTAACCGAATTTAAAATTCTTTCGGATTATAAAATCAAAATTGTTCTTTCTAATGGCAAGTCGGGAATCTTTTGCGTTAAACCTTATTTGGACAAAGGTATTTTCACTGAATTAAAAGATTACAATTATTTCAAAAACGCAAAATTGGAATATGGAACGATTTGTTGGGCGCACGGACAGGATTTCAGCCCTGAAACAATCGAAATACGAATGGAAGAAATTACCTGATTTTTCCTTTTTAAATTCCGTGAATTTTCAATTTAAACTCGTCGTTTGACGTATAAATTTCAACGCGCTGTCCCGAAAAAAGTCGTGATTGTCGCAGAAGCATCGGCAAACCGCCTTTCGGCACGTTTGTTCCGTATTCGCGTTTGGTAAAAATAGCGGCAATCTGCGGATTCAAACGCTGCGTGATGCCGAAGCGAATTGCCCGTGAAGCCGGCGGAACAAAACCGTT
>JBBPXX010000143.1:0-35816 GCA_038200505.1 Pyrinomonadales bacterium | reverse complement strand
TCGCATTGAAGGTTAAAGCCACGGAACTGAGAACGACAATCTATCAAGTGAGGAACAGATTATTCGCTGAATTTCTAAAATCACAACTAAAGAATCCAACGATTCCGGCTTTGTAATTTTGGTTAAGCGAAAGTCCTATTTCAGATAAATCTTGAGGACTTATTTTGGTTTTTTCTGTTCGGCATTTTGGGAAAAATTTAACAAAATAAAATTAGATTTTTACAAAATAACAAATAATGAAACAACATATTACAAAACATATAATATCCCTAAGCCTGTTATTGGTGATATTTACATCGCAGACAGGTTTATTATTAGCACAAGATGCTTTTACATCAGCCGGAAAATCTTTATACACGCTTCCTGATAATGCAGTTGAAGGTTCAACTGACGAACGCAGAAATGCGTATAACAATCTTTCCGCTGCGGAGAAATCGCAGGTTTTGCAACAAGCTCAGGACTTGGTTAACAACGCCACTCCAACTCAAGAAGCAAATAGATCATTAAATTTGTCTTTCGTAGATAAACTTGGTAATAGCAGCGAAATAACTACCGAAGCAAGCGTCGAAGATTCATCAAGTTTTTACGGTAAAACTTATACTAAAGCACCTTGCACCTTTAATTGTCTTCAGCCGGTTCCAAATAATGACGACTTGGACAACGACGGATTACTTGATGTTTTTGAAAATAGTTTGGCTGACGGATTTACGCCGTTTTACTATGTGTCGGGTGGAGAAAACGCCGGAACGGGTTTTGCCAGATTTAACAATTCAGTTCCGCAAACCGTCAGTCAGGTTTTTGGTCCGACTCCGCCGATCAGCCATTTTCGGGTAAAGCCTTTAGGATTTTACAATAGAACCAACGGAAACGGCATTCGATACGGACTTATCCAAATAAACTATCACACGCTTTGGAATAAGGATGACGGAGCTGTTGGTAGTCCTTATTGCTTTTACGATCCAATTATTGATGTAACATCGTTAGGCAATCACAACTTGGATAATGAATACTCGATGATATTAGTCGCAGCACCAATGGTTAATTCAACGTATGATTCAAACATACAAAATTATAAACTTTATGAAGTTTATACTGCTGCCCACGAAGGAACTTTTTTTGACCAAAGCAGATATTATAATTTGTCAACACAATATCCCTTCGGCAGCCATATAAAACTCGCGCTATCTCGCTCTAAACATGCAACTTATACTTTTAACCCAGATTACTTCCCGCTAGCTCCGCGATATATTATTATTTCGGCGTATCAGGGCGCAGCCGCTGCCTATGCAAGCGGAGCAATAAACATCTATAGGTATCTTGCGCTTCTTTCCGTATTAGATTCAAATTTTTTTGGTTGCATGATAGATCGCTTTCAAAATCAAGGCGGAGTGTTCGCAACCACAAAAATCAACGTAGGTGAAGTGAACCGACCAATAAATGGTTCAAGTTTTATTCAAGACACCGAGTTGTCAGAACAACTCAGTCGTCTTTTTTATTAAGAAGATGAAAATGAAAAAAATACTATCATTGACGCTTATCACGCTTTTGACGCAGATGCTTTTTGTTCATTCAACTTTTGCCGGAAATAAAGAAGAAAAGTTCGCTGAAAAGGTCAAAGCAGAAGTTGCCAAACTCGGCACGGGAACGGATGCTAAGATAAAGCTGAAATTAAAAGACGGCACGAAAATCAAAGGCTACATAATGGAAGCCAATGAAAATCAGTTCGTTGTGATGAACGCGAAAACGGGTCAAGCCGTTCCGGTAGCTTATCTGCAAGTCGGTCAAGCGAAGGGAAATAATCTTTCAACTGGAACTATCGTTCTTTTAGGTTTTGCCGCTTTTATAGTGGTACTTATAGTTCTTTTTGCTAATATAAGTTAAAAGAAATAAAGCCAAAGAATTCATAGACTCAAGAGAATGGCGGCTGAATCTTTTGATCTCAGTCGTCTTTTTTGTTAAGGAGATGAAAATGAAAAAAATACTATCATTGACGCTCATCACGCTTTTGACGCAGATGCTTTTTGTTCATTCGACTTTTGCCGGAACTAAAGAAGAAAAGTTTGCCGAAAAGGTAAAAACGGAAATTTCTAAACTCGGCACGGGAACGGATGCCAAAATTAAAGTTAAATTGAGAGACGGCACGAAAATCAAAGGATACATTATGGAAGCCAATGATAATCAGTTTGTTGTAATGAACTCGAAAACAAAACAAGCTGTTTCAGTGGCATATCCGCAAGTCGGTCAGGCGAAAGGCAACAATCTATCGACTGGAACTATTTTAATCATAGGTGCTGTTGGCTTATTAGTTGTACTTTTAATTCTTGCAAGCAACATAAGCTAATGAATATAATGCTGGAAGATTTATAATTCCAATATAAAGACGACTGAATTTTTGATCTCAGTCGTCTTTTTTATTAAAATTAAGCGAAAAAATATTTAACTTATGGCAAAAAAGAAAAGCAAATTTTTAAGCGGCAAACGAATTGACCCGACACCGATTGATAAAAATACGGCGTTGGCGGATTTGATTGACGAATCGTTTATGGCGTATAACGCGGCGCGGATTCGGGAAGCGTGTCAGCTTTTTTCGCGGAAAATGCTCGAACCGGACACCACCATCGGCATAACTTTGACCGGCGCATTGACTCCGGCGGGACTTGGGATTTCCGCGCTGATTCCGTTGATAAAAGCCGGATTTATTGACTGGATTATCTCGACGGGCGCGAATCTTTATCACGACACGCATTTCGGCATCGGTTTGAGTCTGCATCAAGGCGACGCGAAACTCGACGATAGAATTTTGCGCGAAGAAGAAGTCGTGCGGATTTTTGACATCTTTTTTGATTATTCGGTTCTGCTCGACACGGACGAGTTTTTTCGCCGTCTGATCGAACACGACGAATTTCAAAAAACGATGTCGTCGGCAGAATTTCATTATCTCGCCGGAAAATATATTCGTGAACGCGAAAAGAAACTCGGCATCACGGACAAATCAATTTTATCAGTATGTTACGAATACGGCGTTCCGGTTTATACTTCGTCGCCGGGCGATTCGTCAATCGGAATGAACATCGCCGCCAAAGAATTGCAGGGCGGAAAACTGATTTTGAATCCGAATTTGGATGTCAACGAAACCGCTTCAATCGTCTTGGCGGCAAAACGCGGTGTCATTCAACACGGCAAAAAATCGAAAAAAGGCGGCAAATCCGCGATATTCATTTTAGGCGGCGGCAGTCCGAAAAACTTCGCCCTGCAAACCGAACCGCAGATTCAGGAAGTTCTCGGCATTGATGAAAAAGGACACGATTACTTTTTGCAGGTTACAGACGCGCGTCCCGACACGGGCGGACTTAGCGGCGCAACTCCCGCAGAAGCAGTAAGTTGGGGGAAAATTGATCCTGACCAATTGCCCGACGCGGTTGTCGCGTATGTTGATTCGACGGTTGCTTTGCCTTTGATTACGGCTTACGCGCTCGCAAGACACGAACCGCGCGAACCTAAAAGATTGTATGACCGCCGCGATGAGTTTATGAAACTTTTGCAAAGCGAATACGATAAATCAACCAGAAAATAAGAATTTACAGGGATAACAGGATGAATAGGATAAAAACAAAAGAAAAATCCCTGTGTATCCTGTTATCCCTGTAAATAATTTTTATGAAATTACAAGCCGAATTAAATAACGAAAAATACGAAATCGAAATCAAGCGCGACGGCGAAAAAGTATTTGCGCGGATTGATGAGCGTGAATATAATCTCGAAGCGTCGGAAGTCGAGCCGAATGTTTATTTATTGAAGAATGACAATCAAATTTATCAAATCTACGTTGCGCCGAACGGGATTGTGAATATCGGCAATCATCAATTGGCAATAAATTTGATTGACCCGAAACGTCTGCGCGGCTCAAATGCGGTGGGCGCGAATGCGGAAGGAATTTCCGAAATAAAAACAGCGATGCCCGGAAAGCTCGTGCGCGTTTTGGTCGAAGTCGGCGCGGAAATTAAACAAGGCGACGGCATTTTGGTCGTCGAAGCGATGAAAATGCAGAACGAAATGAAATCGCCAAAGGACGGCATTGTTAAAGAAATTCGTTTTGAAGAAGGCGCAACCGTCAACGCGGGCGATGTTTTGGCAGTAATAGAATAAGTTCAAGGTTTCAAGTTCAAGGTTTAAGATTCAAAATTCAAAATTCAAAACTGAATGTTAAAAACTCAAAATTCGAAATCCGCAGAAATCCCAAATTCAAAATCTGAAATCCAAAATCAAAACCTCCGCATTTTATTGTGGGATATTGACGGAACACTGATGCGTTCGACGGTGCAGGGCGGTTATAAAAAATACTTTTCCGCGACGATGCAAAAAGTTTTCGGCAGCGCGGGAAATCTCGATAAAATAACGCCATCGGGAATGACCGACACGCAGATTATGTTTGAGGCGTTGCGCGATAACGGAATTACGACGGAGAAAATTCTTGCCGAAAAAGAAAATATTTTGAAAATATTCAAAGTCGAAATGACCGCCGTGATTGAAAAAAACGGCGAACCTTATGAAATACTTCAAGGTGTGCGGGAGATTTTAGAAGAAACCGACAAAAATCCGAATTTTATCAACGCGCTTTTGACCGGAAATCTTTCGGTGGCGGCGGAAATTAAATTAAAAAGTGTCGGACTCTGGCAATATTTTGAAAACTCTCCGAATGCGTTTGGTGAAATTTCACACAATCGGAATGATTTAGCCGTTGAAGCAGGGAAGTTGTTCAATAAAAAATACGATTTTAAGTTTAGTCCGCAACAGTTTATTGTAATTGGCGACACGCCGAACGATATTTTATGTGCGCGTCATTTCGGCGCGAAAATCACCACCGTCGCCACAGGCAGAAATCAAACGACGGAAAAACTTTCAGCGTGTAATCCCGACGCTGTATTGGAAAGTTTGACTAATACGGCGAAAGTTTTGAAATTGTTGGAAACAATCTAAATCAACTCTATTGAGCTTTGTTCGCTTCCGTCGTTATTTTTACAAGGATTTTTCCAAAAATTCTCGCGGCATAATAATTTCTACTCCACGAAACGGATTTAAGACGAGCAAATCTTTGTCGCCTGTCACCAAAAAATCAGCTTTGCCGTTAATTGCCAACTCTAACAACTTGTCATCTTTCGGGTCGCGGCAAGCAATGATTGTGCCGCTAATTTCAATCATCTCCGCGACTTTCAAAAAACTGACCATAAAACGCATTCGTTCGTCGTGCGCTACATATTTGTTAAATTTCTCGCGGTTCAGAACGTCAGCTAATTCGAGCAACACCGGAACGGAAACCAGAATAATTCCATTATCAAGAATTTTGTCGAAGGCTTTTCGCGGAACGCCGCCCAATAAAACCGCGCTAACCAGCACATTGTTGTCAAAGACACCGCGCAAAAATTCATTACTCATCGGCTAAAAGCGACTCCAGAATTTCCGGTGTTAAGCCTCTGCTTTGAGCATTGTGGCTGATTTTGTCCATTGTTCGTTTAAGAGAATCAACATCGGCTTCAGCATAGTATTTCAGCCAGTTTCCAAATAAGGCTTGTAACTTTTGCTTGTCGGTTTCCGGTGCGTCATTGTAAAAACGAGCAACGTCAGACTCAACTTGTAAAGTAATAGTTTCGGTTAACATCAGCGAAATTCCTCCTCAAACAGTACAATTTTAACAGCAGTTTCGTGGAAATCAAGAGGAAGTGACGATTGAATTGACGTGGGGCGAAACCGATTACACGCAACTCCGAGTCAAAAAGACAAGTTTTAAAGAGAAGCTGTTTCGCCCTCACGTCCAATGATTTGTTGGGCGTTTTGTTACTAACGAGTCCGTTTTCCATCTTTACACGGTAAAATTCGACTGAAATCAAAATCATACTCAACTTTTGCCGAAACGGAAACTTTCTGTCCATCCTTTTTAGCTGGTTCAAATTTAATTTTACGAGCCGCTTCAACTGCTGATTCTGATAGTCCTTCAGACAAACCTTTGATTACTTCAATGTCTTCAACTTTGCCAGATGACTTTAACACAACATTTAGCAGAACCTTGCCGTTGATGCAGTTTCGTCGAGCATCTTCCGTGTATTTAGCTTTCGGTCGCTCTTTAATTTTGAGTTTTACATCAACTTCATTCGGGAGATAAATTTTCTCTGACTGTTGTGAATCATTGTCTTGAGATTGACACAAAACAACACTTTGAACAGTTAAGATAAAGGTAATGTTGAGAATAATGATTAAGAAAAATTTCATATTGTTAGTTATTTTGCAATTGCAATTTAGGACGAGAACGCCCAACTAGTGATTAACTCCAACGACTGTTGATAATACACTGAATTTTAAGCATTAACAGGATATATTTTCGTTTCAGTTGCAAAATGCAAAAACTACGACTTTCTATTTCTTTAGCCGAACTTAATTATTGAAAGAACAGACAGCTACAAACGCGCCGCGCAGTATTTACAGAAAGCCGCGTCCGCATCGTGTCCTTCGCGGTGGCATTCGGGACAAACTTGTGTCGAAGATTGGTTTTTTCCTGCTCTTCCGAGTTCAACTGTAACAATTCCCGTCGGCACGGCGATAATTCCGTAACCTAAAATCATTACAATCGAAGCAAAAAATTGTCCGAGCGCGGTGCGCGGTGAAACGTCGCCGTAGCCGACGGTTGTTAGGGTTACAATCGCCCAGTAAATGCTCGTCGGAATATCTTTAAATCCGTTCGCTTCGCCTTCGATGACATACATCACCGAACCGATGACGGTTACCAAAGCCAAAACCGCGAGAATAAAAACGCCGATTTTTTTCGCGCTTGCCCGTAGCGCGTTATTGAGAATTTGCGCTTCGGTCAAATATTCCGTCAATTTCAAAACGCGAAAAATCCGCAGCAGACGCAAAATTCTGACCGTCAAAAGATACTGCACGCCCGGCACTAAAAGGCTCGAATATGTCGGCAAAATCGAAAGAATATCAATAATCCCGAAAAAACTCAGCGCGTAACGCCACGGACGACGGACGCTGATCAAACGCAACAGATATTCTATGGAAAAAAGAATCGTGAAAAACCATTCCGCCGCGAAAAGGAAATCGCCGTATTTTTGCTGATAACTGTTGACGCTATCTAAAATGACGACAAACACGCTCAAGACGATTGCCAAAATCAAAATCACGTCAAAGGCGCGTCCGGCGGCGGTGTCGGCTTCAAAGATTATCTCGTGCAGTTTTCTGCGCCAGCCGGAGTCGGGAGTTTCACGGATTTCTGGTTTCATTCGGATTATTTTATCAAACTTTTTTATGTGCGATGAAAACCGCGTTCGATGTCCTTCATTGTCAGGCGCAAAATAACGGGTCGTCCGTGCGGGCAAGTCGTCGGCGACGAGGTGATTAAAAGCCGGTCAATCAGCCACTGCATTTTTTCCGGCGTGAGTTTCATATTGATTTTGACGGCGGCTTTGCAAGCCAAAGTCGCGGCAATGTCGTCGCGCAGAGTTTCCCGCGCGTTGCCGCGTTTTACGCTGTCGAGCGAATCTAAAATTTCCGCCAGTAAATTCCGCACTTCGGACGGCGGCAAATCCGTCGGCACGGCTTTGATCGCAATCGTTCTGCCCGACAGACGCATCAGCGCGAAGCCGACATTTTCCAATTCCTTTTCAACCAAATCAAAAGCGACGGCTTGCGCGGGCGTTAAATCAAAAGTTTCCGGCAATAAAAGATTTTGCGATTCGATTTTTCGTTCGTGTTCTTTTTGTCTGAATTTGTCGAACAAAATCCGCTCGTGCGCGACGTGCTGGTCAATTAAAAGCATTCCTTCGTCGTCAACCGCGATAATATAACTGTTGTGAAGTTGGGCAATCGGACGGATTTTCGACGAAGACAGATTTTCGATTCCAATTTCCTTAGCGACTTTTTCAGCGGAATTTACGGGCGGTAAAATCTCGTAATTATTTGGTTCTTGGTTTTTGGTTTGTGGTCGTTGGTCTTCGTTTTGGAATTTGGAATCTTCCCGAATTTGGGCTGACTGTTCAAAATCGTTTGAAAAAACTTCGACATCTGTTTCATTTTCAATAGATTCCGCAGGTTTTTCAGTTATTAAATTTTCAGATGTTTTAGCTGATTCATTTATTTTTTGAACCGCATTTTCACTTTCATTAAGTAAAGAGTTTCGAGATTCATCTTCCCTAATCTTAAATTCAATGCGCGGTTGCTCAAAAGTTTTGTTTGTTAAATTTACATCTGAAATTTGCGATTCGGTTTGATTTGGAATCTGGAATTTGGAATCTGGAATTTCCTGCCGCACAATTCCCGCATTCTGTAACGCGCCGCGAATTGCTTCGGCAATTACTTCTTTGACGGCTTGCGAACGGCGAAAACGGACTTCGGTTTTTGACGGATGCACGTTGACATCAATTTCTTCGAGCGGAATTTCCAAAAACAGAAACGCCACCGGATAAACGCCGTGCGGCAGAACGGCGCGAAAACCTTCAAGCAAACCGCCCGCAATAATTTTATCGCGGACAAATCGCCCGTTGATAAAAAAGAATTGTGCCTCTCGTGTCGTCCGCCGTTCACGCGGCGCGGACACGAAACCTTTTATTTTTGCGATGAATTCGCGCCCGCCGTCAACGGGCAAAAGGCTTTCGATTAAATTTGCGCCGAAAATCTGATAAGACCTTTCGCGTAAATCTTTAGCGGGCGCAAGGCGCAAATTTTCGCGTCCGTTATTGGTCAAAGTAAAGGCAATTTCAGGATTTGCCAGCGCGTAATGCGTTACGATGTTTGTAATGTGATAATTTTCCGTCGCTTCCGAGCGCATAAATTTACGACGCGCCGGTGTGTTAAAAAACAAATCTCTAACGGAAATCGTCGTTCCCGTCGGACGCGCGAAATCTTTGACATCGCGCAATTTTCCGCCTTCGATAAGAACGCGCGTTGCTGCCGCGTCTTCTTCGGTTTTGGTGATAAGTTCGACTTTGGCAACCGACGCAATCGAAGCCAATGCTTCGCCGCGAAAGCCGAGCGTATTGATCGCGCCCAAATCTTCAAGCGTTTTGATTTTCGATGTCGCGTGGCGTTCAAACGCTAAAACCGCATCGTCGCGCAGCATTCCAATCCCGTCGTCAGTTAAACGCATCAAGCGTCTGCCTCCGAGTTCGATGTCAATGCTTATGCGGCTCGCGCCCGCGTCAATCGCGTTTTCGACTAATTCTTTGACAACCGAAGCCGGACGTTCGACAACTTCGCCCGCTGCGATTTGATTTGCCAGATTGTCAGGCAGAATTTTAATTTTGTTCATTTACAGCAATCCTCGATTTTTCTTTTTTATTATCAGTCAAAGCAACCCGAATTCAAAAAGCTAAAAATGTTCGTCAAACACTTAGCGACAATTTTCACAAGCCGTCTTTGCCTAATATCGAACAACTATGATATTCTTTCTCCTTTGTTATCATACCTTTTTAACAGTTTTTTATTGAGGAGCAAATTATAAAATGGCTAATGAAGGAAAAGGTCAAGTCGGACACATCGCGCAGATTATCGGTCCGGTTGTTGACGTAGAATTTTCAGATAATTATTTACCGCCGATTTATCAGGCGTTACGCATTGTGTCGGAAGGTTTCGATGTCGAAACTCCGGTGGACGTGATCGTTGAAGTCCAGCAGCATTTGGGCGAAGGTCGCGTCCGCGCGGTTTCGATGCTGCCGACGGACGGAATGGTGCGCGGAATGAAGGTGATTGACACGGGTGATTCGATTACCGTTCCCGTCGGCATTCCGACGCTTGGGCGCGTAATGAACGTCATCGGCGATTCGGTTGACGAACTCGGTCCGGTTGTTTCAGAACAGCGTGATTCGATTCACCGCCACGCGCCGACGTTTGACGAACAGGCGACGGGACTCGAAATGTTTGAAACGGGAATCAAGGTAATTGATCTTATTCAACCGTTTAAGCGCGGCGGAAAAATCGGTTTGTTCGGCGGCGCGGGCGTTGGCAAAACTGTGTTGATTCAGGAACTTATTACCAACATCGCCACCGAACACAGCGGTTATTCGGTGTTCGCGGGTGTCGGCGAAAGAACGCGCGAAGGCAATGATTTGTTACGCGAATTTGTCGAGTCGGGCGTTATTTCATACGGGAAGGAATTTCTCGATAGTTTTGAAGAAACGGGCGTATTCGATATGACGAAAGTTGACAAAAACGCGCTGAAAGATTCAAAAGTAGCTTTGATTTACGGGCAGATGACCGAACCGCCGGGAGCGAGGTTAAGAGTTGCTCTTTCAGGTTTGACGGTTGCCGAATATTTCCGCGATCAGGGAAATGACGTGCTTTTCTTTATTGACAACATTTTCCGCTTTACACAAGCCGGTTCGGAAGTGTCCGCACTCTTGGGACGTATGCCGTCGGCGGTTGGTTATCAGCCGACTTTGGCATCGGAAATGGGCGAAATGCAGGAACGCATTACTTCAACAAAAACGGGCGCAATCACTTCGATACAAGCCGTTTATGTTCCGGCGGACGATTACACCGATCCGGCTCCGGCGACGACATTTGCTCACTTGGACGCGGTAACTGCGCTTTCGCGGCAAATTGTCGAACTCGGAATTTATCCGGCGGTTGATCCGCTCTCTTCCAATTCGACGATTCTGACACCGGATATTGTCGGCGACGAACATTACAACACGGCGCAGGAAGTCAAAAAGATTTTGCAGCGATACAAAGATTTGCAGGACATCATCGCCATTCTCGGACTTGACGAATTAAGCGAAGACGATAAATTGACAGTTTCGCGGGCGCGTAAAATCCAACGCTTTTTCTCGCAGCCGTTCTTTGTCGGCGAACAATTCACGGGTTTGAAAGGCGAATATGTCAAAGTCGAAGACACCATCAAAGGTTTCCGCGAACTGCTCGACGGAAAATGCGACGATATGCCCGAACAGTCGTTTTACATGGTCGGCACAATCGAACAAGCCAGAGAGAAAGCCAAGAAGATGGCGGCGGGAGCTTAACATTAAACATTGAACATTTATCATTTGTCAGTTGATAAATGTTCAATGATAAATGATAAATGATATGTTGAATTTAGAGATAGTAACGCCTGAGAAAAAAGTTGTTAGTGAAACGGTTGATTCGGTAAGTGTGCCGACGATGACGGGTGAAGTCGGTATTTTGTCGAATCACGCGCCGTTGATTTCTTCGCTCAAGCCGGGAATTTTGTCTTATACAAAAGGCAGCGCGACGGAAAAGATGGTTGTTTCCGGCGGATTTATTGAAGTTAGCGCGGATAATGTTTCGGTTTTAGCCGATGTTGCCGAAACCTCTAACGAAATAAATGTCGAAGCGGCAAAAATCGAGCGCGATGCGGCTGAAAAAGAATTGAACGCTTGGAAAGGTTCGGAAGAAGAGTTTGAAGCGGAAATGGAAAGACTCGAAAGAGCGCAGGCTCGACTTCAATTGTCTTCGGGAAGATAAATTTTGCAATCAAAAAAATAAAAGGATGCCGAAAATAAACTTTCCGGCATCCTTTTTCGTTTTTGGAAGGTTAAAATAAACTACGCGCTTGCTTTTGAAACTTCCTGCACGACTTCCGCCGTTTTGTTGTCATTGGCATTAATGGCAATATCAGCTTGCGCGACCATTCCGCAACAACCGCCGTTTTCATCAATAACCGCAATGCGCCGGATTTGATTATCTTCCATTAAATTACAGCAATCTTCAACCGACGTATCAGCCGAAACCGTAATGGCATTTTTGGTCATTACGTCGCCCGCCGTCAAATCGAGCGGGTTTTTTCCTTCCGCAACTGCGCGGCAAGTAATATCGCGGTCGGTAATCATTCCAATCGGCTTATTATGTGCCATATCTTCAACCACCGGAATACATCCGCAATCGTTTGTAACCATCATTTTGGCGACTTCCTGCAAATTCGAATCGGCTGTGCAACAAGCCGGATTTTCCGTCATAATTTCATTAACTAACATATTTTATTTCTCCTTTTGAATAAATTTTACATACCGAAATGTATGTATCCGAAACACTTGTTTGTGCTTTTTATCTTAAATACTGTTTAATGCAAAGAGCATACCAGTCGGAGAAACGGAGCGCGGACAGCCTGTCTGCCAATGAGAGCGAAGCGAATCATTGAACGCTTCACTTTACTACGATCATCCTTGAATGCAAACGCTTGCACCATCGCTTCGCTTGTTGGCGGACAGGCTGTCCGCGCTCGACAGCACATAATTTTTATCTTCAAAATGCCAAAAAATAATTATTAACATTTATTTAAGATGGACTTCACAACTTATTAACTTGCGAAATTTAGTATTGCAATTTGATAATCAAATACAAATTTTACAAGCGGGCAAACACTGATTTTATCGGTGCTTGCACAAATCTATTTAATAAAACTGCAACCAAACAATTCTGTAAGGAGAATTTTTATGAACAAATTTGAAAACGGACGAATAAAATACGTTTTATCCGTTCTGACATTTATTTTCTTATTAACAACAACAAATTTCGGACAAACCGATCAGGCACGAATTGTCGGAACGGTTACGGATTCGCTCGGCGGAGTCGTTCCGGGCGCAAACATTACCGTTCGCAACGAAAAAACCGGCGAAGACCGCACGGTTAAAGCCAGCGGCGAAGGCTATTTTGCCGTTACAGGCTTTAAACCGGCTTTATACACGATAAAAATCAGTGCCGACGGTTTTGCCGAAGTCGAACAAAAAAATGTTCAGCTTTCAGTCGGACAGGAATTAACCTTTAACGCCGCATTACAGCCGGCAGGTTCAACTGTTACGGTTGATGTCGTTTCAACCTCGGAAGCGGCATTAAATCCGGCATCGGCGAGTTTGAGCGCGAACGTCAATCAGCGCGAAGTCGAAGGTTTGCCGGTTAACGGTCGCCAGCTTTCACAGCTTTATCTGCAAGCTCCGGGCGCACAAAATTCCGGTTCGGGAAGTTTCGGCGACATTCGCTTTTCAGGTCGCGCCGTTCAGCAAAACGTCGTTCGTTACGACGGCGTGGAAGGCACGGCGATTATTGACGCTTCGCCGGGCAGCTCAAACGGTGAATCGGCTTCACCGTTTCGTCTCCAATCGAGTCTGGAAAACGTGCAGGAATTTCGCGTTGACTCGTCCAATTTTCCAGCCGAGTACGGCACGGGAACGGGCGGACAAATCAACGTCGTAACCAAATCCGGCGGCAACGCTTTTCACGGTTCAGTTTTTGAATATCTGCGCCGAAGCGCATTAGACGCGAGAAACTTCTTTGATAATATCGCGCCTGATCTGCCGAAAAGCGATTTGAAACTTGACTAATTCGGCGGTTCAATCGGCGGACCGATTATCAAAAACAAATTATTTTTCTTCGGCAGTTATGAAGGTTATCGCGTTCGCAGCGGTTTGAACTTCGTCGAAGCCGCGCCGAGTTTGTCTTTGGCACTTGCCGGGCGCGTTGATTCCGGGAACAGCAGTAAATTTTGCGGTTCAGCCGTTTATCGCGTCATTTCGTTCGCCGAATGCGGTTGTCATTCCGGGCGCGACGAGTGCGCCGGGTTTTGAAATCGTTCAGCTTCAGGACACTGCGAAAACGACGGAAATGCTTATTCAGTGCGTTTCGACTACAAAGTCAACGGTAAAAACAGTATTTATTTCAGATTTTTCCGCGACAACGGAACGGACAACACGCCCGAAAGCGTAACCGGAAGGCGCGTTGCCGTCGAAGCCACGCCGCAAAATGGAGTTTTCAGTTGGCAGTCAATATTCGGCTCGAACCGAATCAATGAATTTCGGCTCGGCTACAATGGCGCAAGAACACGCATCAACGGACAATCACCGACAATTAATGGCTTTGATTTATCGGCGGTTACAATCAACATTTCCGGCAGCGTCGCGCAATCAGGCATCACCGGACAAGGAAGTTCATCGGGCATTTCTGTTTCCGGCGGGTTGGTTCGCGCCAACAGCGCAACCAACGGACGCGGACAGCCTTACACGCCTTATTCGCTGTCGTTTATTAACAGTTACGACTGGACACCGGCAAATCACAACATCAAATTCGGCGGCGAAGTTCGCCTTATTCGTCTTTTCACGGATCGTTTGGGCGGCACGACTTATACATTCTCAAATCTCAACGCATTTTTAGGAAATTCGCCATCCCGCATTCAATATCTCGACGATGTCAGCGCACCGAGTCCGTTTAACAACGGCGCAACCGGACAGCGCAAAGCCGAACAGGAATACTACATCGCTTACGGACAGGATGAATGGAAAATTCGCCCGAATCTGACTTTGAGTTACGGTTTGCGTTACGAATGTTACACGCCTCTGCGCGAAGCAAATAATTTGCAGGTTTTATTTGACGTTGAAAACGGCGGATTAAAAGATCCGAATCAACCGGCGTTCAAATCTAAAAAAACAAATTTCGGACCGCGCATTGCGCTAACTTATTCGCCCGACACAAACGAAAGAGGATTTTTCTCCGGCGGCAAAACGCTTTTTCGCGGCGGTTTCGGTATTTATTACGGACCTGGACAAACCGAAGACCAGATTCAGCCGATTGAAAGCGACCGCATCAGTTCGACGATTTCAAGCGGTTCACTGTTCGCATTTCCGGCAAACATTCCGGCGATTGTGGACAATTTCAACAACAATCCGCTCAACCGCCAATATCAGCCGCGTGCTTACGCCGCCGATTACACGATTCCCGAAAAAGTTTATCAATATACGGTTTCGTGGCAGCAGGAATTACCGTATAAACTGGTTTCAACCGTCGCATATGTCGGCAGTCAGGGACGAAATTTGTTTTTGCGAAGAGTAACCAACAAAATTCTGCCCGGACAGACGACCATTGCCAACGGCGCGAATTTGCCGACTGGTGTTGGTATCGTCAACCGAGTTGACAACAACGGGCGTGTTGTCGGAGTAAATACGATTCGGCAGTTCGACATTCTAAACGGCGCGTCGCGCAATGTGCGCCGTCCGAATTTGATTCCGGGTATCAATCCTTATCTTGATAACGACCGCAATTTTCTGAATCCGGCGGCATTTTCAACGCCTGAGCCGGGAACTTTCGGCAATTTACCGCGCAATGCTTTTGAAGGTCAGAGTTTCTGCCAATTCGATTTGGTTTTGGCAAAGCGTTTCCGCATTAAGGAGCAGATGAATATTGAATTCCGCACGGAAATTTTCAATATCTTTAACATCACCAACTTCTCAAATCCGTCATCGCGGTTAAACAACGCGCTTCCTACGCTCCAACCCGGACAACCTTTCACGCAGTCAACCGCCGGTTCGACCTTCGGACTTTTGCGCTCGACGGTTGAAAGGTCAGTCGGCTTAGGAACAAATCGGCAAATCCAATTTGCTCTAAGATTTAATTTCTAAATTATCCATTCTTTAGAAAAAAAATTTACAGGGATAACAGGATAAACGGGATAAATAAAGCAATATAGAAAAATTGATTTATCCCTGTCTATCCTGTTATCCCTGTAAATAATTTGGTTTCGATTTAACCGGCGGTTTTCGCTTCCTGTTCTTTCGCCTGATGAGCCGGAAGCGAAACACGCGCTGACGGTTCTTTCTTCAAACCCAACGCCCAATCCGCCTGCATCAGCGTATGAATATCGCGCGTTCCTTCGTAGATAATCGCGGCTTTGCAGTTTCGTAAATATCTTTCAACCGGATAATCATTCGTATAACCGTTTGCGCCGTGAACTTCAATCGCCATCGAAGCCGCTTTTTCACTGCGAATCGTCGCTTGCCATTTCGCCAAACTCGCCGCTTTCGTCGAATTTTTTCCTTCATTTTTCAGCCAGCCCGCTTTCAGCCAAAGCAGATGACACATTTCATAATCGGCTTGCATATCGGCGATTTTTTGTTTGACGTGTTGGAAATTGGCGATTGTCTGCCCTTGAACTTCGCGCGTATTCGCATACGCCACCGAAGCATCACGACTCGCTTTGATAACGCCCGTCGCGCCGGAAGCCACCGTGTAGCGTCCGTTTTCCAATGAAAACATCGCAATCTTAAAACCTTCGCCTTCCTTGCCGAGCATATTTTCCTGCGGAACTCTCACGTCTTGAAGTGTAAAATAACCCGTATCTCCCGCGCGAATTCCCATTTTCCCGTGCAGCGTCCCGGACGAAAAACCTTCCATCGAGCGTTCGATGATAAAACAGCTCATTCCCGAATGATCGCGGTTTTTGCGTTTTTCTTCGTCCGTCCAGCAGAAAAACAAAAAATTATCAGCGGTATTTCCCAATGAAATCCACATCTTCTCGCCGTTCAAAATCCAATCGTCGCCGTCGCGTTTCGCGCTCGAACGCATTCCGATCACATCGCTTCCCGCGTTCGGTTCGGTTAAACCAAACGTCGCCAATTTTTCGCCCTTCGCCTGCGGCACGAGATATTTTTGCTTTTGCTCTTCCGTTCCCCAAGCTAATAGAGACAAAGAGTTTAACCCGCAATGAACGCTCATCACGACGCGCATAAAAGTATCACACGCTTCGAGTTCTTCGCAGACCAAACCGAGCGAGATATAATCAAAACCCGCGCCGCCGTATTGTTCGGGAATGCACACGCCTAAAAGTCCGAGTTCGCCCATTTTGGCAAAAATAGATTTTTCAAAATGCTGTTTTTCGTCCCATTCTTTGATATACGGCGCGACTTCGCCCTGCACGAATTCGCGGACGGTTTTTTGCAACGCCTGATGTTCTTCGGTCAATTCAAAATCAATCACGGTTTTATAAATGTCCTCTCAAAATTTAGATTAAAATTACTAGCAATATACTAGCATTTTCAAAACAAAGTTACTAAACGGCAAAACTTGAGTATAATGAATTGTCAAAGGAGTTTCATTAAAATTTATGATTGTTACAAAAGAGATAATTAAAGAAGAAGTAGAAAAAGTTCCCGATGAAAAATTGGAAACTCTCTATGAATTTGTCAAGGATTTGGCTGAAATTGAACCGAAAAAGCAGTCAAAGGAAAGTTTTATCGCAAAAATGCAAAAAATTAGGATCAATGCACCACCCGACTTTTCGCGCAATATTGATTTGTATTTAAGCGGAGAAAAAACGATTGAATAAACTTTCATTGACACATCATTTTCTATCGCATTGGTCAACTCCAGACTTGCTTAGAAATAAAAATAAGAATTTACCACAGATGCACACAGATAAAAGCGGATAAAAACAAGATAAAGCCAAAAGAATTTGAATAAATCAATGATTTATCCGTCTTTATCATCTTCAATCAGTGTGCATCTGTGGTAAAAACATTATCAATTTTCTAATCAAGACTCAGGTTTGGTCAGCGAAAAAGACGAAGACAACGCCCGCGCTGTCGAACTGTCTTTACTCTACGAAGACTTGCCAAACCTTCGGAAAAATCACTCGCCCCGTCAAACTGCGGATTAATCGCAAACTTGCCTTCCGTATCAATGAATCCCATTCTTTCGCCGATAGAAACGGCGGCAAATCCTTCTTCAATAAATTGAATGATGATTATTTTGAAGGCTCAGTGAGTTTAACGCGGGCAACGACACGAAAACCAATATTGATGCTGCGCTCTTCATCCGGCTTGACCGGGTAGCGTTGGGCAGAGCGAACATTAACACCGTAAGAGTCATACGAACCGCCGCGAGCTACATGAGGATTGGAATTCGGGTTTTTCATATTGGCAGAACCGTCCGTCGGTGTATATTCATAGTTTGAATAAATATCCTGACACCATTCCCAGACATTTCCGTGCATATCGTATAACCCGAAAGCGTTTGGGATATAGCTGCTGACTGCAACCGTTTTACCGATATATTCATATCCTATTGGTGTAGCGGAAGGACTTCGAGCGTCAAAATTCGCTTGTTTTGGAGTTAAAATGTTACCAAACGCAAAGATAGTAGTTGTTCCCGCCCGCGCCGCATATTCCCATTCGGCTTCCGACGGCAGAGTATACTCAAAACCGTTATTTTTAGCATTCAATTCAGTTAAGAACCCCTGAACATCGTCCCAACTAACCCGATTGACAGGACATTTCGCGCCGCAGTCCGGTAAACTCGGATTTTTATCCATTACTTTTTGCCATTGCTCTTGTGTAACTTCATATTTACCCATCCAAAAACCGTCTTTAATAATTATCTTGTGTTTCGGAGTTTCAGATCCGAACCGTCTGCCCTCACATTGCTTGTAATAATTTTTACAGTCGGTAAATGCTTCCTCAATTTCCGCATCGCTCGAACCCATCATAAACTCACCGGGCGGAATATAAACCAATTCCATCTCGATTGAGTTTTTGCGAATCATTTCCGCCGTTGGCTGAATCAGATTTATCAAAATTTCGGGAGAATGCTGCCGAATAGCTTCGATCAATTTGTTTGTTGCGCCCTTTTTCCGCAACCGTTTTTCATTTTCAGCCGTCAAAGGGAAATCCACTCCTTGAATTTTTATATCGTCAATGATTTTTTGAAACGTCGCTTGTTTCTTCTTTATTGCTATTAAAGACCCCAAAATCTTGTCAATTGTAAATGGCGTTTTTGTTTGTGAAGAAACAATTGTCTGGAAATGAGTAAATGCCGCGAACAATGCAGTAAGTATAATAAAACTGACAATCATTTTTTTCATAATTCTTACGGCAATCTTCTCTTTAACCGATGCCCTTATTAACCACATTTGCGGTTATAAACGCAATCATCGCTGTAAATTTGTTTTGGCGGCTTTGGTGTTTTTGTCGGTGTCGGTATTTTTATCGGAGATTGTATCGGTGTTTTACTCGGTTTTGACGAAACTGACGGTTTCGTTTTTTCATTGATTTTGTTTGTTTTATCGGATTTTGGCGCAGGTGTCGCCGAAGCATTCGGAGAAACTGATTCAGTCGGCGAAGTTGTCGCAGTCGGCGTAGAGATTACGATTTTGGTCGCGGAATTATTTGAATTTGCCGAGTCGGAATTGCTCAGCCACATCGTCCCGCCGATGCCGCCGACTGTCAAAAGACTTAATGCGGCTATCGGCAATAACCAGAATAGTTTCGCATCATTTTTTGAATTCGCCTTGATTTCTTTTTCCATTATAGAAAAAGGTTCAAAAACGCTTTTACTTTTTTCAGACAAAACTTCTTCAAAATGAACTTCTCCGGTCAGTTCGGCTTTTGCAATGTTTCCCGATTGTTGAAAATCAGATTCCTGAACAGTTAATTCGGCAGGCGACTGCGTAACCGAAGGCGGCATCTTCAACGGTTCGGTTGGCGCAACCGACATTGTTGAGAGAAATTCGTTTTCGATTTCCTTTATATCAAAATCGGGAACAAGTTTTTTGGTTGCTGCCGGTGTTAAATTTTGTTCGGGGATTTTTTCTCCGACAATCCGCAAACGCTCCGCTTCGCTCAACGGCAAAGTCTTGTCTTCCTGTCGTGATTTTTCTTTTGCAAATGCCGACTGCAAGGCTTTTTGCATCTCGATTGCCGAAGAAAAACGATTGTCGCGTTCGATTTCCATTGCCTTGAGAAGACAGGCGGAAATTGAAGGCGGAATTTCAGGATTAATCTGCGAAGGATTCGGCAAAGGGTCTGCTTTGTTTTCCCAGACTGCCAAAGTTCTCGCAGTCGCGTCGGGCGGCACACGATTGGTTAAAAGATGATAAAAAGTCGCTCCGAGCGCGTAAATATCACAGCGCGTATCGGTGTATTGGCTTAAAACTTTTTCCGCTTTTTCCTTGTGTTTCAAGATAATAAATTCCCGAAACGTCGCGTCAATAACGCGCAGAATTTGCTCGATCGGCGAATAATCGAGAGTTGCGCCGATAAAGGTTTGATTGGTAATCGCCGATTTATTCTCGCCGCTTTTGGCAATGCCGAAATCGAGTAATTTGATTTTACGGCGAAAACTCAGTTTCAAATTATGCGGTTTTATATCGCGGTGAATAATCGGCGGCTTCAAATTATGAAGATAATCGAGCGCGTCAAGCAGTTGATCCGCCCAATTAACGACATCTTCGAGCGGAAAAGGCTTGCCGCGTTTTTCGAGCATCTCCGCCAAATCTTCGCCTTCGACCAACTCCATCACTAAAAACTGTTTGTCAGCTTCCGAAAAATAGTCGCGGACGTAAGGAATAGCTTCGTGCCGCGCTGTCGCCAATGATTTGGCTTCGCGCTCAAAGGCGTTGATAATCAAATTCCGTTGTTTTTCATTGCCCGACTCGACAATTATTTCCTTAAGCGCAACCGGCTGACCGAATCTTTCGTCAACCGCTTCATAAACCGCACCCATTCCGCCGTATCCGAGTTGCCGAATAATGCGGTAACGTCCTTGCAGAATTCCATCTTTAGCAAGCATTTGGTGTTCAACCTAAGAATGTGAAATTTTGTTCGCTAAATTATCCACTAAATTTAACAAAAAGAAAAGGATTCCTTACAAAGTCGAGTAAATAACAGCTTGTGAAATTGAAACAAAATTTTAATCTCAACTTTATATTTCAATGAAAAAGAAATTCTCCGCCTGTGCATTGTCGTAAAAATTTCCGCGTCTTGACATTAATTGCCGAAAACCTTTCGCTATCAAACAAAATAAAAACGCAAAAACCTTTTTATTTTTCGCGCTTTTATTTTATGTGAGGATGTGAGGTAAACTTTACGGCACAAAAGCATTGGGAACAGGCTTATCCGAACCCGCGCCGAATTGAACGCCCGTAAATCCCGCCGCGCTTCTGTTTAGATACCACACGCCGCTTCTGAAAACCGCAATGTCCGCCTTGCCGTCGCCGTCGTAATCGGCGGGCGTTGGCAAATCGCTTGAAATGCCGAACTGCACTCCCGTAAATCCGAGTTGGCTTCTCAGCAAATACCAAGTGCCGTTTGATGGACGAAAGACCGCGACATCGGTTTTACCGTCGCCGTCGTAATCTGCCGCAACGGGTTTATCATTTGAATCGCCGAATTGAATGCCGGTAAATCCCGCCGCCGAACGCTGTAAATACCAAGTTCCGTTTGACGGGCGATAAACCGCAACGTCCGCTTTGTTATCGCCGTCGTAATCCCCGACAACGGGTTTGTCCGTCGAAACACCGAACTGATACGCGCTAAACTGGTTTGTTGCCAGATTCAATACATACCAATTTCCATTTGACGGGCGATAGACGGCAATTTCAGCTTTCCCGTCGCCGTCAAAATCGGCAGGCTGCGGAATATCATTGACATCACCAAAAGCAATGCCGGTAAAGCCGGTTGAACTTCTGTTTAGATACCAAGTTCCGCCGCGATAAACGGCAATATCGGTTTTACCGTCGCCGTCGTAATCGGCGGGAACGAGTTTATCGGTTGACACGCCGAACTGTGCGCCTGTAAAACCACTTTGTGATTGGAGCAGATACCAATTTCCGCCATTCGGACGATAAACGGAAATATCCGCTTTGCCGTCGCCGTCGAAATCAAATAATGTGCTTTTTGTAGTTTGACTAATTTGCCCGACAAAAACCCCACCGCCATATGTTCCTGCATAAATAACATTGGGATTATTCGGTTTGAACTTTATATCAGTAATATATCGGTTAGTTAAGCCGTTATTAACTTGACTCCAACTTAATCCAGCATTGGTGGTTATAAAAATACCGCCCTGAGATGTTCCAGCTAATAGTATATTGGATTCTATCGGGTGCATTTGTAAAACATTCACTCCATTGTAAATACTGAAACCCGTATTCAAAGGTGTCCAAGAAGACCCTCCATTTGTACTTTTATAAACATCTGTAATATAAGCGTCGCTTGATACATAAAGAGTATTTGGATTTCTTGGATCTATTACTAATGTTTTTGGAGAGATGTTGCCTAACCCATTACTTATCTCTGTCCAACTATCTCCTCCATTTATGCTTTTATATAGTGTGCGACCATAAACCCCTGTATAAATTACTAATGGGTTTATAGGGTCAATTTTGATTACATAATTATCTGGATTTGCTGGAAGACCATTGTTAATCAGAGTAAAGCTAACCGCGCCGTCAGTACTTTTGAAAACACCACCACTTGAGGCGGCGTAAACAACCATCTCATTTGTAGGAGAAACGGCTAGTTGATGACCCGTTGGAAGAGATGCTTGCGATGGCTGAGTCCAAGTAATTCCTCCATCAGAACTTTTATAAATACCATTTACCGCTGCGTAAACAATGTTTGGATTACTAGGAGCAACGGCAATACTTTGAGCGAAAAACGCATTATTTGATCTTCCCAGAAAAGGACCCGACCAATTTATTCCTGCATTGGTGCTGGAAAATAGGTAAGAATCGCTAGCAGCTAATACATATTCTGGAAAATTTTGCGTGACCGCTAAAGAATATATTACACCACTTATTACATTCGTACCTTTTTGAACCCAGCTAGAGCCGCCGTTAGTGCTTTCGTAAATGTTTCCAAAATTATAACCTCTCCCCAAAATATATATTGGAGATGGATTAGCATTATCGTTAATTAAGGCATTTCTAAAATCAAACTGATAAAAATTGGTCGGATCGTTTGGTAAACCTGTACCGCTTGCTGTCCAAGAATTACCTCCATTAACACTCTTATAAAGATATGGTCGATTTAAAATAAAAGCATACATAATATCAGGATTGATGGGGTCAAGTAATACTTTTGGAACAGCATCATTCGTTGGAATGTTATTCGTTTGCGTCCAAGTTTGACCGCTATTGACGCTTTTAACTATTTTTCCATTAAAATAGCTAACTGCAATAGTTGAAGGATTAAACCTGCTGATGCTTACACTTGAAATAAAGCTACTTGTTACAATCCCTGGATCTGATAAAAGCCAACTTGCGCCTGCATCATTGCTTTTATATAACTTAGCATCTGCGACACCGTAAATTGTATTTGAGCTATCTGGGTTAACAATTATTTCACTTCCGAAAGCCCCACTCGGAAGTCCTGCATTGATGAGAGTCCAACTAACTCCTGAATTGACAGTTTTATAAAAACCATCAGTAGTACTGGCGTATATGATTGCAGAGTTTGTTGGGTCAAACTTCAAGTCAAATGCGGTTGTCGAAAGCATTTTATTCCAATTTGCACCTTTATTAAAACTTTTATAAATTCCTCCATTTGCTGCTCCTCCATTTGTTGTGGCATATACAATATTAGAGTCGTTGGGATTAACTATAATTGATGTTATTTTAAAAAACAGTATATTCAAACCTTGATTAGCAGCAATCCATGAGATTCCGCCATTATCAGTTCTATTTAAGCTATTTGCCCCTCCTACATAAATAACCGAAGGATTTGTCGGGTCAATGGCAAAACTATAAGGATCACCGCCCTTAGGTCCAGATTGACTCCAAGAAATATTTGGTTGGGTAGACGTATTACTTTGAGCATTCAACTGCTCATCAATGAAGCAAAGTAACAAACCAAAAAGCAGAAAGCGAAAAATGGTTTTTTCAGAAATGGACAAATGATTCGTAAATTGATGTAATTTTTTCATAGTAGTTTTTTTGTAATTTTTTCAAATTGGAAACAAATGAATTTTTCTAAAAATCCATTCAGATATAAACAACAATGCGTCCCGAAAGATAACCTGTGTATTTAGTCGAACCGTCAACGAAAACTTTTCCTTCGCCGTTTTTAGTATCAAAATGCGCTTCGCCGTTGCGGTCTGTGAATTTTGTTTCGGTTACGCCGCTTCTTAAAATTTCAGTAAAACCGAGCGCAACTTTTTTGCCTTCTGCCGGTTGACCTGAACTTTGCCGAATGACTTTGACTGAAATCATTTTTGATTTTTTGCGGGAATAAAATAAGGCTTTCTACAGTAACGCAACAAAAAGTAAGAAATTGTGACAAAAAATATTGAAATAAATTTTATTTGCGGTTATAACAGTGAAACACTCGGCAAACGGAAATTCTCAAACAAATGAATTTAAATTCTGACATAGCAACTGAAGACGAATTACTTGAAGCATTAAACAAAATAGCTTTGGATAATTTATTGCCGCAGGTTTATAACGAACTGAAACGGCTGGCGGCGCATCATTTGAAAAACGAGCGTCCGAATCATACTTTGCATCCGACGGCTCTGGTTCACGAAGTTTATCTGCAATTACTAAAACAGCATTCTCTTAATCTGGATGACCGCGCTTATTTTTTGAGTATTGCTTCGACAATGATGCGGCGCGTTCTGGTTAATTACGCCAAGCGTCGCGCAC
This sequence comes from Pyrinomonadales bacterium, assembly GCA_038200505.1. Classification (GTDB taxonomy): domain Bacteria; phylum Acidobacteriota; class Blastocatellia; order Pyrinomonadales; family Pyrinomonadaceae. Next base: position 11,629 of record JBBPXX010000143.1, on the reverse strand, counting down.
GGAAAAAGCGTGGCGAAGGAAATGCCGACGTTTCTCTGATTACTTTGAATGAAAAAACATTTATCGCGTTTAAAGAAGATATTTTTGATTTACTTGAACTTGAAAATGCTTTAAATGAATTTGCCCGCTATGATGCTCGCGGAGTGAAAATTATCGAATTGTATTTTTACGGCGGTTTGACTTATGCAGAAATTGCCGAAGTTTTAAAAATTTCAACGCGAACCGTGATGCGCGAATGGCGTTTCGCTAAAACTTGGCTTTACCAAAAATTAAAAAGGGGCGAATAAAATGGATGTCTCTGAAAATGACTTCGACCGATGGCAAAAATTGAAAGATATTTTCACTGAAGCAATCGAACTTGCGCCTGAATCACGTCACGTTTATTTATCACAACTTCGGATTAACGACAAAACTCTCTCCGACGAACTCGCCGAACTGATTGCATCTGAAGAAGAATCCGAAGAATTTCTCAAAAAACCGTTTGAAATCAATTTCGATTTGCCTTCCGTGCAAAATTATATCGGAGCGCGGATTGGAAATTACAAAATCACGAGAGAAATCGGGCGCGGCGGAATGGGCGCGGTTTTTGAAGCGACGCGGCAAGACGACGAATTTGAGCAGAAAGTTGCCGTTAAGTTAACCGACAATAGTTTTTTATCAGATGAATTTCGCCGCCGCTTTAACAACGAACGGCAAATTCTCGCCGCTCTCGAACACCCGAACATCGTGCGGCTTTTTGACGGCGGAATCTTGCCGAATCAAACGCCGTATTTTGTGATGGAATATGTCGAAGGTGTTTCTCTCAAAAATTATTGCCGCGAAAACGCGATTGATTTGGAAGAAAAACTCGATCTTTTTCTGCAAGTTTGCGCGGCGGTCACTTATGCTCATCAAAAGTTGATCGTTCATCGTGATTTGAAGCCGTCCAACATTTTAGTAACAGAAAACGGACAGGTGAAACTGTTGGATTTCGGCATTGCCAAAACTTTAGACAAAGCCGCGCAGACGCAAACCGCTAACGCGCCGCACACACCGGCTTACGCCAGTCCGGAACAAATCAAGGGCGAAAGCAGTTCGACCTTGAGCGATGTTTATTCGCTCGGCATAATTCTTTACGAATTATTGACTGAAAAATCTCCCGCACAAATTTATCAAACAAGCGAATTCGGATTGCCGCAGGCGATTTGCGAAACAAACCCCAAATCACCGTCAGCGGAAATGCAAAAGGAAAAAACAAAATCTAAAAATCCAAAACCGTTAAAAGGTGATTTAGACAATATCGTTTTAAAAGCCTTACGCAAAGAGAAGGAACAGCGTTACGCTTCGGTAGAACGCTTTGCCGACGACATCGGAAATTACCTGAACGGTTTGCCTGTTCAGGCGCATCCGCAATCTTTTGTTTATCGCGCCTCGAAATTTATCAAACGCAACCGTCTGACGGTTTCGCTTGCGGCAATGGCAATTTTGCTGATTATCAGCGGCGTTGTCGCAGCTCTCTGGCAATCGTTTGAAGCGCGAAAGCAGCAACAAATCGCCGAACAGAGGTTCGCCCAAGTGCGGAAAATCGCCAATTCGCTGATTTTTGATTATCACGACGAAATTGCCAAACTCGAAGGCTCGACCAAATTGCGAGAAAAGTTAGTTGTTGATGCTGTCGGCTATCTCGATGCAATCGCGCAAAGTTCAAAAAATGATACTGAACTTATGAAAGAAACAGCACTTGCATATCGCAAAATCGGCGACGTGCAGGGCGCACCTTACGTTGGTAATTTAGGAAAACACGACGAAGCACTAAAAAATTACAAAAATTCAGTTTCACTTTTAGAAAAAGCTGTCGCCCAAGATCAATCGGACGACGCGCTCAAAGATGAATTGATTGGATCGTATAAATCTTTAGCAATCGGCGAAATGCGAAGTGAACATCAATCACAAGCCGAAGAAATATTGAACAAAGCTATAAATCTCAGCGAAAACCTCATTCGCTCGGACGAAAATAATCTTGATAGAAAACTTGTTCGCTCACTTTTACAAGTATCTTTGGGCGACGGCGAGATGGATTTGAATAAATCACTTCTTATTTATAAAAAGAGTTTGCACGACACCAAAAAATTATTTTTGCCTTATCCAAGTGATTTTAGAATTACTAATCTCTTAGCAAAATTAAATCAGAGAATCAGCACACGCCTTCGATGGATAGGTGAACAGGGAAAAGCAGGAGGCAAACAAGCGACAGAAGAAGTTTATCGGCAATCGGTAGAACACGCCTATCAAGCTATTCGTTATCAAGAACTTACGGTCAATTTGAGCGGTAAGAAAAATGATTGGAAGACTGCCGTTTGCTATGCTGAACTCGCATCTGATCTAATAAATGTCGGACAAATGGATGAAGCACTGAAAAACACGCGAATTGCCGAAAAGTTATATCAAGGCATCAGGACACAAGACCCGAACAATAAAGAAATTGTTTTAGAAGAACTCAATATTTATAACTTGAAACAAAAAATTTCAATTCGTCAGGGTAAATTTGATTCGGCACTCGAAACTATTAAAACCGCTCTCAAAATAGCAGAAAATTCACATCAAAATGATTCGACAAATTCTGAAGTAATCGGTTGGGTAGGACATTTTGCAAAAGAAGCAGTAAATCTTTTGCAGCAGCAGAAAAAAGAACGTGAAGCCCGCGTCTATCTTGATTTATTTGATAATTACGCCCGAAAATATAAAGAAACATTCGGAAAGGAATGGACGGGAGCATTTGGATTTTGATAAAAATAAATAACGTGAGTTCGAGATAAGCCGTCGAAGATGGCAACATATTTGTAGCCCATAACGCTAGTTATGGGAACAGTTTAACGAATTTTCACAAGCGGTTGAAAACCGCGACATACGTTTTTTATGTCGCCATTTTCAATGGCTTTATCAATAAATCACATTTTTCCCACATCTAGCGATGTGGGCTACAAATATAACGTCGGTTTCACCGACTAAAAACGAATTTCTTATCTCGAACTGACGTTAAATAGAAATTTATTGGTGCTTTTTCAATTGTCGAAGAGGAATTATCTATGAATTTTGAACTAACCGAAGAACAGCAAATGGTGCGAAATTCCATCCGCGAATTTGCTCAAAATGAAATTGCGCCGCTGGCGCGTGAGTATGACGAAGAAGAAAAATTTCCCCGCAAGCAATTAGACGGGCTTGCCGAACTCGGACTTTTGGGGATGATAATTCCCGAACAATACGGCGGCGCGGGTTTTGATTCGGTTTCTTACGCGCTTGCGCTCGAAGAAATCGCCAAAGCCGATGCTTCGGTTGCCGTTATTGTTTCAGTTACAAATTCCGTGTGCTGTTATCCGATTTTGAGTTGGGGAACGGAAGCGCAAAAGCAGAAATATCTCGTGCCGCTTGCCAAAGGCGAAATGCTCGGCGCGTTTTGTTTGTCCGAACCGCAAGCAGGTTCGGACGCTTCAAATGTCAAAACCCGCGCCGTCGAAAACGGTGATTTTTATATCTTGAACGGCACAAAATCGTGGGTTACGAACGGCGGCGAAGCGGGCGTTTATCTCGTGATGGCGGCGACGGGCGAAAATAACGGGCGCAAGGAAATTTCGGCTTTTTTGATTGAAGGCGAAACTGAAGGTTTGGCGGTTTCGTCCGTCGAACATAAAATGGGACAACGCGCTTCAAAGACGACGGAAATGAGTTTGACGGATGTTAAAGTTCCGAAGGAAAATCTGCTCGGCGAAGTCGGAAACGGTTTGAAGGTCGCGTTTAGCAGTCTTGATAACGGCAGAATTGGCATTGCATCTTTATCCGTCGGCATCGCGCAAGCCGCACTTGAAGAAGCGACAAATTACGCCAAAGAACGTCGCGCTTTCGGACAGCCGATTGCCGAATTTCAGGCGATTCAATTTAAACTTTCCGATATGGCAACCAACACCGAAGCGGCACGGCTGTTGACTTTACGAGCCGCCGCGATGAAGGACGCAAATCACAAACAAACCGGAATTTACGCTTCGATGGCGAAACTTTACGCTTCGGAAAACGCCAACAAAGTCTGCGCCGACGCAATCCAAATTCACGGCGGATACGGTTATTCGCGTCATTATAACGTCGAGAAATTTTACCGCGACGCGAGAATTACAACCATTTACGAAGGCACGAGCGAGATTCAAAGAATCGTTATTTCACGCGGGATTTTAAAGGAATAGGAAATTTTTTATTTTTATTTTGTTTGAGCGTGTGAATCAAAACCGCGCTGATAATTATTGCGCCGCCGAGAATCGCCCAATTTGAAGGCGTTTCGCCGATAAAGAGAAAAACCCAAACCGGATTGAGCAGTGGTTCGATAAAGCCGATAATGCTTGCGTCCAAACTCCGCACGCCTTTCGACACGCCGTAGGTAAAAAGATAATACGCCAAGCCGATTTGGAAAACGCCTAAAACTACTACCGCGAAAACATCTTTGCCCGTCCAAATCGAAGGATTTGAAATAACGAACGGCAGCATCACGAAAATTGCCAGAATATTGCCGTAAAAAACCGATGACGCGGGATTTTGTTTGTATGCTTTCGGATGTCGAAGAAGCAAAATATAACCGCCCAAACTCACGCCCGAGCAAAGTCCTAAAATATTGCCGATAAACTGCGATTCAGCCGTCAGATTCGCAATCGGCTGTGTGTCAATAAAAAACAAAGTCATTCCGAAAATGCAAAAAATCACGGTCAGCAAATCCGAAAAACGAAATTTTTCCTTTAAGATCAACGGCGCGAAAATCAGAATGTAAATCGGCGCGGTATATTGGAGGAAAATTGCGTTGGCGGCAGTCGTCATTTTGTTAGCGACGGCGAAAAATGATAACGCACCAACGTAGAAAATTGCAGCTAAAATCGTGAATCTGTCGGCTTTTAAGGCTTTGAATTTGGTGAGCAGCGCAATCGTGATCGCGGCGAAAAAACAGCGTCCGAGATTAGCTTCGTAACCCGAAATGCTCGTCATTTTAATTAAAAGTCCGCCTGAACTCCATAAAAGAACGGCGATGACGACGAACCAGACGGGCGAGATTTTTGCGGTGTCGTTTGTCATTATTCTGCTTAAAAAATGTAATTAAAAGCTGTTAGGAAAGTAAAACCAACAAGAAAAATGCGATGAAATTAGACGCGGATTTTTACGGATTAGCCGGATTTTCGCGGATTTTCAAATTATATCAGCGAAAATCCGCTTGATCCGCGTTCATCTGCGTCTAATTTCAGTTTCCAAACAGCTTTTTACAAATTTTCTAACGCGGCACTTTTAATTCACATTGTTTGATTCGTCGGAAATTGCGCTCGCAATCGTTTCGCGCAGTTTAACGGCGGAAGTCGTTGCCGGTTCGAGTTCAACTTTTTCAATGTTGTCATAGACCTTTTTGCCGAAAACGCCGTTCCACGGCGGAATGACAATCGAAACCGCGCCGTAAGCCCGCGCCTGACACGCAAGACGCATAAAAGGTTTTGCTTCGTCGCCCTGATTGTAGCCGAAAACTTTCATTTGTTTGCGCTCTAACCGATCAACTTCGGACAATTTTTCCGCGCCGCCGATAACGCCGATCCAGCAAGTTCCGCAACTTGCCGAACGACATTCAACCGGGATTACGCCTTCCCAACAGCGTTCGTCCATTGATTTCCAATCTTTCGACTGGTCGCGGGCAGAAGCCGAAGCGAGTTCTTCTTCATCAAATAATGCAAAACGCGCGTCGTTCGTATTTTCGTCGTAAACGACCGTCCATTTTTTGTCAATCGTTTTCAGAAAACCTAAAATTCCTTGCGAATCGTCTTTGGCGCGTTCTTCTAAAACTGCTTTTGCCGATTTCTTTGCGTGTTTTTTATCAATATAAATCTTGCCTTCGGCATTTTTGAAAGCCTCGAAACCGACTTGCCGCAGCGTCATCAAACCGGCGGCGACAATTCCGTTTAAAAGTGAAACATCAACTTTGACATCTTGCGCGGCAACTTTGGCGATTTCCTTTATTTCATTTACCAATATTGCGTTTTCGTTCGTAAATGAATCCGCGTGTTTTTCAATCGCGTTCTTCGTTTCCTTCCAAAAACGATGCCCGTAAAGAAACTTGTGCGACGAATCAATCTGATTTTTCAATTCGTAATCGCCCTGCATCACAAATTTCTGCAACGCTTTGTCTTTGTCTTCGGCGTTTTGCAGAAATTCGTATAAAGCCAGCGGATAAAACCGAAACCAAATTTGCGTCGCCGTGCGGTCAACTTCGTGAATCGCGGGAAGTATTTCATTTAACGATTTTAACCAACCGCTTTCATCAAATTTATTTAGATAATCTTCAAATTTATTGCTCATAATGTTTGTAATAAAATTTAGTTGCTATGGAAAATGGCAATTCTACAAATAATTTTGCATTTGTGCAAAGGTGCGCTTGACAATGTTAACCCAAATTCGTATAGTCTGAAGTTTCGGGCATTTCGTCTGATGCAGACTGTAGAGTTTGCTTGAAAGCGTAAAGTATTTGAGAAATCGAATGCGATTAACATTTATTGTGGCGTAAAACTAAACGCCGTGTCTTTTTGAAAAAGAAAACGCCGAGAGCGTTTAGGGAAAATCATTCAAAATCGAATTGTTTTGCCAACCTATAACATAAAGAGCCACGCCACAGAAAAGTTTTGAAGGGAAAGTTCAAAAACGCTTTTGTAAAATTTACTTTCCAAAAAGTTTTAATTAGTTTTAACCATATAACCGCTTGCGCTAACTGCCGGATTTGATTCGGTTAGAGGCAGGTCAGAGGTTATTGTCGTTTTTAGTTAGGAAAAACTTTCGAGTTTTTAGATTTTGTAAGGATAAAAGATGCCGACTATTAATCAACTTGTTCGCAAAGGTCGCAAAAAAGTTAAATATAAAACCGCGAGTCCGGCACTGCAGGGCAGTCCGCAAAAACGCGGAGTTTGCACTCGTGTTTATACGCAAACGCCGAAAAAACCGAACTCGGCTCTGCGAAAAGTGGCGCGTGTTCGTCTGACCAACGGAATCGAAGTTACAACTTATATTCCGGGCATCGGACACAATTTGCAGGAACACTCGATTGTGATGATTCGCGGCGGTCGTGTTAAAGATTTGCCGGGCGTTCGTTATCACGTTATTCGCGGAACACTCGATTCATCGGGAGTTGCCAACAGAAATCAAGCGCGTTCAAAATATGGCGCGAAACGTCCGAAAGGAGCGAAGTAACCAAAGGATAAAGGCGAAAGGATAAGGGATAAAGTAAGAAATCTCGTCCTGAAACTTTATGATTTGAAAATTAAAACGGCGAAGTATGAAGGTTTAAAAGATTTACTTTATCCCTTATCCTTTCGCCTTCAGCCTTTACAAAGATATGCCAAGAAGAAGAGTTGCCGCAAAAAGAGATATATTGCCGGATCCGATTTACAACAGCGTGATGGTTACGAAGTTCATCAACGGCGTGATGTTGGCGGGAAAAAAATCGGTCGCTGAAAAAGCCTTTTACGGCGCGATGGAAAAAATCGCCGAGAAAACGGGCGAAGAACCTTTGAAAGTTTTCAAAAAAGCGATTGACACGGTTGCACCGACTTTAGAAGTCAAATCACGACGCATCGGCGGTGCGACTTATCAAGTTCCGCTCGAAGTTACCAAAGATCGCCGTCATACATTGGCAATCAGATGGATTGTCGGATTTGCGCGGGCGAGAAGTGAAAAAACGATGACCGATAAACTGGTCGGCGAAATTCTCGACGCATCGAACAACAGAAGCGGTTCGGTCAAGAAAAAAGACGACGTTCACAGAATGGCGGACGCAAACAAAGCGTTTGCACATTACAGATTTTAAGAACGTAAATTGTGAATCGTAAATCGTCAATAGAAAAATAAACGATTTACGATTAACGATTAACGATTAACGATTTACGAAAAGAAATGGCAAAGACTGGATTAGAAAAATTTAGAAACATCGGCATTATGGCGCATATTGACGCGGGTAAAACCACGACAACCGAGCGTATATTGTTTTACACCGGAGTTTCCCACAAAATCGGCGAAGTTCACGAAGGGACGGCGACGATGGACTGGATGGAACAGGAACAAGAGCGCGGAATTACGATCACGTCTGCTGCCACGACCTGTTTCTGGGAACGCGACGGTCAGGAATACCGCATTAATATTATTGACACGCCGGGTCACGTTGATTTCACGATGGAAGTCGAGCGTTCGCTGCGCGTTCTCGACGGCGCGGTTGCCGTCTTTGACGGCGTTGCCGGAGTTGAGCCGCAGTCCGAAACAGTTTGGCGGCAAGCCGATAAATATAAAGTTCCGCGTATTTGTTTTATTAATAAATTAGACCGCGCCGGTGCTTCTTTTGATCGTTCGTTTGATTCGATTAAAGAGCGTCTGGGCGCGAATGCCGTTGCTATTCAGATTCCGATTGGACTTGAAGACCAATTAAAAGGTGTCATTGATTTAATCCAAATGAAAGGTTTGATTTGGAACGACGAAACGAAAGGCGCGGAATACGAAGTTGTTGATATTCCGGCAGATTTGGTTGACGCGGCAAAAGAAGCACGCGAAAAATTGATCGAAGCCGTTTCGAGTATTGACGACGATTTGATGGAAAAATACTTGGAAGGCGAAGAAATCAGCGAAGACGAAATTCGCAGAGGACTTCGTAAAGGCACATTGGCGATGAAGATCGTTCCGGTTGTAACCGGCTCGGCTTTCAAAAACAAAGGTGTGCAGACTTTGCTTGATGCGGTAGTTGATTATTTGCCGAGTCCGCTGGACGTTCCGGCGATTGACGGCATTAATCCGCGAACCGATGAAGCTGAAACTCGTGCGGCTGATGACAATGCGCCGTTTTCGGGTTTGGTTTTCAAACTGATGGCGGACAAACATCTCGGTCAACTCGCTTTTGTCAGAATTTATTCGGGAACGGTTTCTTCTGGTTCATACGTTTATAATACGATCAAAAATTCAAAAGAGCGCGTCGGACGATTGATGCTGATGCACGCTAACAAACGCGAAGACGTTGATTCGGCGGGCGCGGGCGAAATCGTTGCCATCGGCGGAATGAAAAATGTCACGACGGGCGAAACGATTTCCGATGAGAATAAACAAATCATTCTCGAATCAATGGAATTTCCCGATCCGGTCGTGCGCGTTGCGGTTGAGCCGAAAACCCGCCAAGATCAAGACAAAATGGGCATCGCGCTCAATCGTTTGGCGCAGGAAGACCCCAGTTTTCAAGTTTCAACCGATCACGAAACGGGGCAAACGATCATCGCGGGAATGGGCGAATTACATTTGGAAATTATTGTTGACCGAATGAAGCGCGAATTCGGCGTTGAGGCAAACGTCGGCAAACCGCAGGTTGCTTATCGTGAAACGATTACGGTTTCCGCACCCGGCAAAGAAATCTTTAAGAAACAATCAGGTGGTCGCGGTCAATTCGCGCACGTCGAACTCGAAATCGAACCGGCACCCGGCGAAGGTTTTGTCTTTGAAGATAAAATTTCCGGCGGATCAATTCCGCGGCAGTTTATCAAGCCGACGATGGAAGGAATCAAAGACGCATTACAGCGCGGTTATCTCGCGGGTTACGAACTCGTTGATATTAAAGCAACACTTAATTTCGGTTCATTTCACGAAGTTGACTCGGACGAGCGTTCATTCCACATCGCCGGAAGTCTGGCGTTTCAGGATGCGGTCAAAAAAGCAAAACCCGTTTTGCTCGAACCGATTATGAAAGTCGAAGTCGTTACGCCGGAAGAATATATGGGCGCAGTCAACGGCGATTTAAACCGCCGCCGCGGACAAATCGAAAAAATGGAGCCGCGTTTGGGCAATGTCCAAGTTATTACCGCGTATGTTCCGCTTTCGGATATGTTCGGTTATGTAACGGATTTAAGAAGCGCGACGCAGGGACGCGCGACATCAACAATGCACTTTGAGCGTTATGATCAGGCACCGAAAAATGTTGCTGAAGAAGTCATCGCAAAAGTTAAAGGAGCAAGCAGCTAGTCGTCATGATGAATCTGACAAATACAAAAATGACGATGATTTATTGGCAATCCGATAAATTTTGGTTAGGTAAATTGTTAGAACATCCAGAAATAATGACGCAAGGTGAAACGCTTCAAGAGTTGGAAGAAAACATCAAAGACGCGTTTGTTTTAATGGCAATGGACGACGTTCCGCAAGAATATCAGATGAAAGAAATCGTGATATGAAGCGGAAAGATTTGATAAAGCAGTTGACGAAAGCCGGATGCGTTCTGTTGCGAAACGGCTCGAGACACGATATTTATTTGAATCTGTCAAACGGGCAAAAACAACCCGTTCCAAGACATTCGGAAGTTGATGAAAAACTTGCGAAACATATTAAAAAGTATTTAGGTATTGAACAAAAATAAATTTTTGAGGCATCAAGATTATGAGTAAAGAGAAATTTGATAGAAGCAAGCCGCACGTGAACATTGGGACAATCGGACACGTTGATCACGGCAAGACGACTTTGACGGCGGCGATCACCAAAGTGATGAGCAAGAATAATCCGAAGATGGTATTTCGTGATTTCGCTTCGATTGACAACGCGCCGGAAGAGCGAGCCAGAGGCATCACGATTGCGACGGCGCACGTCGAGTATGAAACACCGAATCGGCACTACGCGCACGTTGATTGTCCGGGACACGCCGATTATGTCAAGAATATGATCACGGGAGCGGCGCAGATGGACGGAGCTATTTTAGTGGTTGCCGCCACCGACGGACCGATGCCGCAAACCAGAGAACATATTCTCTTGGCGCGTCAGGTAGGCGTGCCTTCGATGGTTGTCTTTATGAACAAAGTTGATGCGGTAGATGACGAAGAGCTTTTAGAATTGGTTGAACTGGAAATCAGAGAACTTTTATCATCGTATGAATTTCCGGGCGATGACATTCCGATCGTGCAGGGATCGGCATTGGGAGCATTAAACGGCGAAGAGAAGTGGGAAGCGAAGGTTGACGAGTTGATGCAGGCGGTGGACGATTACATACCGACACCGGAGAGAGATATGGACAAACCGTTTTTGATGCCGGTCGAAGACATCTTCACGATTCAGGGACGCGGCACGGTTGCCACCGGCAGAATCGAGCGCGGCGTGGTCAATGTCAACGATCAGGTCGAGATTGTCGGAATCAAAGACACACGGAACTCGGTCTGCACGGGAGTCGAGATGTTCAAGAAGCTGCTGGATAAGGGAATGGCTGGAGATAACGTGGGACTTCTTTTGCGAGGCGTGGAAAGAAAAGAAATCGAACGCGGACAGGTGATTGCCAAACCGGGTTCGATCACACCGCACACGAAGTTCAAAGCCGAGGCTTATGTTCTGACGAAAGAAGAGGGCGGACGGCACACACCGTTTTTCACGGGATACAGACCGCAGTTTTATTTCAGAACAACGGATGTAACGGGCGTGGCGCACTTGCCGACGGGAGTGGAGATGGTGATGCCGGGCGACAATATCCAGATGGAGATCGAACTTATTGCACCGATTGCGATGGAGAAAGGACTTCGATTCGCCATCAGAGAAGGCGGGCGAACGGTCGGCGCGGGAACGGTTAGTGAAATTGTTGAGTAAT
>JBBPXX010000142.1:0-4788 GCA_038200505.1 Pyrinomonadales bacterium | reverse complement strand
GCGGGTCTTTTATTTTCCCGACACTTTCAAATAACGTCTTTGTTTTTAATTGTTTCAACTCTCTCCTCATCCCAAAATAGAATAAGTTCAAGTTTTACACACTTTTCTCGCTTCTTACATTTTTAATGCGTTTGCCCTATCCCGGCGGCAGATTTGTCGGCATTTTGCCGACAAATCTGTTCATTGCTAATCGAGTTTGAGAAGTGTGAGGGCGGAACGCACCTCACAACTGCCGCCGGGACGGACGGCGCTACCTTCAACAAAAATTTATGATTTCTGAAACATAGCAATAAAAAATCCGTCCATTTTATCGCGGTCAGGAAAAGTTCTGGCGTAACCTTCTTCGGTCAAAAACCTTTCGGACATTTCCGGCAAAATCTTTTTAAAATCAGAATTTTGATTCAAAAACTTTCCGCAAACCGCTTCATTTTCCTCTATTTCAAGCGAACAAGTCGAATAAATAAGTCTTCCGCCGGATCTCAAAACCTTTGATGCGTTATTTAATATTTCGAGTTGTTTGGCGGATAATTCGGCGAAATCATTTTCTTGCAAAAAATATCTGATTTCGGGATTGTGGCGAATCGTTCCCGTTCCCGAACAGGGCGCATCAACTAAAACAACATCAAAACTTTCACGTTCAAACGGTAAAGAACTTAACGCATTATACGTCAAAAGATTTGCGCTTTTTATACCTGTTTTCTCTAATATTTCTCCAACGACGCGCAGACGATGTTCATATAAATCGCCGCCGACAATCAAATTCCCGCTTAAACTTTTGTCGGCAATTTGTGAAAATTTGCTTCCCGGCGCACAGCAAACGTCGAGAAATTTTTCGTTTTCCGACAGATTTATAATTTTTCCGACAAGCTGCGATGATTCTTCCTGAAAATGAATTTTGCCTTTTTGTGCAAAAGCGAAAAGAATTTCGTTCGGCTTTGAAACTTGAAAAGCGTTTGGAACTTCTTTTGATTCCGTAAAATCCAAACCGACCTTCGATAAAATTTCGAGCGTATTTTCGTCGGATTTTCCAGTCAGACGAAAAACCAGATTTGGAGCCTGATTGTTGGCAAAGGCAAGACTTGCGGCTTTTTCAAAACCGAATTCTTTCGCCCAACGCTCGATTAACCAGCGCGGATGCGAAGTTTCAACCGAAACTTTTTCGATTTCATCCGCGTATTCTAATTCAATTTTTTCGCGCGTTACGCGACGCAAGACCGCATTGACAAAGCCTTTCGCCGAAGTTTTTTTAGCATATTTTACGAGATTGACACTTTCGCTAATCGCCGAATAATTTGGAATTTTATCGAAAAACAGAAGTTGAGCAATGCCGAGCCGCAACGCGATTCTAACTGCCGCGTCGAGTTTTTTATGATTTGTCAGTTGACCGATAATCCGGTCGAGATAAATTTGCTGCCGCAAAGTTACAAGCGTTAAAGCGTGGCACAAACCGCGATCTTTTACTTCAAGTTTTTCTTCATAAAGCGGAAGTAAAACCGAAGAAAACGCCTTTTCTTTTTCGATTTTAACGAGTATTTCAAAAGCCGCGATGCGTGCCGGAGATATTTTCATTTACTTTTTGAAGGCAGAAGCCCGCACGAAGTAAGGGCGTTAAACTTTTGCGTCCTTACTTCGTGCGGACTTCTGCAATGTTCTAACCCAATTTATCTCCGCCATTAACTTTCACGCCGTTGAGAAAATCACGCGCATTCATTCGGTTTTTGCCTTCGATCTGTAATTCGGTAATTTTCAAAGCCGTTTCATTTCCGCAGGCGACGACGAAACTTTCTTTATTAACGTGCAAAATTTCCCCGTAATTTGTCGTTGCGCGTTCGTCAACAACTGTGATTTCAGCAATTTCCGATTTCCAGACGGTCAGCTTTTTGTCTTCAAAACTCGTGAACGAAGTCGGAAACGGCTGAAAACCGCGAATGTGATTGTGAATCGTTGCGGCTCGTGATTCCCAATTTATTCTGCCTTCTTCTTTGACCAGCATCGGCGCGTAACTGGCTTCGGATTCGTTTTGTTTGCGCGGCATAATTTCATCAAATTTCTTTAATGTTTCGCTCAAAAGATTCGCACCTTCAAAAGACAAACGCGCCATCAAATCAATCGCGTTCTCTGAATCGTCAATTTCGGTTTCCGACTGCAAAAGAATATCGCCCGTGTCCAATCCGGCATCCATTTTCATCGTCGTAATGCCGGTTTTCTTTTCGCCGTTGACAATCGCCCAATTGACCGGCGCGGCTCCGCGATATTTCGGCAGCAACGAAAAATGCACATTGATCGCGCCTTTCGGAAATGCAGTTAAATAAGTTTCCGGCAAAATTCTTCCGTAAGCGACGACGACCGCAATATCAGCATTATGCGATTTAAAAAGTTCCAGACTTTCCGCCGTTTTTATTTTCGTCGGCTGAAAAACTTCCAGATTATTTTCGAGCGCAAACTCTTTAACCGGCGGTATCGTCAGCACATTACCGCGACCCTTCGGACGATCCGGCTGTGTCCAAACCGCGACGACTTCGTGCTGTTCATCCTTTAAAAGATTTTCTAATGTCGGAACGGCGGCGAGCGGCGTTCCCATAAATACTATTTTCATAATTTCAAATTCCAAATTCCAAATTCCAGAATACAAGTTACAGCTTGTAAATTCTACATTGAACCGAAAAATGTTTAAAATTTTACAATTTGGAATCTGGAATCTAAAATCTAAAATCTAAAAGCTTCTTTCATCACATAGAAAATCCAATTTTCTTCCATCACGCCGCTCACCAGATTTGAACCCGCGCCGTTAGCGAAAATCGCCACATCTTCGCCGCCGTGCGTTTCGCCGCTCAACGGGATTATTGCTTCCTGCTTGTAATCGGGGTTTGTAACCTGTTCTTCCGTTAAGTTCGGACGTTCGCCGCCGCGATAACCTTTGCCATTGGCGTAATTTAGCGTCGTATAAGGTTTGCCGTTTTTATCCGTGCGCGGTTTTGCTTCGAGCATTCCTTTGCTGTCAACTTCCTGCGTCAGACCGAGAATATTATTGCCGCGAATCGGATAACCGCCCATCGTAAAAGTGTGCGAATGGTCTGCCGTTACGATTATCAAAGTATCGTTCAGATTTATTTTATTTTCGGCAGTTCGCACGGCATTTGAAAGTTCAATCGCATCGGTCAGAGCGCGAAAAGCGTTGCCGTCGTGATGCGCGTGGTCAATTCTGCCGGCTTCGACCATCAGAAAAAAACCTTTTTTATTGTTTGAAAGCACGTCAATCGCTTTCGCCGTCATTTCGCTCAAACTCGGCTCGCCCGCTTTATCCTTCGGACGATCATAACTGTATTGAAGATGCGAAGGCTCGAAAAGTCCGAGCAGATGTTTCGTCTTTTTCGCGTCAATCGCGTCGAATTGCTGTTTATTCCAAACATAATTTGAATCTTTATATTTTTTCAGCCATTCGTCCGTCAAATTTCTGCCGTCCAGTCGTTCGCCTCTGACATTCGGATATTCCGGGTCGTCCACCGCATTCGGCAAAAACTTCGTGCGCCCGCCGCCGATGGCAACTTCCAAACCATCGCCGTGATTAAATTCCAGAAGCTGCCGCGCAATGTCGGGAAATTTCGCGTTATAAGCATCTTTTGAACTTCTAAAAATATCGGCATCGCTTTCCCAATCGCGGTTAGCCGTGTGCGCGTAAGTCGCGCCCGGCGTGGCGTGAGTCAAACGTGCCGTCGTTACGATTCCGGTTGATTTTCCGTTATCTTCCGCCATTTCCAATAGCGATTTTGTTTCGTTGCCTTTGACGGTTTTGTAATCGTCGTGAACGACGTTTTGATTGACCGATAAAATACCTTCATCGGTTTTTATTCCCGTAATAATCGCGCTCATCGTCGGCGCGGAATCGGAAGTTTGCTGATTCGTGCCGTAAGTTTTCGACAAAGCCGCGTATGGAAATTTTTCAAAACTCAAAAAATTTTCCTCGCCGCTTTCACCGCGCAATTGACCTTCGAGAATCCGCGATGCCGTCAAAGTCGAAATTCCCATTCCGTCCCCGATAAACAAAATGACGTTTTTTGCCTTCGATTTATATTTCTTCTGATTTTTCCGCGCCGCAATCGCCGCCTGTCCGTCACGCCGCCAAGTTTCCGGCGTTTCCTGCCTTTTGACCGGAAATTGCGGCTGAATTGTTTGAGCAAATGTTGATAAAACAAAGCTCAGAATAATTGTAAAAGTAAAGAATTTTAATTTCATTGATTTTGTAACGCAGTCGTCCCGACTGCTGTCCTGAGTGCGTCCCGCATTCACGTCTTGCATCACTTAAATTTTCACACGGAAGCGGGACGCATCCGATACGGCAGTCGGGACGACTGCGTTACTTTATCGCATTAAACAACAGCGGAAACGTCGCCAAAGATTGACCGCGATATTGCGGGCGGAAGCCGAAAAGAATTATCTTGCCTTTGCCCATTGTAAATTCGACGAGCGCGGCTTTGCCGGCAAGTTTTTCCGCGCCCAACGCCCAGCCGGACAATAAAATATCTTTGGTTTTTTCGGGATATTTGGCGATGATTTTGGCGTTTGTCATATCCGTTATTTCAAACGCGGGCGAATCTTCAAACCACGCGATTGAATCTTTCGGCATTCCTTTGGCGATTGGATTAGTCGTGTCGAGTTCCGTCCGCAAGATCGAGCCGGGAATATAAAAATCCTTGCGCGGCAAACCTTTTGTAACATCTTTGACGGGCAGATTAAACTGCTCAATCGCAAAATCGGAAGAATCGTTGAGAAAAACCAAAGTTCCGCCCG
>JBBPXX010000141.1:0-11785 GCA_038200505.1 Pyrinomonadales bacterium | reverse complement strand
GAAACCATCGCATAAGCCGACAAAAGCAAAAACGCGCCGATCCAACCGATTGCGTCAAATATCAAAGTTTCCATCAACAAAAATTACCTTCCGATTTCAACTCAAATTCTCCAAAATTTCTTCAACTTGTTCTTTCAAAATCGGCAAATCGTTCCGTGTCGTATCCCGAACAATATCGAAATCAATCGAAAAATAACCGTGAATCAAATGGTTTCGCGTTCCGCTTATTTTGTTCCAAGAAACCTGCGAATTGTTAGAGCGAAAATCTCTCGTTAAATTTGCAACCGCTTCGCCGATAACCGCCAACTGCCAAGTAACGGCGGCGGAAGTTTTTTCGCCCTGCCGAAACTTTCGAGCGTCAAATTCTTGCAGATACATTTCGATTTTGCCGATTGCATCAAGAATATGTCGAAGTCGCTGTCGGTTGTCGGGCTTTTTCATAAATAATTTTCAAGTCGCGCATCACACTTTCACGAATATATTTGCCGATCATTTTGTCAGTTGCCAAGTCAACTTTTCTGCCTAGTGATTCTTCCAACTCCTGCTCGACTCCGGCAAATCCGAACAAACCAATCGGCTTAGAAAACCTGACCAGTAAATCAATATCGCTCGTTTCGTCAGCTTCACCACGCGCAAACGAACCGAACAACGCGCAATATTCAATGTCGTTGCGCTCGCAAATCTCGACGATTTTTTCTTTTTCGGCTGAAGCTAGATTCATAAATCTTATGTCGCCAACGGCGACTGATAATATAGCGTAGGGAGCAATGAGCGCGAGCGAATGAATCCCTACGATAGTTCGCAAAATGATTTCCGTCGCTGAAAGGCGACGAACATTTTTCGCGTTTGTTGTTCGACACTTTCAGCGACGGAACGGTTTATCAATCTGACGTAGGGTTTCACCCTACGCTATTATATTTGTCGCTTTCAGCGACTTAAAACAATTTCATCGTTTTCCAAACAGTCGGCAATCACACGAAAAGCAAAAGTTTTTACTTTCCGAATCGCATCTTCGCGCGTTTCGCCGTAAACCAAAACACCATTCAGCGCATCAATTTCGGCAATCCAGCATCCGTCCGTTTCTTGTTCGAGTTCGATTGCTAAATTCATATTTCTAACTTTTAATGTCAAAAATTCCGTATTTTGACAATCTCTTGTTCAATTTCTTTCATATAATCTTTAGTAAAAGAAAATTCATCATCGTAATGAAAAACAACGTAATCAAATTTACGTAAAATATCTTCTACTTTCTTATCTTTGTCTTTTGCAACTTCAAACAAAACGTCAACCGCCGTTCCCAAATCAAGAACTCTTTCTTTGCGCTTTTCTTCAATCGCTTTTTGCATTTCTAAAAAAATAAATTGAAGTATTTCAGAAACTTTTATTTGTTTTTAGCCAACACTTCCTTCCAATTTCAAACCCAAAAGTTTCGTCGCTTCAACCGCGTATTCCATCGGCAATTCTTTGAAAACTTCCTTGCAGAAACCGTTAATAATCAACGAAATCGCGTCTTCCTGCGAGATGCCGCGTTGTTGCAGATAAAACAGTTGTTCTTCGCTGATCTTTGAAGTCGTCGCTTCGTGTTCGACACGCGCCGTGTTGTTCATCACCTCGATATACGGAAAAGTGTTCGCCTCGCAAGATTGCCCGATAAGCATCGAATCGCATTGCGTATAATTTCTCGCGCCTTCGGCTTTCGGCATTATTTTGACCAAACCGCGATACGAATTGTTCGATTTTCCGGCGGAAATTCCTTTGGAAATAATTGTAGATTTCGTATTTTTGCCGAGATGAATCATCTTCGTTCCCGTGTCGGCGACCTGGGCGTTGTTGGTCAGCGCGACCGAATAAAATTCGCCGATGGAATTGTCGCCCTGCAAAATCACCGACGGATATTTCCAAGTGATCGCGCTTCCGGTTTCAACCTGCGTCCACGAAATTTTCGAGTTTTTCCCGCGACACGCGCCGCGCTTTGTGACGAAATTAAAAATCCCGCCTTTCCCGTTTTCATCGCCCGCATACCAATTTTGAACAGTCGAATATTTGATCTCCGCATCGTCCAACGCAATGAGTTCGACAACCGCCGCGTGAAGTTGATTCGTGTCAAACTGCGGCGCGGTGCAGCCTTCATTATATGCGACATAACTGCCTTCTTCGGCAACAATTAACGTCCGTTCAAACTGTCCCGAATCCTGCGTGTTAATGCGGAAATAAGTCGAAAGTTCCATCGGACAACGCACGCCTTTCGGCAGAAAAACAAACGAACCGTCCGAGAAAACCGCCGCGTTTAACGCCGCGTAATAATTATCCGACGAAGGCACGACCGAGCCGAGATATTTTTGGACGAGTTCGGGATATTCTTCAACCGCTTCGGTGAATGAACAAAAAATCACGCCCGCTTCGAGCAATTTTTTCTTGTAAGTCGTCGCAACCGAAACGGAATCGAACACCGCATCAACCGCGACATTCGCCAGCATTTTTTGTTCGGTCAGAGGAATTCCCAACTTTTCAAACGTCCTCAATAATTCGGGATCAACTTCGTCCAAACTCGCCTTTTTCACCTTTTGTTTCGGTGCGGAATAATACGAAATATTTTGAAAATCAATATTCGGATAATCAAAATTTGCCCAATTATCCGGTTGCTCCATTTTCAACCAATGCCGATACGCTTTCAGACGATAATTCAATAACCATTCCGGCTCATTTTTCTTTGACGAAATTAAGCGAACCACGTCTTCCGACAAACCTTTTGCAATAGTTTCGGTTTCGATGTCGGTCGTAAAACCGTATTTATATTCCCTGTTTGCTAATAATTCCTGTGTTGCTGTACTCATATTTTTATTCCCAATTTACTGACACAATTTTTTTGACCAATCCGCGCGAACGCTTATTTAGATTGTTACCTGCCGATTTTTCAAACCTTGAATGCGATGAAACCTTTCGTCAACCGCGCTTTCCGTGCCGACGAGCTGTGCCAGCGTGATTTGTGAAAGCGCGTTTTCGACAATTTCGTGCAAGCCGACGATGACCGGACGAATTCCGCAATCGCCGCTGTGAACGCACGTTTCCAAAACACCTTTATAACTTTCGCAATGCGCGTTTATTTGATCCTCGTCCAAAACCTTAATAACTTCACTCAAGCGAATGTCGCCCGCCGGACGCGCCAGCGTGTAGCCGCCTTTCGTGCCGCGCGTCGCCTGCACAAAACCAGCTTTATTCAATAACCACAATAACTTACCGGCGTTTGCCGTCGAAATTCCTTCACGTCCGGCAATCTGCGGCAAAGTCAAAGATTCTTCATCCTCCAAAGTCGCCAACTGCACCAAACATCTGAGTCCGTATTCTTCCTGTGCCGATATTTTCATCTTTGCCGTCCGTTAAAGTTTTCTGTAATAACTTACTAATTAGAATCTCAAATCTTTACTTTTATGTCAAGATTGTGAATTTGTTAAATTTTCCAATAATTCGGAGCAATTAAGTGCCTATTTAAGAAAGGTTTATTTCGTGAAGTTTAAAGGGCGAAGAAGTTAAAATTTTCATTTAAGATTTAATCTTTCGCAATCTTTCCGCCGCCGCTTCGAGCGTTTCGTCTTTCTTGCAGAAACAAAAGCGAACCTGTTGCGCTCCCAAACTCGCGTCGTGATAAAACGACGAACCCGGAACGACCGCCACGCCGATTTCCTGAATCAAATAGCGCGTAAATTCGATGTCGTTTTTAAAGCCGAAATCCGAAATATCGGTCATCACATAATACGCGCCTTCGGGCGCGTCGCATTTGAAACCGGCATTTTGTAGAATTGGCACGATAAAATTGCGCTTGCGCTGGTATTCCTTTTGCAAATCAACGTAATAACTCGGCGGCAAAAGCAACGCATACGCGCCCGCAATTTGCAAAGGATGCGCCGCGCCGACGGTCAAAAAGTCGTGAACTTTGCGAATCGCGTTCGTAATATCCGGCGGCGCAATACAGTAACCGACGCGCCAGCCCGTTACCGAATAAGTTTTCGACAGCGAATTGACAACGACCGTCCGCTCGCGCATTCCGTCGAGTGTCGCCATACAGATATGTTTCGGTTTTTCGGATTCGTAACTTCCGGCTTGCGGTTCGTCTTCGTAAATTATGTGTTCGTAAATCTCGTCGGTGTAACAAAGCGCGTCAAATTCTTTGCACAAATCCGCGATAAATTCCATTTCTTCCATCGAAAAGACTTTTCCCGTCGGATTGTTCGGATTGCAGATTATTATCGCCTTCGTTTTTTCGTTAAACGCAGCGCGAAGTTCGTCTTTTTCAAATTGCCAGCCGTTTTCTGTGTTTCGCAGCAGAACATAACGCGATTTGGCATCCGACAAAATTGCGTCCGGCGCGTAATTTTCATAAAAAGGCTCGAAAACGACGACTTCTTCGCCCGCGTCAACCGTCGCCATCATTCCGGCGATCATTCCTTCAGTCGAACCGCAAGTTACGGTAATTTCAGTTTCCGCGTCAACATCCAAACCCAAAAACCACCGCGATTTTTCGACAATCGCATCACGAAAACTTTTCACGCCCCAAGTTATCGCATACTGATTAAAATCTTCGGTAATCGCTTCCATCGCCACGTTTTTGATATTCTCCGGCGCGGGAAAATCGGGAAAACCTTGTCCGAGATTAACCGCATTATATTTCGCCGCTTCACGCGACATTTCGCGGATGACCGACTCGGTAAAGCTCGCGGCTTTTTTGGAAATTCGATTTTTGGTTGATTTTGTTTGCATCATAAGAAAATTTAACCACAGATAGACACAAATTAACACTGATATTTTTATTTTTCTTCGTATTGAGCGGCACGGAATTTGATAGTCAAAATAATTGCCGCAAAAGTCGCAAAAAACACAAAATATAAAAGTTTTTTGAGATTTTTGTGTCTTTTGTGGCAATTTCTCGATTAAACCTTAATTTTTCGCGCCGAATCGAAATGTCAATCCGATATTAAAAGCTCTCGAATAACCGGGCGTGGCGTGAATTCTTTCGGCGACATCGCACGTCGGACAAACACGCGATTCAAAATAATTCTGCGTTTCAAAGTATCTTTTATCGAGCAAATTATCAACCGAAAAATTTAGATCAATTCGTTTATTTAATCGTTTGGCGACGCTGAAATCTACAACATCGTGTCCGGCGGCGCGAATTGCATCGTTTTCGCCGTCGAGCCGGTAATTGGAAATATGCCGCCAATTCAAAGACGAATTAAAACCGCGATATTCCGATAAAATCAAACTTCCATTGGCGACCGTGTGCGGTGCGCTGTCAATAAAAACACGGCGTTTCGGCGAATCGGGCAATTCGGAAAATTGTCCCGGAAAAAATGATTCCAAAACCTGCGTCAAACCGGCGTTAAGACTCAGATATTTGTTGAATCGAAACGAGTTGCGGAGTTCTATGCCGTAAGAGCGCGAACGTCCGGCAAATTCGATTGTGCCGTCGTCGGGAATATAAACTTGTTCGTTTGAACGGTCAATGAAGAAAAAAGTTCCGACGACGGACGTGCGGCGTGAATTGTAAGCCGCGCCGGTTTGATAAAAATCGGTGGTCGAGATTTTCGGCGCGTCCGGGTTTCTGACGATTCCGCGTGCGTCCTGCGAAGAAATTCCGCGCCCGTAATTGGCGTAAAATGAAATCGGCGTGCGTTCAAACGGCGATAAAACAACCGAAAGTTTCGGCTGAAAAAGTCCCGCGCCTTCTTTGCCGATGACATCTGTTTTTACGTCGGAAAGTTCAAAACCGTTGACATCGAACGTGAAATAATCGAAACGCAAACCGCCTTCGACTCTCAAATGACCGTTGTAAAAATCAATTCCGTTTTGAATATATCCGGCGTAATTACCGATATTTGCCTGCGCCGAAGTATAAAGAACGTCCGCGTTATTGAGGTTTTCCGGCAAAAATTTACGATTCGGATTTCTGGAAATTGACGGGTAAAGTCCGACGTTGATTTGGTTGAAATGCAGATTTCCGCCGACAGTTAAAAGTAACTGCTTGCCGAAAAATTTGTAATGGTTTTAAGAATTGCGCGGTTGCACCTTCCTGAAGGCGCGAATCGTGCTGGTCAATTTCGTCGCCGTAAATCGGATCGGCTAAAAAGAACGTGAAATTTGAAAATAAATCAAACAGCGAACGCCCGATGAATGCGTCGGCTTTGAACGTCGCGCCCGAATTCCATTCTTTGCGAAAATAAGTCGCGGCAGTGCCAAGCTGCACTTTGCCGCCGTTTTCCGGGTCAATAAAACCGAAACGGTCGAGTTCGCCCGCATTAACCAAATCGAGCGGAATTTGACCGGACGAGAAAAAATCATTGCGTCCGGCGTTAAACTTAAAACCCAACGCCTGTTTGTCGTCAAATTTATAAGTGAAATTTCCCGTTAAATCATCACGTCGGTAACGCAGTTTATTGACAAAAGGTCCGTCGGAATAGCTCGGTTCATAAGCTAAAAATGCGTCAACTTTATCAATCTTCGGACTGTAAGCGAAAAAACCGCGAAAAGTGTTAAAACTTCCCGCCTGAATTCGCGCCGTAAATTCCTGCGGCAGCGATTCTTTCAGACGAATCTGCACAACGCCTAAACCTGAAAAATCACCGTAAGCGGCAGAAAACGGTCCATTAATGATGGAAACGTCCTGCACGAGTTCCGGCGACAAACTTTTTAACGCTCCCAAATAACCTTGTCCGTGTCCCTGCGTCGCCTGATTTTGCTGAACATCGTCAACCAAAATTTTCAAACCGCCGTTCACGCCGCCGTGATCTAGATTAAAACCGAATCGGCGAATCTCCAGAGATTTCCCGCCGCCTTCGTGTTGTCCGGCGTTAATTCCGGCGTTTAAGGTTTGAATAAGTTGGTCGTCGCGCCCGAAAAGCGTGTTTTTATAAATCGTATCGTTGCGCGTTTCAATTTCCGGCGTGAGAGTTTCGGCTTGAATCGTAACGCTTTCATTAATCGGCGAAACGACGTAATTGACTTTTATCTGCAAATTTTCGAGTTTGTCCGACGACGCAAATATCCGCGTTTGCGGTTCGATATTATTGCCCGAAAATTTGACGGAAAGCGGTTCGTCGTTCGGCACATTCAAGATAAATTTCCCTTCCGCATCGCTGATTGTCTGTATTTTCCCGTCCGAAGTTTGAACTTCAATCGTTACATTCGGCACGAGTTCAAATCTTTGTGTCAGAATCGAACCGGAAAACTTGCACGTTTCACTTGAATTTTGAGCGAAGGCAACGCAATTAAAAATGAAAAAGGTCAACAATATTATTCTTAACGAAAAACGGCTGAATTGAAATAAGTTTTTTATCCGCATAGTAATTTATTTGAGTAACACGAAATTGTCTTCAGTAACACTTTAATACGAATTCGTGTGAATTAAAACATCGGATTTAAATTATTTTCGTTCGGTAATTCCCGAAGACGGCAAAGTCAGAAAGAGTTTCCCGTTTTTAATACCTTTCAAACTCAACAGTTTATCGGCTAAATCAACGATTTCCGAAACAATTCCGCGGACGGCGAGAATTTCCATACAATCAACGTGGCTGACGTGAATGTGCATTACGGACAACACGACTTCGTGAAAATCGTGCTGAACGTGCGCCATTTCCTGCAAAAGATTGCTCGCGTGATGATCGTAAACAAGCGTCAGACTGCCGAGAACCTGCGTAGTTAAATCATTTTCGATTTTGCTCTGAATTAAGGCATCCCGAATCAAATCGCGCAACGCTTCCGAGCGTGTCGCATAACCGCGTTCCACAATTAAACTGTCGTAATTTTCCAGCAAATCCTGCTCGATGCTGACTCCGAAGCGGACAATTTCGCTCATATAATGTTCTCCGTAATTTTGTATTGAAAATTTTAGTCTTGATAAATCCGTCTAAATCATAGTTCAATTTATTCAAAAATAAAGAAGCCAAAAGTGTGATATTGCAAGTTTTATCACTCCGGCATCATTATTTATCTGAAAATTGATAAATATAATGCGCCGCTATTTGATGTTGATTGCCGGCTTTCAGTTATTCTGAAAATTTATTATTTACTTTGAGCAGAATCAACTTTTCAGTTATACGCTTCGATCTTTTATTGTCTTTCATTTCCCGTCTTTATATCATAGATTTTGATGAAGATTACTGAAAGTTTTGCAATTAAATCGCATTGCTTCTTTCAGCGTTTTGTAAGTAATGAACTAAGACAAACTGAAATTATGTCGAGGATAAAAGATGATTACAGCGAGTGTGCTTGCCAAAAAAACTGGCGTTCCGATTCACACCGTGCGCCACTATACAAAAGTCGGTCTGCTCAAACCTTCGCGTGATTCGCATAACAATTATAAAATTTATCAGCCTGACGACGTGATTCTTTTGCGTTTTATCAACAATGCTAAAGAATCGGGTTTTACGCTCAAAGAAATTTCAAAAATTCTGACGGAAGCCGAAAAAGGAAATTCCCCGTGTCCGCTTGCCCGAAAAGTCATTGAAAAACGAATCGCCGAAAACCACAAAAAATCAAACTAAATGCAAACACTTCAAACGAAGATGAAAAAAGCGCAAAAAGATTGGACGGAAATGGATGACGCGCTGCCGAACGGTCATTCAATTTGTCATCTGATCGAATCAATTGCCGATTAAAATAAAACCGAGCTTGACTTGATAGTTACTCTCAGGTTGTAAAATAAATAACAATTAAATTGGTAAGTGAAGATTTAAGCCGAAAGTTGTCTTAAATCTTGACGGGATCTGATGTTTTTTTTTTACGAACGAGGGAAATAAAAATGAAAAATTATGCAAGATTCGGTGCAATGATTGCCACGTCAACGGTAGTGATGTTGATTTAATGTATTTGACACATACCAATTAGATCACGTTTTTTTTAGCGAAACAAGAACTTATATGGCACTCGTAATGGGTGCGGCGATGGCGGTTATTATGCTTCTTTTTATGCTCGATATGTATAAAAATTGGAAGGTCAACGCGACTATTATCGCGGTAAGCGTCGTCGTTTTCGCGGATTCGTTGTGGCTCGTGCGAAGTCAGGCGACTGTGGAAGAGGTTTCGTGGATGAAAGCGATGATTCCGCATCATTCGATTGCGATTTTAACCAGCGAACGCGCAAATATTACCGATCCGCGAGTGCGAAAACTCACCGACGGAATTATCGAAACTCAGCGCAAGGAAATTGCCGAAATGGAGATGTTGATAAAAGACATCGAAGGCAAAAAATAAAATATAAATGCCGTAAAAGTTTGGCGAAATCTGCATCTGAAAAGCTATTGGAATTAAGAAAATGAAAGAAGAAACAAAAACAGAGTTTATTGACCCGGTTTGCGGAATGACCGTTGAACTGGAAACCGCCGCCGGAAAATATGATTTTAAGGGCGAAATCTATTATTTTTGTTCAAACGGATGTTTGAATAAATTTAAGCAAAATCCCGCCGCGTTTTTAGAGGAAAAGAAAGAAGAAAAGTTGGAAGCGGAAAGCGAAGGCACGGAATATACTTGTCCGATGCACCCGGAAGTCGTGTAAATCGGACCCGGAAGCTGTCCGTTTTGCGGAATGGCACTTGAGCCGAAAGCTTTTTCTTTAGACGACGCGCCGGACCCGGAATATGTTGATATGAAACGACGTTTTTGGATTTCCGCCACTTTAACTTCGCCTGTTTTTTTGCTCGCAATGGCGGAAATGATTCCGCAGTTTTCCGCGCAAAATCTGGTTTCACCGAAAACTATTTTGTGGATTCAATTCATTTTGGCAACGCCCGTCGTTTTATACTGCGGATTTCCGTTTTTTGAACGCGGCTGGGCTTCGATTAAAAATAAAAGCCCGAATATGTTCACGCTGATTGCGATTGGCACGGGCGCGGCTTACATTTACAGCATCGTCGCACTGCTTTTCCCCGATCTATTTCCTGTTTCGATGCGCGACGCGCACACCAATTTGATCGCCGTTTATTTTGAATCGGCGGCGGTTATTATCACGCTGGTTTTGCTCGGACAAGTTTTAGAATTGCGGGCGCGTTCGCAAACTTCAAGCGCAATTAAAGAACTTCTCGGACTCGCGCCGAAAACCGCGCGTGTCGTTTTTGACGATGGCAGCGAGGAAGAAATTGCGCTTGAAGATGTTCAAATCGATGCGAAACTGCGTGTCAAAGCCAACGAAAAAATTCCGACTGACGGCGTTATCGTCGAAGGCGAAACCTTGATTGACGAATCAATGGTTACAGGCGAACCGATTCCGGTTGAAAAAACAACGGGAAGCAAAATTATCGGCGGCACGATCAACGGCAATCGCGCAATTTTAATGAAAGCCGAAAAAGTCGGCGGCGAAACACTTTTGGCGCAAATCGTTCAGATGGTCGGCGAAGCGCAGCGTTCACGCGCTCCGATTCAACGATTAGCCGATGTCGTTTCAGGCTATTTTGTTCCGACTGTGATTGTCTGCGCGATAGTCGCTTTTATCGTCTGGATGGTTTTGGGCAGTTTTACGTCGGCAATTGTCGCGGCGGTTTCGGTTTTGATTATTGCGTGTCCGTGCGCTCTCGGTTTGGCAACACCGATGTCAATTATGGTCGGCACGGGACACGGCGCGAAAAACGGCGTTTTGGTCAAAAAAGCCGAAGCGTTGGAGATTTTGGAAAAAGTCAACACGATTGTCGTTGATAAAACGGGAACTTTGACCGAAGGCAAGTCTCGTCTGCAAAGAGTGATTTCAGATTCCAGATGATGAAGTTTTAAGATTGGCAGCGAGTTTGGAAAAATCTAGTGAACATCCGCTTGCCGATGCGATTATAAAAGGCGCGGAAGAGCGAAACATCAAACTCACAAAGGTCGAAAGTTTTGAATCGATCACCGGCAAAGGCGTTTCAAGAACGATTGACGGCAAACGGATTTTGCTTGGAAACTCGAAATTGATGAACGCGAACGATGTAGGATTCACGCAAAACGCCGATGCTGACAAACTTCGCGGCGAAGGTCAAACTATGATGTTTGTTGCGGTTGACGGAAAACTCGCCGGTTTTCTCGGTGTTGCCGACACGATTAAAGAATCCGCGAAAGAAGCGATTGATGAACTTCATAAACAAAAATCAGCCTTGCTGTAATTGTCCGCTTGATTTTGCGCTAAAGACGAACCGGCAAGAACGATAATAAAAACGAATACCGACAAACATCTTTTCATATTTTTCAGACTATGCTTTTAATAAAGACTTGGCGATCACTATTCTTTGAATTTCGCTCGTGCCTTCGCCGATGGTGCAGAGTTTTGTAACATATTATTTTCTTTAAATATGCGTAAATTCGGCGACGGCAATCTTTCGCGCCGCCGAATTTGCTTTTTGTTTTGAACGGATGCCGTCCAAGCGATATATCGTTTCGCTCGTCAGATAGCTTTCGCCGCAATTTCGACAAGCAATAACCGGCACGTTGTCAACCAACAGCATTTGCGCTCCACGCCCCAAAACCTGCGGACGCTTCACTGTTCGAGCCGCTTTGACACCGCAAATATCGCACACTATTAACTTCTCGTTTTTTTGTTCTTTCATATCAAATAAGTTGTTATTATGACCGCGTTTCCGCTATGCCCCGACTTCAAAACAACCTCGATAAATTTGCCGTCGGTTGATTCGCCTTTTACAATAGACATTATTTGAAATAAGATAATTCCTCAACATTTGTAAGATCAATCGTTTGCATTGGCTGGCGAAATGTAACTCGCAGATTGTGCAATCCACAGGCAATCTCCATTATTACGTCCGAGATATTCTCTTTCG
>JBBPXX010000140.1:0-44860 GCA_038200505.1 Pyrinomonadales bacterium | reverse complement strand
CGACTATTCGACATCTCGGCTTGAATCTACTCAAGCAAGAAAAGAGTTGCAAAAGGGGAATTGAAGGCAAACGCAAGAAAGCAGGCTGGAATGAAAGCTACCTACTTAAAGTTCTCAACTTTTAATGCGTTTGCCCTAGGGCGCGGTTGATGTTTATCCTGAACAAATTATCGGTGCGCCGTATATTGACATTGACATTAACCGGCAGGCGGCGGCGCGTTACGGCATTGATGTCGGGACGATTCAAAACGCGATTGAAATGGGCATCGGCGAAACGAATCTTTCGACGACGATTGAAGGACGAAACCGCTTTCCCGTGCGCGTTCGATTCGCTCCCGAATTTCGCAAAGATGCCAAAACTATCGGACAATTACCGCTCCTTACGGCAAGCGGAATGGCGATTCCGTTGGCACAAGTTACAAACATTCGCACCGTCAATGGCGCATCAATGATTTCCAGCGAAAACGGACTTCTCAGAGGCACGGTTTTGCTCAACGTGCGCAGGCGCGATGTCGGCTCACTTGTCGAAGAAGCGAATCAAGCCGTTATCAATCAAATTCAGCTTCCAAACGGTTATTACATAAATTGGAGCGGACAGTTTGAAAATCAGCAACGCGCCAAAAAACGCTTAATACTCGTTGTGCCGATTGTTTTGATTATCATTTTCGGCTTGCTTTATCTGACTTACAACTCGGCAATCGAAGCCGCGCACGTTTTATTGGCTGTGCCGTTTGCTTTGACGGGCGGAGTTTATTTGTTGTGGGCGTTAAATTACAATTTTTCCGTTGCCGTTTGGGTCGGTTTCATCGCGCTTTTCGGAACTGCCGTCCAGACGGGCGTGGTGATGGTCATTTATCTCGAAGAAGCAGTTGAGAAAAAGAAAAAAGAACTCGGCGGTTTGACCAAAGAATCTCTGCTCGAAGCTATAACGGAAGGCGCATTATTGCGTCTGCGTCCGAAAGTGATGACCGTTTCGACGATTGTCGCCGGACTTCTGCCTATTATGTGGAGTTCGAGCGCGGGTTCGGAAATTATGAAACCGCTTGCCACGCCGGTTTTGGGCGGAATGGTTTCGAGTCTTTTGCACGTTTTGATCGTTACGCCCGTGATTTTTTACTGGCTGCGCGAAAGTGAATTAAACAAAAGTGAGAAAATTTAACCTAAATAAAAAAATGTTTTTTAATTTTAATAAAAGTATTCTCTGCTTATGTTTCGCAATCGTCATTCCGGCGGCGCAGATGCCGATTTTCGCTCAAACGCAGGATGTGATTTCAGTAAATAAAATCGAAACATCATCAAAATATGTTGACCAAACGGCAGGAATGACGGCGGATGAGCTTGTCGTCTACGCGCTTGCCAACAACGCCGAACTCGAAGGCGTCCGCCGCGAAGTCGAAGCGGCAGAAGCACTTATCAAACAAGCAAATTTACGGGCAAATCCGAATCTGGAATTAAGCGGCACAAAAAATCCGGTTACGCCGAGCAACTCTTTGATGGTCAGAGGTTCTTTGCCGCTCGAACTTTTTAATCGGCGCGGGCTGCGTGTCAAAGTTGCCGAAGCCGAAGCGCAAGTTCGGCGGCAGGTTTTGGCAAACCGCGAGAGATTACTGGCGGCGGAAGTTCGTTCAAAATTCGGGACGACTCTCGCGCTCGTTTTGAAACTTTCGTTTGTCGAAGAAACTTTAAC
Organism: Pyrinomonadales bacterium; assembly: GCA_038200505.1. GTDB lineage: Bacteria > Acidobacteriota > Blastocatellia > Pyrinomonadales > Pyrinomonadaceae. The sequence continues at coordinate 43,173 of JBBPXX010000140.1, read as the reverse complement.
GGTTACGACGCAAAATTATAGACTGGTTGCCGCCCGCGTGAACGAAGGGAAAACCGCGCCGCTCGAACAAAATATGGAAGCGGTTGAATTAAACCGCATTCGGGCGATGCGCGAAACGAGCGAAGGACAAACGGAAATCGCTCTGCTCGAATTAAAAAATTTAGTCGGAATGTCGCCCGAAACAGTTTTGCGTCTGCGCGGAGATTTTGCCGACTTGCTGAATCCGCTGCCGCCGGAGGAAATCGCCGTCGAACAAGCCTTGATAAATCGTCCCGATTTGCAGACGGCGCGGACGTTGGTTGATTTGGCAGAAGCGCGAATCGAACAGGCGAAAACGCAGGGAAAACTCGATGCCAGCGTCAGCGCGGGCTATCAACGAGTGAATTCGGGTTTTCCGTTTCAAGCCTTTGATTCGGACGCACAGCTTGCGCCGATTCGCAGCGTTTTTCATTTTGTAACTTTCGGCGTAACGCTCAATCTGCCGGTTTTTAACAAAAATCAAGGAACAATCGAAGCCGCCGTTGCGGAAAAAAACGCCGCGCAAAAACGTCTGGAATTTGGCGAATTAACCGTTCGCCGCGAAGTTGCCGCCGCCTTTGTGCGCTACGAAAGTGTCGCCCGCGCGATGGAAATTTATCGCGCCGGAGTTGAAAAATTAGCCAAAATAAATCTCGGAGTCGTGCGGCAAACTTACGAACTCGGCGCGAGAAGTTTGCTCGATTACATCGCCGAACAACGCCGCTATATCGAAATAAAAGACGATTTTATTGACGCGCAATTGCAAGTTTATCTGGCGCGTGTCGAAATTTTACGCGCCGCCGCCGCGCCCGAATTGATAACAAAATGAACAACGAAAAAGAAAATTTAATTGACGCGGATTTGCCGAATGAACCGTTTGAAGAAACTTACGATGATGATTATTTGTCGGATGATTCTCTGCGCGAAGTTGAAGACGAAAAACCGCTTGTTAAATCGAGAAAAATTTACATCATCGGCGGTTTGATCGCGTTGAGCGTTGCATTTGTTTTGATTTGGCTTTACGCGACACGAAATTCAAGCGTCGGCAAAGCTGTTCCCGCACCTCGCAATGTTTCTTTTGGCGAAACCGACACGGGAAATGACGCGCAAACAACAGGCGAACAAACCATCACAATTTCGCCCGAACAACTAAAAGCCGCGAATCTGAAAATCGTTACCGTCGGCGAAGAATTAAGCGTCGAATCGAGCGCGACATCGGCAACCGGCGTTATTCAGCCAAATGATTACAAGGAAACGCCCGTGATGTCTTTGGTCGGCGGAGTCGTGCGGAGAATTAACGCCGAACTCGGTCAATTCGTCCGCGCAGGTCAAACGATTGCCGTTATTTACAGCGACGAACTCGCCGCCGTCGAATCAAGCTATTTTTCAAAACGCGCCGAAGTTGACGAAGCCGACAAACGCTACAAACGCGCCGGAAAATTAACCGACATCGCCGCCGAAAGCCGCAGCGAATTGGACGCAGCGGCTGCCGCCGTCAAAATTGCCGAAGCCGATCATATCGAACATTTAAGCCACTTTAATAGAACAGAAAAACTATTGGAAATCGGCGCGGTAAGTCGGGAAGAATTCGAGATGGCAAGAGCGAAACACGAAACGGCTCAAGCAAAACTTGTTGAGGCGAAAAGTCGTTTTGAACGCGCTCAAAAATTGTTAAATATCAATCCGGCACGACGCGCTGAACTCGATAATGCTTTAACGCAGTTGAGAAGTTCGCAAGCCGAACTCGCGTCAATGCGGCAAAAATTATTGGTGCTTGGTTTGCCCGTACAAAAAGTTGATTCGTTGACTTCGACAACGCAAATAAGTTCAGAATTGCCGATTGCGTCGCCTGTTTCGGGAACAATTACGGCGCGAAAAGTCAACCAAGGCGAAATTGTTGCCGCAAACGCGGAACTCCTTACGGTTACGAATCTTTCAACCGTTTGGGTGATCGGACAAGTTTATGAAAGAGATTTGGGCAAATTGCGGACGGGAAGCGGTGCAACTATCACGACGGACGCTTATCCGGGCGAAGTTTTTCGCGGAAATGTTTCATATATTGATCCGAATCTCGACCAAAACACGCGCACCGCACAAGTCAGAATCGAACTGCCGAACGAAGGCGAAAAATTCAAAGTCGGAATGTATGTCAATATCGCATTTGCAACGCTCGGCGGCGCGGAAAATACCGTTCCGACTGTTCCAATTGAAGCCGTGCAAACTATCAATAATCAGCAAATCGTCTTTCTCGCCACCGAAAATCCGACTGTTTTTATAATGAAACCCGTCAAAATCGGCGCGGAAAGCAAAGGACTTTATCCTGTTTTGGAAGGTTTGTTCGTTGGTGATAAAGTCGTTACCGAAGGCAGTTTTCTACTTCGCGCCGAGTGGCAAAAATTTCATTCAAGCGGTTAATCGGAGCGCGGGCAGCCTGCCTGCGAAGCGCGTGTTGAAATTCTTCGCAATGAATTATGATTTTGGTAGTATTGAGGTGTGCAACGATTCGCTTCGCTCTCGTTGGCGGGCAGACTGCCCGCGCTCCGGCTCTTTATGAAAAATACATTTACACTACCCTCGTTTGCGAAAATAAATTGGTTTTTACGAATTTTGGGTAAACGCGCCGATAATTTTCACGAACTCTGCACTGTTTTTCAAACTGTTTCGCTTCACGATAAACTGACTTTTTCGGAAGACGACGAATTTACTCTGACTTGTGACAACAGAACGATTCCGACAAATGAAAATAATTTAATCGTCAAAGCCGCGCTCGAACTAAAAAGAAAATATGAAATAAAAAGCGGTGCGAAAATTCATCTCGAAAAAAATATTCCCGCGCCCGGCGGACTCGGCGGCGGTTCTTCAAATGCGGCGGTTGCATTATTTGGTTTGATAAAACTCTGGCAAATAGAAATTGATTTTGAGGAATTGCTGGAAATTGGCGAAAAGTTGGGTTCTGACGTGCCGTTTTTTTTCTATGGCGGAACTGCGCTTGGAACAGGTCGCGGAACGGAAATTTCACCACTAGAAGATTTCACGGAAAAATATATTTTAATGGTAACGCCGAATGTTAATGTTGCAACTGCCGAAGCATTTGCACGTTTAGACGTGCCGCACTTGACAAATAAATCGTCAAAAAGTATCCTTCAAATTTGCCGTAATGAAGCCGAAAGGCTTGATTTGCGGCAATCAAAATTGAAAAATGATTTTGAAAAGTCGGTCTTTAAAATTGAGCCTGAAATCAAGCGTGTCAAAGCTAAACTTTTAGAATTAAAAGCCGAATATGCTTTATTATCGGGAAGCGGAGCGAGCGTTTTTGCTGTTTTCGGTGAAAACGTGCAATTACAAATTGCGCTGAAAGCACTTAGAATAGAGCAAGATTGGTGCGTGTTTTCAACTGAAACAATTTCTCGCCGAAAATATCGGAATTTACTGAATATTAATAAATTTCCGAAAAATTTCTGACTTTATTGGGGCGTCGCCAAGTGGTAAGGCACCGGGTTTTGGGTCCGGCATTCGCAGGTTCGAATCCTTCCGCCCCAGCCATATTTATGAAAGTTGACGGGCAACTTAAAAAACTTGAGTTGCCCGTCATTTATTTGTATTAGCAGAACAAATGAGCGTAACAGGCAATATCAAAGTCTTTTCGGGCAACGCGCATCCGCAACTTGCCGAAGAAATCTGCAATCACCTTAGTTGCGACCTGGGCAGAGCCAGCACGGACAGATTTTCCGATGGCGAATTCAATTTTCAGATTGACGAAAACGCCCGCGGTGCGGATGTTTTTATTATTCAGCCGACTTGTCCGCCGACCGACCAGAATTTGATGGAACTGCTGATAATGATTGACGCATTCCGACGCGCTTCAGCGGAAAGAGTTACGGCGGTGATTCCGTATTTTGGCTACGGGCGTTCCGACAAAAAAGATCGTCCGCGCGTACCGATTGCTTCAAAACTCGTCGCCAATTTGATAACAACGGCGGGCGCAGAACGAGTTTTGACGGTTGATTTGCACGCTTCGCAGATTCAAGGTTTTTTTGACGTTCCGGTTGACCATCTTTTCGCCGCGCCGGTGATTGTTGATTATTTTCAGGCTAATCCAGTTGAAAATATGATTGTCGTCGCGCCCGACACAGGCGGTGCGGAACGCGCCCGCGCGTATGCGAAACGTCTTAATACGGGTTTGGCACTGTGCGATAAACGGCGCGAAAAGGCGAATGTTGCGGAAGTGATGAACGTCGTCGGCGATGTCGAAGGCAAAAACTGTTTGATAATTGACGATATGTGCGACACCGGCGGCACGATTTGCAAAGTCGCCGACGCGCTTTATGCAAACGGCGCAAACGATATTTACGCCTGTTTTACGCACGCTGTTTTATCCGGCAACGCGATTGAAAGATTGAGAAATTCACATCTGAAAAAAGTTATCGTTACGAATACGATTCCGCTCTGCGAAAAAGGCAAGAAAATGCGGGAGGAAGGCAGAATCGAAGTTTTGAGCGTCGCAAAATTGCTGGCGCGGGCGATAAAATCAATTCACGATGAAACAAGCGTTTCATCGTTATTCATTTAATTCCAGATTCCAAATTTCAAATTCCGGTAACTTGGAATTTGAAATTTGGAATCTGGAATCTGGAATCTAAAATATATGGCAGATAAAGTTGTAGTAAAAGCTGAAAAAAGAGAAGATCGCGGCAAAAATGACGCGCGTCGTCTGCGAAGTGCAGGAAAAGTTCCGGTCATTGTCTATGGCGGCGGCGGCGAAAGTGTCGCGGCAGCGGCTGATTTGAAAGATTTGGCAGCGATTTTGCGTTCGGATACGGGACAAAATACGATTTTTACAATCGATATGGCGGGCGAAGGCGCGAACGACGTAATTTTTCACGACCGACAGATTGACCCGATCAGAGGTCGTCTGATGCACGCGGATTTGCGGCGTTTGGCGAAAGGCGAAAAAATCGAAGTTACCGTTCCGATTCATTTGATTAACGAACCGGAAGACATTGAGGAAGGCGGCGTTTTGACGCAGCAATTGCGCGAAGTCAAAGTTCTGTGTGTGCCGAGCAAAATTCCTGAATACATCGAAGCCGATGTTGCCGACTTACAGATCGGCGAACATATTTCGGTTGCCGATTTGAAAGTTGACGAAGATGTCGAAATTCAAGAAGATGCGGAAACCGTTGTCGCGTCAATCGTCTTCGTCAAAGAACCTGAACTCGAACCGACACCTGAAGAAGAATTGACCGAACCTGAACTGATCGGAAACGAAGAACCGGGCGATAAACCGGGCGCAGTTACCGAAGAAGAAGATGTTGAAAAACCTTAATCTTTTCGGAACGCGAAGATTGAATTTACAGGGATAACAGGATGAATGGGATTTTAAAAGCATTTAAAACTATCCCTGTTAATCCTGTTATCCTTGTAAATAAAAATGAGTGTGTCCGAGAAAAATTGGTTAATTGTCGGTCTTGGAAATCATGGCTTGCGATACGAAAAAACGCGCCATAATCTCGGCTTTATGCTGATTGACAAGTTGGCGCGTAAGTTTCAAACGCAGGTCAAACGTGATGAATGCCGCGCTTTGATCGGACGCGCCGAGATTGAAAATCAAACAGCCGAACTCGTTAAACCGCAGACTTTTATGAATTTAAGCGGCGAAGCGATTAGCTGTTTGTTGAAAAAAGATAATCGCAGCGTAGAAAAGTTAATTGTTATCATTGATGATTTGGCTTTGCCGCTCGGCAAAATCCGGCTTCGCGCAAACGGTTCGGCGGGCGGACACAACGGTTTAAAGTCAATCAACGATTGTTTGCAAACGCAGGAATATATTCGTCTGCGAATCGGTATTCAGCCTGAATATCAAATTAGCAATACAAAAAATTTTGTGTTGGAAAATTTTTCCAAAACGGATTTGGAAACGATTGAAAATGTTTTAGAACAAAGTGCCGACGCGATTCGCGCCGTCTTGTCTGACGGAGTTGAAAAAGCAATGGCGAAATTTAATTAAAGGCGAAAGGCGAAAGGCGAAAGGCGAAAGTTTAACTTTATCCTTTATCCTTTATCCTTTATCCTTTAGAAGCCTTCTTGCTTCATTCAAAGAAATGAGGCTTGATTAGCCAAAAGGAGGACAATAAATTGGCAGAAAAAAGAACATACGAAATGATGTATATAGCGGCGGCGGAAACGTCGGACGACGATATTGCAGCATTAAACGAAACAATTACAGATATTATCGAAACCGGTGGCGGCAGCGTGGTCAAAATGGAAGACATGGGACGACGTAAACTTGCCTACGAAATCAACAAAAAGAACGACGGATATTACGTCTTATTTGAAATCGAAGGTTCCGGGCAGGAAATTGCCGAACTCGAACGCCGAATGCGCGTCAACGATACGATTATGCGTTATTTGACCGTCAGAGTTGACGAAGAACGCAAAACGGCGCAGAAGTTGACCGATAAACGCGAAAAACGTCAGAGCCGAAATAACGAAAGAAACAACGGTTCAGCGACGAGAAATCAAACTGAAGAAACTGCGGCGGAAGCCCAAAACGAGGAGGCAAGTTAAATGGACAAAAAACCGAAAAAATACGACGGAGAAGATGACGATAAAAAAGAAGTCGAATCGGGTTTTGATCAAAAAAACGAACGACCTGCACGCCGTTACCAACGCCGTCGGCAGAGTCAGTTTGTTCCCGATTATATTGATTGGAAAGATGTCGATTTCTTGAGAAGATTTATTCCTGAACGCGGGAAAATTATGCCGCGACGCATTTCGGGAGTTACAGCCAAAGACCAACGCCGTGTCGAACGCGCCATCAAACGCGCCCGCATTATGGCATTGATACCTTTCGTAACAGACTAAAAAGCAGGAGGAATTTAAAATTATGGCAACGACAAAAGTTCTTTTACGCGAAGATATGGACAATCTCGGCGGACGCGGCGAAATCGTCAAGGTGAAATCCGGTTACGCGAGAAATTATCTGCTTCCGCAAGGTATGGCGACGCTGGCGACCAAAGGAAACATCAAACAAGTCGAGCAGGAACGCTCGATTCTTTTGAAAAAAGCCGCCACGGAAAAATCAACCGCCGACGCGCAAGCCGAACAAATGCAGGACATTTCGCTCAAATTTGAACGACGTGCCGGCGAAGGCGGAACGCTTTTCGGTTCGGTTACTTCGATGGATATTGCCGACGCTTTAAAGGCGAAAGGCTACGAAATTGACCGCCGCAAAATCCAGTTGAAAGACACGATCAAGGAAACCGGCGATTACACAGTCAACGTCAAACTCCACCGGGAAGTTATACTGGAAATTCCTGTAACTGTGACGGCGGAAGGCGGCGCGGAAGAAAAAACCGATAAAAAAGCAAAAGCTGAAAAATCGGCGGAAACTACGGAAGACAAAGCGGATACGAATGAAACCGCTGCGGATGAAACGGTTGAAGCCACCGGCGACGAAACCAAAAGTTAATAAAATACAGGAAAATTGATTGACGATGATTCTTTGTCAGTTTTCCGCGATTGTATTATCATCAAAGACTGCGAGTTTTTTTGACTTGCAGTCTTTTTTTATCTATAAAATTTTATTTGATCGGTCATCGGTAATTAAAATGCTGACGACGGAAGATTGCGACTGAAAAATGGCGACACCCGAACAATTTCTAGAAAAACCCCTGCCAAGCAGTCCCGAAAGCGAGCGCGTCATTTTGGGCGCGATTTTGCTCGACAACGCGCTTATTTCACAGGCAATCGAACAGCTCAAACCCGAAGATTTTTACTCGCCGAATCACCGCCGCGTTTTCAAAGCGATGATCGCTTTATTTGAAAAGAGCGAACGCATTGACCCGATTTTAATTGGTGAAGAGTTGAAAAAGGAAGGCACGATTGATTCGATGGGCGGCGTGGCAACCATCACGAATTTGACTTTTGGACTGCCGCATTTTTCAGATATTGCCGATTACGCGAAAATCGTTCACGACAAATCGGTCGTTAGAAATTTGATCAAAGTCTGCAATCAAATCACCAGCGAAGCACTCGCCGAAGAAGACGATGCCGAAGTTATCTTGGACAATGCCGAAAGTATGATTTTCGCACTTGCGGACGAGCGCACAAAACAAGGCTTCGCGCACGTCAAACCCGTCGCCGAAGAGGTTTTGGCAAAAGTTCAGGAATATGCCAAACGCGAATCACACGCGCTGACCGGACTGGCGACAGGGTTTCGTGATTTGGATCAAATGACTTCCGGTTTGCAAAAGACCGATTTGATTATTGTTGCGGCGCGTCCGTCAATGGGCAAAACGGCTTTATGTCTAACGCTTGCACAAAATGCGGCGATTCAGGAAAAAGCGGTGGTCGCGGTTTTCTCGCTTGAAATGTCAAAAGAGCAATTGGTTATGCGAATGCTCAGTTCGGAAGCGAAGGTTGACGCGCACCGTTTTCGCACCGGATATTTGACGCGCGAAGAATGGGGCAGACTCGCCGGCGCAATCGGCACATTGTCCGAAGCGAGCATTTTTATTGACGACACGGCGGGAATTTCCGTTTTGGAAATGCGTGCTAAAACGCGGAGATTGGTAGCGGAACAAAAAAAATTGGATTTGATTGTCGTTGATTATCTGCAATTGATGTCGGGTTCGGGAAAAATCGAATCGCGCCAGCAGGAAGTTTCAAAAATCTCGCGCGAACTCAAAGGTTTAGCCAAAGAATTAAATGTGCCGGTCGTCGCGCTGTCACAACTTTCGCGTGCGCCGGAAGCGAGAAATCCGCCGCGTCCGATGATGTCCGATTTGCGTGAATCGGGCAGTATTGAACAAGATGCCGACGTTGTAGCCTTTATTTACCGGGAAGATTACTATAAACCGAACGAAGAAAATGCCGGAATTGCCGAACTGTTGATTTCCAAACAGCGCAACGGTCCGACCGGAACGGTAAAACTGGCGTTTTTGAAGGAATTTACGAGATTTGAAAATTATTTTGGAGAATAAATATGAGCGAAGATTTGCGTTTTCCGATTGGAAAATTTGACAAAAATATAGAAGTTACGCCCGAACTGCGAAAATCGTTTATCCGAACAATTGCGGATTTACCGAAAAATTTGGAAAAATCGGTTGCGGATTTAGAAGATAAACAACTCGACACGCCGTATCGTCCCGAAGGTTGGACGGTTCGGCAGACGATTCACCACGTCGCCGACAGTCATCTGAACGCTTACATTCGTTTTAAATTGGCTTTGACCGAAGACGCGCCGACAATTCGCCCGTATTACGAAGACCGTTGGGCGGAACTCGCCGACAGCCAAATGCCGATTGGTGTTTCGATGAAAATTATCGAAGGCGTTCACTCGCGCTGGGCGAATTTTTTGAATGCGATGTCTGACGAAGATTTCAAAAAGCTGTTAATTCATCCCGAATCCGGCGAATGGACGCTAGAAAAAATGCTCGGACTTTACGATTGGCACAGCAAACATCACACGGCGCATATTACGAAATTACGCGAAAGGGAAAATTGGTAAAAATCTGACTCAAAACATTGACACAAACATTTTTTCGTTCTAAATATGAAGTGCATATTTCATAAAAAGGAAGTGAAAAAATGTCTGAAGAAGCCAAACAAAGTCGTCTGCTTTCGCTTGATGTTTTTCGCGGAATCACGATTGCGGGAATGGTTTTGGTAAATAATCCGGGAACGTGGAGCGCGATTTATCCGCCGCTCGAACACGCCGAATGGCACGGCACAACGCCGACGGATTTGGTTTTTCCGTTCTTTTTATTTATCGTCGGCGTTGCGATAACTTTGGCTCTCGGCAAACGGGTTGAACAAGGCGCGGTTAAAAAAGATATTCATTTGAAAATCGTCCGCCGCGCCGCGATTATCTTCGCGCTCGGTCTATTTTTGGCTGCTTTTCCTTTTTACAATTTTACAAAAGAAACATTTCTCGACGTTTCGACGCTTCGCATAATGGGCGTTTTGCAACGCATCGCCGTTTGTTATTTGGTTACGGCATTGATTTTTATTCACACAAACTGGAAACAGCAGGCAATTATTGCCGTCGCGCTTTTGCTCGTTTATTGGATGTTGATGACTTTGATAAATGTTCCGGGCTGCGAAATTACGACGTTTGACGACAAAGGCTGTAATTTCGCCGCGTATGTTGACCGCGCGGTTTTGACGGAAAATCATATCTGGAAACAATCAAAGATTTTCGATCCCGAAGGACTTTTAAGCACGATTCCGGCAATCGCCACGACTTTAGCGGGCGTTTTGTGCGGTCATTGGCTGCGAAGTGAGAAAAACGATTACGAAAAAGTTTCCGCGTTATTCTTTTTCGGCGTGGTCTTAACGGCAATCGGCTGGATTTGGAGTTTTTGGTTTCCGCTCAACAAAGCACTTTGGACAAGTTCGTATGTCGTTTATACGGCAGGTTTGGCTTTACTATTTCTCGGCTTTTGCTATTGGTTGATTGACATAAAAGATTACAAAAAATGGGCAAAACCATTTATAATTTTCGGTGTCAACGCGCTTGCTTTGTTCGTTTTTTCGGGTTTGATGTCGAAATTGCTGGGAATTATAAAAGTTTCGTGGGACGCGGAAGGCAAATCAACATCTTTGCAAAGTTGGATTTTCAATAACATATTTCTGCCTTTCGCTTCGCCGATTAACGCTTCACTGATGTTTGCGGTTTGTTATATTTTTTTATGGCTGTTTTTGATGTGGCTGCTTTATCGGAAACGAATTTTTATCAAAGTTTAACGATTAAGTTGACGTGGGGCGAAACCGAATACACGCAACTCCGAGTTAGAAAGACAACGCGATAACAAAGTCGCTGTTTCGCCCTCACGTCCAATGATTTGTTAGGTTGCGTCGCGCCTATCGCGCCAACCTTCATTTATTCTTGTTTTTGGCTTTTGCTTTCTTGTCGCTTCTGCATCTGATATGTAATTTGACCGATAATCGAGAGAATAATCAATGTCAGCACGATGCCCAATGTCGCAGACCCCCAACGTCCCAGCCCCGCTGCCACGCCAACCGCCGCCGTCATCCAAATGCCCGCCGCCGTCGTCAGCCCCTCAACTTCGCGTTCTTCGGTCAACTTGAGAATCGCGCCGCCGCCGATAAAGCCGATGCCGGTGGCAAGTCCTTGAATCACCCGCGACAAATCACTTGCCGACATCCCGAATTCTAAGCAAGCAAGGACGAAGAGAGCCGCACCCATAGCGACCAGCATATGTGTTCGCACTCCCGCCGGTTTGCCTGCCCGCTCACGCTGGATTCCCACCATTGCGCCCATCAGCGCGGCAGCTAACAGCCGGATGATGACCCGCGCCATCTGCGCCGCGTCCGGTAATCCAGTAGTTAGTTCTTCTAAAAAGACATCCATTGTTACCCCTTTCTTACTCGATAAGAATTCAACACTTTAGCAACCTAACTTTGTATTTAACCGAATTAAATTCCGTATAATAATTTAAACGGAATTATAAAAGCTGTATCCAAATAACTTACTAGAATTTATACCGACAAATGCCGAATTATTCGATGGTTTCCAACGACATTGATAATAGTTGGAAATTTGATGATTAGCAATAATTTTTTAATCTAAATTTTGTTTTGAAGCATAAAATAATGCGGCATAAAAATTTATGCCGCATTATAAAATTTAACGATTCAGTTTTGAATTTTCCTTCTTAGCGTTGGCTTTTGCGCCTTCAATGGCGAGTTGTTTGGCTTCGGGAAGCAGTTCGATGGCTTTTTGCAGTTGGTTGTCGTAATCGTTGAAAACGCGGAATGAAGTCGTCGAACCGTAAGCGGCGGTAACAAATTCGGTTCGCAGTGCGCGTTCGACAAATTCGCGTTCGCGGTCAATTTGCGCGGGTGTGAAATTGTATTTTTCGGTCGCAAATTTTCTGAATCCTTGATAAAGATTTTCGGTGATCGGGAAGTCCGTTCGTTTCAAATCGTATTCAAACGAAATCGGGCGGTCAACTTTGTAAGCCGGGAAACTATTGTTTTTTCCGTAAGTTAAATCAAGCACGAAAGCAAAAATCGGGTCGTTTAATTTTGCCTGAAAATCAGCTTTTTCTCTTGTAATCGTCTGCGGTTTCAATGCTTCGTCTGGATTGATGCCGCCGCCGCTGTAAACGGCTCTGCCGGAATCAGTTCGGCTTTCCGCGCCGGTCGGTTTGGTAGGCGGTTTGGCTTCGTCCTTTAACGAACCGCCGTTTGTATAATAATCATAAAGATTTCCGTCCGAATAATCGCGTTGGATGAGCCGTCCGGCGGGCGTTTCGTATTTGGCAATCGTCAGAAGTAGCATCGAACCGTATTCCAAAACAAAAGGATTTTGCACCAAACCTTTGCCGAAAGTGTTTTCGCCGACAATCAAAGCACGGTCGTGATCTTGCAGCGCACCGGCGAGAATTTCAGATGCCGAAGCCGTATTGCGGTTGACCAAAACTACCAAAGGCGTTGTATCGGGAGCTTTATTATCAGCGCGATATGAATCGCCCGTGCCGTCAATTCTGCCTTTCTGTGTAAAAATCGTCTGTCCGGCGGAAAGAAAAGTGTTTGCCACGCGATATGCCTGACTGACCAAACCGCCGCCGTTATTTCGCAAATCAAGCACGAGTTGTTTCATTCCCTGCGATTTTAAGCTCTGCATCGCCTGCACAAATTCGGCATACGTCGTTTGATTAAATCCGCCCGTCATTGCGATATAGCCGACACCGGGACGAATCATATAAGATTCGGCAATCGAAGGCTGTGAAACGGCATCGCGGATGATTTCGACTTCTTCGCGTTTGCCCGTGCCGTATCTTTCGACAACTAATTTTGCGGCTGTACCGCGCGGTCCGCGCAGGAAATTACGAACATCCACAAAAGATTTGCCGAGCATCGAAACGCCGTTGACTTCGACAATTTTATCGCCGTAACGAAGTCCGACGCGATTGGCTGGCGCACCGTCAAAAGTCGCTTTTATAAAGGTTGCAATAACCTTTTCGTTTTTATCGCTCAAATCGCCGATGGTCGCGCCGATGCCGAAATACTGCGAACTCTGATCGGTGCGAAATTGTTCAAACTCTTTCGCGTCAAAATAATTTGAGTGCGGATCGAGCGTGTGAAGCATATTATCAATCGCGGTTTTGAAAAGATCGTTATAATCAATCTTTTTTCCGCCGATATAATTATCTTCAATCATCGTCAACGCTTCAGCAACATCTTTTTCGATGTTTTCCGTCGTTACAGGCTTTGTAGATTTTATGGTTTTGACTTCGTTAGAAGTTTTCGGATTTATTTTAGAAGCGGTTTCGTTTTGGGCAAAAACGCCGGAAACAAGTAGAATGGTTAAGAGCAGACTGCCGAAAAAAGTTGAACGTATTTTCACTTTAAAAATCTCCTGAATTTAATTGCTGTAAAATAACAAAAATGCCAAAAAATGATAACATTTCTTTGAAGACAAAGCGACAAAAAGAGTTGCTTCACTGAAAATAAATAACGATATTTAACAAAGCTGGAATGAGTCATCTTCTCGAAATAAAGAACTTACAAACGCAATTTCCGACACGCGCCGGAATTGTCAAAGCCGTCAACGATGTCAGTTTTTACATTGACGAAGGCGAACTTTTAGGACTCGTTGGCGAATCCGGCTGCGGCAAATCAATCACCGCGCTTTCGATTATGCGCCTGATTTCCGCGCCCGGAAAAATTGTCGGCGGCGAAGTTTTATTCAAAGGCGAAAATCTTTTGCAATTCTCGGACGAAAAAATGCGCGGGATTCGCGGCAACGATATTGCGATGATTTTTCAAGACCCGATGACTTCGCTCAATCCGGTTTTTACAGTCGGCGAACAGATCGCCGAAGCGTTGCGTCTGCACCGGAATTTGAACAAAAAAGACGCGCTCGACGCGGCAATCGAAGCGATGAAGGAAGTTGCGATGCCCGCGCCCGAAAGAAGAATCAAAGATTATCCGCATCAATTGAGCGGCGGGATGCGTCAGCGAGTGATGATTGCGATGGCTTTGGCTTGCAATCCCGAATTGCTCATCGCCGACGAACCGACAACCGCTTTAGATGTAACAATTCAGGCGCAAATTTTAGAACTTTTGGACGAGCTGCGAACGACGCGCAAACTCGCTGTGCTTTTAATCACGCACGATTTGGGCGTGGTCGCCGAAGTTGCGGACAGAGTTTGCGTGATGTATACCGGAAAAATTGTCGAAGAATCGGGAGTTGACGAGATTTTTGAAAAGCCGAAACATCCATATACGCAAGGACTTCTGCGTTCCGTTCCCAAACTGCGCGGCAAAGGCGAAGCGAAGGAAACAAGGCTTTCGACGATTGAAGGAACTGTGCCGAGTCCGACAAATCTGCCCGACGGCTGTCATTTCGCGCCGCGCTGCGCGTTTTGTATGGAAGGAATTTGCACACACGGCGAAATTCCGCTTTACAATCTGGAAAATGATGTCAAAGTTCGATGTGTTTTGTATGATGAAAAACGAAAATTTGAAATTGCGCGGCACAAAACTTTATCTGCGGTATCCGACTGAAAATGATTTGTTTGAATTTACGTCGCTGAATCTGGCGAGCAAAAAACTTCATCGCGGCTTGGTAAAACCGCCGACTGACGAAAAAACTTTCGCCGATTATTTAAAACGAAACGATGACGAAGCGAACGAATGTTTGATGATTTGCGAAATCGAAAGCGAAAAAATCGTCGGCGCGATCAATTTGTCGCAAATATTTCGCGGCATTTTTCAAAATTGTTATCTCGGTTATTACATCGGCGCAGATTTCGCGGGCAAAGGTTTTATGACCGAAGCGGTCGGCTTAACAATAAAGTTTGCTTTTAAAAATCTGAAATTACATCGCGTCGAAGCCAATGTTCAGCCGCATAATCTCGCTTCAATCGCGGTTTTGCGGAAAAATAATTTCACCAAAGAAGGTTTTTCGCGCAAATATCTGGAAATCAACGAACGCTGGCGCGACCACGAAAGATGGGCGATAATTGCGGAAGGTTGGAGAGGGAAAAGATGAAAAGTTTCAAAATTCCGATGACGATTGATGAATTTTATACGGCGGAATTTCCGTTTGGCTGGAAAGATGAATACTGCAACGGATTTGCCTATATTTCGCCGCGTGAACACGGAGTTTTGATGAAAATGCCGGTTGAAAAACGCCAAGTCGAAACTTTTGTCGAAATTTATCCGGTTTCAAAAACGAATGATAAGGAATTAAGCAAATTATTTTACGCCTCTTTTGCCGATTCGGTTGAGTTTTGCGATTATACGAAAACTGAAATAAAAGAACGTGCGAAAAGAAACATTGAAAAATTCTTCGACGGCGAACGCGGAATTCCCGCGCTTGAACTTTCACGAATCGCTGTTTTGCCTGATGAAAAGAAAAGTTTAATTGGCGCGTGTTTGATTTCAAAATACAAATATGGCTTTAAAAACGAAATTTTATTTGTCCGTCCGAAATTTCAAAATAAAGGGATCGGAACGGCTTTGGTTTCGGGCGTTTTAAATGATTTAAGCAAGCAAGGCGAGAAAAAGTTTTGGAGCGAATATCATATTTGCAACGAACAAAGTGCGGCTTGGCATAAAAAATTCGGCTTCGTCGAAGAGACCGATATTATGACGGCAAAATTTCGGCGGGTTTTTTTGCGGCGCGAAGTTTGGAGATTTGAGAAACTGGGAAAAGCTCAAAAAGTTGAAGAATTAAAGCCGTTATTAGAAAAAGCCGAAGCCGAAGTTGAAATACTTGAAAAGGTTCAAGAAAAGGATTTCGGCGCGGCTTGGTTAAGTTGGAAATACGATTATTGAAATGGAAAACAGCGCGGTTAAAACCGAAAAACAAAAACTCGTTCAGGTCAAAAATTTGGTCAAACATTTCGCGCTCGAAAACAGCGACGACGTTGTTCGCGCCGTTGACGGCATTTCGTTTGATATTTTTGCGGGCGAAACGCTCGGTTTGGTCGGCGAATCCGGCTGCGGAAAATCAACCGTCGGGCGTTGTTTAATCCGACTTTATGAACCGACGAGCGGCGAAGTTTTGTTTGAAAATCAAAATATTATCGGTTTGCCAAACAAGGAAATGCAAAAGCTGCGGCGCGAAATGCAGATTATCTTTCAAGACCCGTATGCTTCGCTCAATCCGCGTTTGAGCATTTATTCGATTGTGTCCGAACCGTTGAAAATTCACGGCATCGGCAATAAATCCGAACGACGTGACAGAGTTGCGGATTTGCTGAAAAAAGTCGGACTTGATGCCAATTATATGTTTCGCTATCCGCACGAATTTTCCGGCGGACAGCGGCAGCGAATCGGCATTGCGCGTGCGCTCGCGCTCAATCCGAAATTGATTATCGCCGACGAACCTGTTTCGGCTTTGGACGTTTCCGTGCAGGCGCAGGTCGTCAATCTTTTGCAGGATTTACAGAACGAATTAGGTTTGACTTATCTGTTTATTTCGCACGGTTTGGCGGTTGTCGAACATATTTCGCAGCGCGTCGCCGTGATGTATCTCGGAAAAATCGTCGAGATTGCCGAAGGGCGCGAGCTTTACGATAATCCGCTTCATCCTTACACAAAAGCGCTGCTTTCGGCGATTCCGATTCCCGATCCGAAGAAAAAACGTGAGCGAATCGTGTTGCAGGGCGACGTTCCGACTCCGATAAATCCGCCGTCGGGCTGCCGTTTTCGCACGCGCTGCCCGTTTGCAATTGAAGATTGTGCGCGGATTGTTCCCGAATTGAGAGAAATCGAAAAAGGACATTTTGCGGCGTGTATTCGCGTCGAAGGTTATGAAAATGCGCCGTCTTTGTGATTTATTTGAAACGCGCCGGTTGAAAATTTCGTAAGAACAAAAAATAATCAAAAAATTTGTGTCTTTTATTAGTGTTTTGCAGTTTATAAAAACGCAAATTCCAATCCATATTTCAAAAGGAGAAAGATTTTTATGAACGAAGAAAATCAAGATTTAATCGAACAAAACGAACCCGAATGGCAAGCACCGCCGCTGCCGGAAGAAATTGAAGACACAAGAGAACCAGCGCAGATGTCGGAAGTCGGAACGCTCGGAAATATATTTTTCGAGCCGGGCAATACATTTGAAGACTTGCGCCGCAAACCGCGATTTATTTTGGCGGCTTTGATTTCGATTGTGGTAATTTCACTTTTTCAATTCGCCTTTATTCAAAAAGTAGGTTTTGAAAGAATAATCAAAGAGCGTTTCGAGTCGAGTGCGCGAGTTCAGCAAATGCCCGAAGAACAAAAACAGAAATTTATTGAACAGCAAACAGGAACAATTGCAAAAACTATTACATACGCGGGGACACCGCTGGGAATAATTGTTTTTTTTCTGCTTGGAGGATTAATTTATTGGCTTGGTGCAAACGCGATGGGTGGTTCAGCGAAGTTTTCGCAGGGTTTGTCGGTTTTTATTTATTCAGGTTTCCCTCCGATTCTGGTTTCAATGCTGGCTAACTTTTTGATTTTGTTTTTGAAATCTGCAGATGAAATCGAAATTTCTTCAAGTCAGAGTGGTTTGATACAAGCAAATCCATCCTTTTTTATCGGCAAAGGTTCGCCCGTTTTGTCGGCATTGCTGGCAACATTTGACTTGTTTTCTATTTGGGGCTGGATTTTAGCGGCGATTGGATTAAAAATTGTCGGTAAAATTTCAACCGGCGCGGCGTGGGGAATTGTAATAATTGTCGCTCTAATCGGAGTTGCTCTCCGAGTCGTCGGAGCGTTGTTTTCATAATTTCAGATTCCAAATTCCAGATTTCAAATCTAAAATCAAGAAATTTACTGACTAAATTTCGAGTTTGAGATGAAAGATTTAATTCAATCAATCTGGAATTTGAAATCTGAAATCTATTCGTATCTTAATGATTCAATCGGATCGAGCCGCGCAGCTTTCCACGCCGGGAAAAGTCCGAAAACTATTCCGATGCCGACGCTGGCGAAAAAGCCTAAAATCGGTGCCCACCACGGAACATAAGACGGGAAAACAAGAGAAATCAAAAAACTCAAACTCCAACCGATTGCTAAACCGATAAGTCCGCCGAAACCTGTCAAAGTGGCGGCTTCAATCAAAAACTGCATCAAAATATCGCTTTGTTTTGCGCCGATTGCTTTGCGAATTCCGATTTCGCGCGTTCGTTCGGTAACGGAAACGAGCATAATGTTCATTACGCCGATGCCGCCGATCATCAAACCGATAGAGGAGATAACGACCATTGCGAGAAAAACGCCCGCCGTAATTGATTGGAAAGTTTCAATAATGCTGGCGGCAGTTTCGATTGAGAAATTATTTTTCTCGCCGAACGGAACTTGACGGCGAACTCTCATCAAATCCTGCACTTGATCTCTTGCTTCCGCCAACTTTCCTTCTTTGGCAACGGCTAGAATACGCAAATCTTCGGAATACGGCTTGATACGCAGTGCCGCGCCCATCGGCATATAGATTATATTGCTCTGGTCGTTGCCGCCGCCGCCGCCGCCGAAAAGCTGTTCTTTTTTCTCGATAACTCCAATCACACGAAATTCGCGTCCGCTGATTTCGATTCTCTCTCCGAGTGGATTAACATACGGAAAATAGCTGTCAACAACTGCTTGACCGATGACCGCGACATCCGATTTCGTATCATCTTCCTGCTGCGTGAACCAGCGTCCCTGCATTAAAATTTCGATGGTGGTTTTTTCAATATCGGAGGTCGAACCTTTCAGCTGCACGGAGGAAGAAGTTTTGCCGTTTTTGCCCGTAACAAGAATTTTTGCGCCCCAACGATTGCTTGAAACATCGAGAAGTGGAACGGCGGTTTCAATTGTCGGAAGCTGCTTCAAAGCCTCGGCATCTTCCTGTGTCAGCGGTTTTCTCATTCTGATTTCGCGCGAAGGTCTGCCGATTTGAATGCCGGAGTCGTATTTGTTCAAAAAGATCGAGTTTGTCCCGAATGATTCGATTTGTTTTTCCACGCCGACATTGATTCCGCTGATGATAGACGAAATCAGCATCACGGTTATTACTCCGATGATGACACCGATGATTGTCAAAAACGAACGCAGTTTGTTGCCGCGCAGAGTTGACATCGCCATTTTGAAATTTTCGATCAGACTGTTGCCGATAATTTTCATATTCTTTTACGCTGATTAATCCGCTCTCAAGGCTTCAATCGGATCGAGCCGCGCCGCTTTCCACGCCGGAAAAAGTCCGGCGAGAATTCCGACACCTGCCGAAACACCGATTGATAAAACTGCCGCCCACCAAGGGATTTTCGTTTGAATCACATAAGCCGTAACAATAAAGCCGATCAGTTCGGCGAGAATCAATCCGATTATTCCGCCGATTGCCGAAAGTGTCGCCGCTTCAAATAAAAATTGTTTGAGAATATCGGACTGCCGCGCTCCCAAACTTTTTCTGATGCCGATTTCCTTTGTTCGTTCAGTTACGGCGACGAGCATTATATTCATAATAACAATCGCGCCGACGATCAGAGCGATTCCCGGAACGGCGATTATGACGATAAAAATCGGACCTAGAATGCTGCTGCGAAGACCGGCGATGGCATCGGGCGTGGTTACTCCGAAATTGTCTTTTTCGCCAAATGCAAGTCTGCGCTTGATTCTCAGCAAAGTTTTGGCTTGCTCGACCGCGTCGTCAAAAGTTTTATCGCTGTATGACGTTCCCACAAAATATAAACCGCGACTGCCGATTAATGAACCAAAATTAGATTCAAAAGTTTTAAGCGGTATGATAATAAAATTGTCCTGCGGAATTCCGAAAATTGTCCCTTTGGCAACCGCCACGCCGACGACTCGATAGGGAAGCCCGCGAATGCTGATTTCGCCTCCGACGG
Organism: Pyrinomonadales bacterium; assembly: GCA_038200505.1. Taxonomy (GTDB): domain Bacteria; phylum Acidobacteriota; class Blastocatellia; order Pyrinomonadales; family Pyrinomonadaceae. The sequence continues at coordinate 23,302 of JBBPXX010000140.1, read as the reverse complement.
CTGAAGTTCGCGGAAACAATTTGTCGGCAATATCTGCACCGATAAAGGCGACTCGTGCCGAAGTGTTGTTTTCTCCGCCGACAAAAAAACGTCCGTCTTCGACCTCGATTTTATCTATGTCGGCGACAATCGGTTCGACACCTTCGACATTTATGTCTTCGAGAATTTCAGTTCCACGCTTGACCAGCGCATTGTTTCCGCGAGCCTTTGCGCCGATTTCTTTGATTAAATCGCCGCGTTCACGAATAAATTCCAGTTCTTCTAAAGTTAAATCCTTATTTCTGCGCTGGGCATCGGCAAGCGCGTCGTTGTCCTTAAAATCATCAAAACTAAAGCGCATTATCGTAAAGGAATTTGAACCGACACCCGCGATTTTTTCGTCAACATAAGAGTTGAAACCCTGCAAAATCGAAAGCACGACCATAAACGCCGTTACACCGATAATCATTCCCAAAAGCGTCAGAAATGAACGCAGTTTATGCGCCCAAATTGCCGCAAATGCTAGTCTAAATGTTTCCGTAAAATTCATTGTTTACCGTTGCCGAAGGACTTTTTTATCAGATTATGCTGATTGTTTTACGTTGTCGAGCCGTAAAAGGTTTGTTTTTCCGACTCTCGAATCTGATCTGAAAATTTAAGTTCCGCTAAAAGAAATTGGAAAATCTTTCTTATTGTGTCTTTGCAATAAGCACAAAGAAAATGCACAAAGCAATTGTATATCACACAATCAGCGCACCTGAAGTGCCGTTGAAAGCAAATATTGATATTTCGCCGCAGCGATTTGAAACGCATCTGCAATGGCTTGCCGGACGTAGAAAACGAGTCGTGCCGATACGGGACCTTCTTTCTGCGCCGCTTCGCAAAAATCTGCTGGCGATTACATTTGACGACGGTTTTCAAGACAATCTGACCGTCGCGCTGCCGCTTTTGGAGAAATATAACTTGCCGGCGACCGTATTTGTTACGGCAAACCTTATCGGCAAGGAAAATTATCTGACAAAAGAAGAACTGCAAAAATTGGCTTCGCATCCGCTTATTGCCGTCGGTTCACACAGCTTTCACCATCTTCATCTTTCTTCTCTGCCGGAAGATGAAGTTCGGTTTGAACTTTCCGAATCTAAAAAACTGCTTCAAGAAATGATCGGCGAAACGGTTGATCTGCTGGCTTATCCATACGGCGATTGTAACAAAAATATCGAAACATTGAGCGAACAATGCGGATATGCGGCGGCGTGGTCTGTCTGGAACGGGAAAAATACGCCATTTTCGCGCTGGCGCGTGCCGCTCGGCAGAAATGACAATTTGCTGCGGTTTATTGCCAAAGTTTCGCCGTTCTATTTTCCGGTCAAGCGGATTCTCAGACCGCCGGTAATTGATAAAAGCGAACGAAAAAGTACAGGAAACTTATCCTGCAAACTTGAAAAATTAAATTTCGAGGAATTTGAAGGATGAAAATTCTTTTTTACAGTCACACCGGACAAGTCAGCGGCGCGGAAAATATACTGCTTCTCGCGCTGAAACGTCTGAACAAAAGCCGATTTAAGACGCTGGCGATATGTCCCGAAGGAAATTTGGCTGACAAAATCTCCGAACTTGATATTCCTGTCAGTTTTGTCCGGCAGCTTGAAGCCCGTTTTACGTGGCGGATTGATCGGCTTTTCAAATACGCATTTTCTCTCGTCGGCACGGTCAAACAGCTTCGTTCAGAAATTACCAAAGCAAAACCGGACACGATTCACGGCAACAGCATTCGCGCCGGTCTGACTGCGACGCTGGCGAGCTTCGGAATGAAAATTCCGGTTTTCTGGCATATTCAGGACGAATTAAAGCCGCATCCGTTTAGCACAGTCATCCGTCTGCTCGTCGCCGCGTCGCCGCAAACGCGCTTGATTGCCGTTTCTCAAGCGACTGCCGACAGTTTTCGCGGGTTTATTCTCCAAAAAATCGGCAGACATATTCCGGTGCGCGTCATACACAACGCCATCGAGTTTGAAAAATTTACATTCAATCCGGCAAATCGTCCGAAAATTCGTCGGGAGTTACAAATCAGCGACAGCGAATTTGTACTAGGAATTGTCGGACAAATCACGCCGCGCAAAGGACAGCTCGAATTGATCCGAACATTTGCCAAAACCCGCGAGCATTTGCCTTCATCAACGCTTTTGATTGTCGGCGCACCGATGTTCAACAAAGACCACGTTTATCTCAATGAGTTAAAACAGACCGTTGCTGAATTGAGTTTGGAAAATTGCGTCAAATTTTTGGGTTTGCGAAAAGATGTCGCGGCGATTATGCAGTCGCTCGATGTCTTAGTCGTCAACTCGAAAAGCGAAGCGTTGGTCGTCGTCGCCATCGAAGCGATGGCTTGCGGAACGCCCGTCATTGCCACGTCCGTCGGCGGAACAAAGGAAATGATCGAACATCAACAAAACGGCTGGCTCATCCCGTTCGGCGATGGAGAAAAGTTGGGCGAAGCACTCGTTGCGTTTAGTCAAAAACCGGAAATGTGCGACATCTTTGCCGAAAATGGCAAAGATGTCGTCGCCGCGCGGCTCAACGCCGAAAAGTTCATCAATAATATCGAAGATTTTTTTGTCGCTTCATCACCGAAAACACGGATGACGGGCGAATTGCTGACTGCGAAAAATTAGCTGAAAACACAAATTTTCGCGGAATTGAATACAGAAAAAAACTCACAAAAATTTTAGGGAAAGCAAAATGTCAAAAGTAGCCATAGTTCACGATTATTTTATACAGATGGGCGGAGCCGAGCGCGTCGCCGAAGAACTGCATTCGATTTTTCCGAAGGCTTCGATGTTCACGACTGTTGATCGGCGGCAGCAAGTTCCGCCCGCGCTGGAAAATTCAAATGTCGAAACTTCGTGGATGCAGAATTTGCCCGTGAACGTGAGAAATCACCGGCATTTTTTTCTGCTTTACCCGTTCGCCGTGAACAGTTTCGATTTGTCGGATGCCGATGTAATTATCAGCAGCAGTTCGGGTTACGCCAAAGGTGTGCGAAGAAAAAAGGGCGCGGTTCACATTTGCTATTGTCATACGCCGATGCGCTGGGTTTGGCGATACGAAGATTACGCCGCCCGCGAACAGTTCGGCAAAATCAGCAAAGCGGTTTTGCCGATGCTGCTCGCCGGTTTGAAAAAATGGGATTTGCGAGCCGCACAGCAACCGGATTTTTATATTGCTAATTCGGAAATTATCGCGCAAAGAATCAGAGAATTTTACAAACGCGAAGCGATTGTCATTCCGCCGCCGATTGATGTCGAAAGATTTTCGATTGATGAACCGGACGAAGATTTTTATTTGATTCTTTCGCGTCTTTCTTCATATAAACGGCTCGATCTGGCAATTGAAGCCTGTAAAAAGCTCGACCGTCCGCTCGTCGTCATTGGCGATGGACCCGCCCGCGAAAAACTGGAAAAACAAGCCGGAAGCAAAACGACATTTTTAGGACGACAGCCGGATTCCGTCGTGGCAAAATACGCCGGTCGCTGCCGCGCATTGATTTTTCCGGGCGAGGAAGATTTCGGAATGACACCGCTGGAAGTCAATGCCGCCGGGCGACCCGTCATCGCGTTCGGCGCGGGCGGTGCAAAAGAAACGGTAATTGACGGCGAAACCGGCGTGTTTTTCAAAAAACAAACACCGGAATCGCTTATCGAAGCGATTGAAGAATTTGAAAGCCTGACGTGGAATCGCCAAAACTTGCGAAATCACGCCGAAAAATTTAACCGTGATGTTTTCGCTTCGCGGATTCGTGAATTCATTACCGGCGTGGCGGCGGTCAATACTGCCGACCAGTTTGTGGAAAAGAAAGTCAATTCGGCTTTTACAGTGCAAAAGAGAACGGTTTGATTGAGGAGAAAAGATTTGTTCGAGTTTTATTCATCTTTGGAATGGCGGCAGAATGGCGACGCGAGCCGAACGCAAACGTCAGCGGCAAAAGCTCGCGCAAAACGCGGAGGCGAATCGCGCATTCGTGTTTTGCGCGTCGCGCACGCCAGTTTAACGCCGGCTCTGCGCGGACGCGAACGCGGTATCGCCCGCACGTTTCCCGAAGTTGAAATGGAAGTCGTCGCGCCGCCGCGCTGGTTTGAAAGCGGAGTCGAAGTCGAAACCGTGCCGGACGATCTTTTCCCGGTGCGAACCGCTGAAACATTTTTCTCCAAACATATTCAGCTTTTCGCCTACGATCCGCGCCCGATCATTGAAGTTCTGCGACGGCATCAACCGCATATTATTGATATGGATCACGAACCTTACAGCGTTCCGTGCGCGGAAATTATTACGCTGCGAAATATTTTTGCGCCGAACACGCCGATTGTAATGCAGACGGCGCAGAACATCCTGAAAAAATATCCGCCGCCGTTTTCTTATTTTGAAAAACGGGCGTTCAGGCACGTTGCCGCAGCTTATATGTGCAGCGAAACAGTGCGCGAAGTTTACAAAATCAAGGGTTTTCAAAAGCCGATGCGAATCGTGCCGTTCGGCGTTGATCTGGAAATGTTTCCTTTTTGCGAGCGCGAAACAAAGGAAATTTTGACAATCGGTTATGTCGGGCGACTTCTTCCCGCAAAAGGTTTGATTGTTCTGGCGGACGCGCTGGCGAAATTGAAAAACGAAAAATGGCGTTTGCTCGTCGTCGGCGACGGCGAAGAACGCGAAAAGACGGAGCGCAGACTTGCCGAAGCGGGTTTGCTTGAACGCGCAAATTTCGCGGGAGCCGTTTCTTATGAAAAAACTCCCGACTATTTTCAGCAAATGGACATTTTGGTCGTGCCGACGCTGACGACAAAAAAAATCCGCGAACAATTCGGGCGCGTGATTGTCGAAGCGATGGCATCGGGCGTGCCGGTCGTCGGTTCGACGTGCGGCGCGATTCCCGAAGTGATCGGCGATGCCGGACTCGTTTTCCCCGAAAAGGATTCTCAGGCTTTAGCCGCCGCGCTCAAGCGTCTTCTCAATGACAGTGATTTGCGAAAACATCTGGCGCGAAAAGGAAGACGGCGGGTTGAAAAGAATTATACGTGGGCGCAAGTCGCCGAAGGAATTTTTTCGCTTTACCGCGAAGTATTGAAAGAAATCTGATCGAAAGTTTGAAAAGATTGAGATTGTAGTAAAAAAGGAGCTTTTATGAAAAACATTTACATTTCTCCCAAAAAAGTTGCGATATTTCTGGCGATTGTCGTTTTGGGTTTAACTGCCGCTCACATTTTCGGGCAGTATTACAAAGATTTTATCGGCAATGATCCGTTTTACCTGAAAATTGTTGACAAGCTCGACCTTGACGGCGAATCGAATAATCTGCCGAATTGGTATCAATCTTCGACACTTCTGCTCAGTTCGTTTTTGTTGGCGATAGTTACGCTCACAAAAAAAGCCGAACAGGATATAAATGTTCGTTATTGGGGTTTTTTGTCGTTCACATTTTTATATCTTTCGCTCGATGAACTGGTTTCGATTCACGAACATTTGACGATGCCGTTTCGCACGATGTTTGATCTGAACGGAATTTTCTTTCTCAGCTGGGTGATTCCGGCGATGATTATTCTCGGCATTTTTGCCCTCGCATATACAAAATTTCTCTGGCGTTTGCCGGTTCAATCGCGCTGGCTTTTCATTGTTGCCGGAACTATTTATGTTACCGGAGCCGTCGGTATCGAAATGCTCGACGGGAAATATCTGCAAATGCACGAAGCCGAAATTACGAGCATTACGGCAACCGGACAAATTGCTTTTAACTACGCTTTGATGACGGCGGCTGAGGAACTTTTTGAGATGGCGGGAATTTTGATTTTCAACTACGCGCTTTTGTCGTATCTGATGCCGTCAGTCGCCCGCGTTCCGGCTGCCGTTACCGTCGGAAAAAGAGAAAACCAACGGGCAAGAGCAATTATCAACGAGCCGGCGACGGCATTTTTCCAATCCAAATAGTTACAAAAGCGATGAAATTAAATTTATCATTAGAACTGCCGCGAAAATTGCGTTACCGATTATTTGAAGCTCCGAAAGGCTACGGACAGCCGGTGGCGACGGAAGTTTTTGAACGTCAGTATAAAGAAGGATTCTGGAATTGTCTGGATTCGATTGATGAATTAGCCAACTATATGGTCGCTGTCGGTTATGTTCAGCATTTTGCCGAAAATTTGAATGATGCGCCGTGTCTGCTCGATGTCGGCTGCGGTCACGGAAATTTAGCGGCGTTGTTGAGCGGTTATTCGTTCAAAAGCTATCTCGGTTTAGACCTTTCGGAAGAAGCCGTTCGGCAAGCCGCTTCGCGCGATATAAAAAATGCCGAATTTAAAGTCGCCGACACGGAAAAATGGCTGCCGAAGGAAAAATTCGATTTTATTCTCTCGACCGGCTCGATCAACTATTTCAAAGACCCGGTTGCTTTTCTGAATCGCTATTCCGCCGTCTTGGAAAAAAACGGAATGTTCATCATTTCACTGTGGCGACACGCACATCACGGCGTTATCTGGCGAAACATCGAAAAGGAATTTGAAATTTTAGACTCAACCGTTGTTACGAACAAAAGAGGACAATCGTGGGATGTCAAAGCGTTGCGGAAGCAAATTTTATGATCGAATGGAAACTCATCGAAGACGAAACCGCCCGCGAGATTTGGGATCGAAACCTCGTTCGTTTAGCGGATTATTCGCCTTTTCAGATTTATTCGTGGGGTCAATATAACCGCGCTTTGGGCTGGACACCTTATTATTTTGCCGCAGCGGACGAAAACGACAATTTTACGGCGATGTGTCTGGGTTTGCTGCGCCGATTTCCTCTGGGAACGGGAATTTTTTGGTGTGTCGGCGGACCAATTGGAGATATTCGATTTTGGAACGAAAATCTGCACCGAACGATTCGTCAAAACACAGGCTTAAAGCGCGTCTATTTTCGGTTTCGCTGCGACCGCGAACGGGAATCAAAAGATATTCAGCAATTAAACAGACAAGGCTGGACAAAATCTTCTTTTAAGATGACATCCGCGTTGAGTATGGAACTCGACCTGACAAAAAACGAAGAACAATTGACTGCCGGACTTTCGAGAAGATGGCGCAGGAATTTGAAATTATCGAGGAAAAACAACTTTGTTCTCAAATCGTGTTTAAATCCTGATATTGACGAACTTTGCCGGATTTTTACGGAGATGGAAACGCTCAAAAACCTGCCGCAGCTTTTCTCGCGCGAAAAATTGGAAAATTTATTCAAATACGTCAAAGAAAATCTGATTTTTTATCGGTGCGAAGATGCGAATGGTCAATTGCTGTGTTTCAGAGCGTGTTTGATTGTCGGCAATCGCGCTTGTGATTATCTGGCGGCGACAACCGAAGAAGGACGCAAACAACGCGCGTCTTATGTGACGCTCTGGCAAATTCTTCGGCAGTGTAAGGAACAAGGCATAACTTCTTACGACTTGGGCGGCATTGATCCGCAGGAAAATCCCGGAGTTTATACATTCAAAAAAGAAACCGGAGCGCGGGAAATGAAATTTGTCGGCGAATGGGACAGAGCCGATTCCGATTGGCTGCGTTTAATGGGAAATTGGTCAATAAAATTTAAGCAGAATGCCAAACCCGTCAGAAAAACTAAAACGTCTTCCGAACCTCGTTTCAAATTAATAGAACGCCTGACAAATACTTTCGGTTTGTAAATGATTTTTCTCAAAGCCAATAAATCATTAGTTCAAATAGACAAATTACAAATAAATTAAAAACGGAATTTGGAAATCGGAACTTATTAAAGGTTCTTACTTGATAACGGACAGAAAAATAAGGATATGAAAAAAAGTCAAGCCGGTACTTTTAAGGCTCCAAATTTTAGTTTGCGCGACGTGGTTGCAGGAATGTTTCGTAAAAAGTGGTTGATCCTAATCACTTTATTTACGGCAATGACCGCGACCGTCGTGTTTGCAATGCTCACGCCGGACAAATACGAATCGAGAATGAAGCTGCTCATAAAAAATCTGCGAACCGAAGCACCGGTAACTGCCGGCAGCGAGAGAGCCGCCGACAGAAGCGAAGTTTCCGAATCACAAATCAACTCCGAAATGGAAATGTTAAAGAGCCGTGATCTGTTGGAAGAAGTCATCAAACAGACAAATTTGGCTCGCCCGGAAACCGCCGGTGTCGAAGTCACGGGCAAAGATGTCGAAAAAGCAGTTTACAAACTGGAGAAAGACTTACAGATTACGCCGGTGAAAAAGACGGATATTATCGAAATCAGCTACAGTTCACAATCGCCGGAAACGTCCGCGTTTGTTTTGACTAAACTGGCGGAATTGTATCTGGAAAAACATCTCAAACTTCACCGAATGCCCGGAACATCTGAATTTTTTGAAAAACAGGCGGGACAATACGGGCGGGAATTGAGAAGTGCGGAAAACAATTTTTCCAAATTTCAGCAGCAAAAAGGCGTTGTCGCCATTGACCAGCAAAAAACAATCAACGTCACCAAATTAGCCGAAGCAAACGCGAAGCAAAAAGATTTGGACGGTTCGATTCAGGAAACCGAAAAACGGATCGCCGCGCTCGAGAATCAACTCGGCGGAATGGAACGTCGCGTGGCGACGCAAAGCCGCGTTTTGCCGAATCAATATTCCGTCGAACGGCTCAATACATTGCTTGTCGAACTTCGCAACCGGCGTATTCAACTGCTCGCCAAATTTCAGCCGACCGACCGCGTTGTCAAAGAAGTTGACGATCAAATCAAGGAAACGACGACGGCTTATGAAAAAGCCGTCAAATCAACGGCGGTCGAAGAGGCTTCGGATATAAATCCGCTGCGTCAATCGCTGGAAGCCGAATTGTCGAAAGCAAAAATAGATCAGGCGGGCAGATTGGCACTGCGTAAAAATCTGCTCGAACAAGCCGGACAATATCAAGCGAGATTGACAAAACTCGAAGGCGCGACGACGGTTCACGACGAACTTGCGCGGCAGATCAAACAGTCCGAAGAAAATTATCAGCTTTACGCGCGAAAACAGGAAGAATCACGCATCGAAGACGCGCTCGACGAAAAGAAAATCACAAATGTAACGGTTGCCGAAGACCCGATTGTGCCTTTAACGCCGAACCGCACGAATCGTCTGCTGGTTTTGGTTTTGGGCTTGTCATCAGGACTTCTGCTGGCTTTCGGCGGCGCGTTTATCAGCGAATTGCTGCGCGAAACTTTCCTGACACCGCGCGAATTACAGGCGTTCACGGGTTTGCCGATTTTGGCGACGATTCCTTTGCAGACGGCGGACGGCGGAAAATCGGATTTTGCTTATTCATCCGAAGAAACCGATGAAAGTGATTTCGGGTTTGGAACAGATGACGAACAGAGCAATTTTATCAGGAATTTTTACAAAGACGGGGTTCAAATTCAGTATCAGGAAGATTAAAACAAAGAAAAAAACATTAAGTCAATATGGAATCATATCTTCAATTATTTATCACCGGCATCAAAGCGGGAAATAAAAACGCCGGAAAATCAACAGTCGTCGCCTTTACGTCAACCTCGCCGCAGGAAGGTGTCAGCTATGTTACGCAGTCGTTTGCCGTCGAACTGGCGCAGCGGACGCACCGGCGGACGGCGATTGTCGATGTCAACACACTTCAGCAAATCGATATTTTTCATTACAGCCGGATTGCCGCTTTTTGTGCGAAAACCGATGTGCCGAATTTGTATGTTTTGCAGCCGGAAAAAGAAGATCGAGTTGATGAAAACAACAAAGCACAGCATTTACGCCCGTTTATCGGCGGCAGTGAGATGGACAGAGGAATGAGCAATCTGCAAACGCTTCGCTATTCCTTCGATTTTGTTTTGCTTGACTGCCCGTCGCTCAAAGAATCGGGCGATGCCGCTTTATTTGCTCCGGCAGCCGACGGCGTGGTCGTCGTCGTCGAAGCCGATCATACGAGAAAAGAACAGCTTCGCGGCACTTTGAAAACGATTGAAATGGCGGAAGGAAATTTGCTCGGCTGTGTTTTGAACAAACGGCAGTATCCGATTCCCGAGTGGTTATATCAGAGGTTATAAAAAAATTATGCGCTTTAATTATTTAATTCTAAGTTTTTGTTTATTAGTTTCGGCGGGTTTTTCGATTTGCGCTCAAACGTTGCCCGACGCGGAAAAACAAGTAACTTCAAACCCGAAAACTCCGCCGCAGTTAAAACCGCCGGGAGAAAATCGCTACAAACTCGTTTCCGGCGATGTCGTTGATATTGTTTATCGCTACACACCGGAATTTAATCAGACGGTAACGATTCAGCCGGACGGATTTGTCGGACTGCAAATCGTCGGCGATCTCAAACTGGAAGGTTTAACGCTCGAACAGGCGCGGCAAAAGATTGTCGAAACCGCCGCCGTGCGTTTGAAAGACCCGGAAGTCGCTTTGCTTTTGAAGGAATTTCAAAAACCGTATTTCGTAGTTTCCGGCGAAGTCGCGCAGGGCGGAAAATTCGAGATGCGCGAAAACGTAACGGCACTGCAAGCCGTGATGACGGCGGGCGGATTTAAGGATTCGGCAAAATCATCGCAGATTATCGTTTTTCGCAAACTTAACGACGATTTCGCCGAAGTGAAAATGCTGAATTTGCGAAAAATCAGGGAAACATCCGATTTAGAAAACGATCTGACGCTGGAATCTGGCGACATAATTTTCGTGCCGCGCAACAATTTCAGCAAAGTCGAGCGAATCGTCAGGCTTTCGAGCATTACGAATTTTCTCAATCCGATTACGAGTATCTTAAACACGACTACTAACAACAGCAACAATAGAAGAAGGCAGTAAGTCGGTTTATAAAAAAGTTTTTGATTTTAATTGTATGACAATACGGCAAGGACAATTATCTCTGATGTTTCTGAACTGCGCGGATCTCGTGCTGATGCTGACGGCACTCGGCGCGGCAATCGTTGTCAATTACGCGCCGGAAGCAAATATGAGCGTTTCCGATTATTCGATTGAGTTTCTTTCGACGCGCGTAAAACTGAGCAATGCGATTTTGTGCGGTTCGATGCTGATTGTCTGGCACTTTTGCTTCAAAATTTACGGAATGTATTATTCCAGCCGTCTGAGCAATTCCAATGAAGTTTTCAAACAGGTTGTCCGCGCGGTTGCCGTTTCTTCGATTATTTTGTTGAGCGTGGCGCAAATCGGCGGTTGGCAGACGCTCGATTTGTGGACGGTTTTTTGTTTTTTCTGTTTCGGCGTTTCGCTTGTCAGCACAATGCGTTTGGGCGTTTATCAATTGTCGCGCCTTTTTCGTCGGCGCGGAATCAATAAAAAAACGCTGCTCGTCATCGGCGGCGGAAACAGGGCAAAAAAGCTGATCGAAAAAATGACCGGCAAAGCTGAACTCGGCTACGATGTTTTGGGTTATCTGGACAGTGCGCCTTTGTTTAGCCGCCGCCGCGTCGCCGGATCGCCGTGGCTCGGCGAGTTTGAAGATTTGCAGCGGATTATCAATACCGAAGTAATTGACGAGGTGGCGATTGCGCTGCCGATCAAATCACAATACGCGCAAATCAAAACGTCCATCGCGCAGTTGGAAGAACAGGGCATTGTCGTTCACCTGCTGTCGGATTTTTTCCCGCATCATCTGGCGCGTGTCCAACAACAGGAATTTCAGGGAATGCCGCTGCTTTCACTGCAAAGTACGCCGCTGTTTTGCTGGCGCACCGAGTTTAAGCGGCTGATAGATGTTTTTATTTCGCTGATATTTCTGTCAATTTGTCTTCCGCTGTTTGTCGTGATTGCCGTTTTGATAAAATTCGATTCGCCCGGCAGAGTATTTTTCGTGCAGGAAAGAATGGGTTACAACAAACGGCGGTTTAATATGATAAAGTTTCGCACGATGTCGAATGATGCCGAAGCCAGATTAAAAGACATCGAACATCTCAACGAAAAGGAAGGACCGATTTTCAAAATGAGCAACGACCCGCGCATTACCCGCGTCGGCAAATTTCTTAGAAAGTTTAGCTTCGATGAACTGCCGCAGATGTTTAATGTGCTTTTCGGAGATATGAGTTTGGTCGGACCGCGCCCGCTGTCAATTCGTGATGCGTCGAATGTGGAAGAATCGTGGCAAAAACGCCGCTTCAGCGTCAAACCGGGAATGACTTGTTTGTGGCAGATTTCCGGCAGAAGCAATTTGTCGTTCGAGCAGTGGGTTGAACTCGATCTCGAATATATTGATAAATGGTCGCTGCAACTCGATTGGTGGATTTTGCTCAAAACAATACCGGCGGTAATTACGGCACGCGGAGCCGTTTAAGGATTAAAATACTGTGAAGAGAAGCGTCAAACTTGTTTTTTCTACAAATGTTTTGTTCCTGATTTTCAGCACGGTAACGAGTCTTTTGAGCGCGTGGGCGTTGGGACCCGAAGGACGCGGCGATTTGACGGTCATCACGATGTGGCTGTTCGTTTTCGCGCTTTTCGGAACGCTTGGACTGCCTTACGCGCATCGCTACTGGATTGCCCGCAAGCCCGAATGGACATCCGAAATTTTCTCCAACACCATCGTCTATATCGGAATTGTCAGCGTCATTGCCATTTTGATCGCGTGGCAAATTGTTCCTTTTGTCATCAGCGAGCAGAAACCGGAAATTATTTGGTACACACAGCTTTTTCTGCTCAACATTCCGATAATTCTTTTGAATGAAATGCTTCGCGGTCAGCTCGAAGGAGCTAAGATATTTGGCTGGCTCGGCGCGGCGCGGCTTTCGTTTATCATCGTTCAAGCGGTTGTTTATTTGATTTATTATTCGTTCAGTGAATTGACGCTCGAACACGCCTTGTTTGTGATAATCGGCGGACAAATTATCTGCGCTTGCTTGATGCTTTTTGCCGTTATACACAAAATGCGTCCGCGCTGGAAACTGGATTTTAACGTCTTTCGGACGGAAATTTATTACGGCATCCGCAGTTATTTCGGGATCGTTACGGAATTTGCCGTTTGGCGGCTCGACCAGTTAATGCTGACGGCGATGGCGACCAGCACAATCGTCGGTCTTTACACGGTTGCCGTCGCCGTCGCCGAAATTACGGCGACTTTGGCTTCATCAATTTCAGACGCTTTGATGCCGGAAGTCGCGGCTTCAAACAATGTGCAGGACGCTTCGACTTTGCTGGCAAAATCACTGCGTTTGACGCTGTACGCTCAGTTTTTGACATTGATTCCGCTGTGGATTGTCGCTCCGTATATTTTAAGTTTGGTTTTCGGCGCGAAATTTATCGCCGCGACGACGGCTTTGCGGATTTTGCTGATCGGTTCGATTGTCTGGAGTTCGGCTTTAATTATTATCAGCGGTTTGAACGGTTTGGGAAGTCCGGGTTTAAGCACGATTGCGCGAATCGCGTCAGCTGCGACGACGATCATCGCGCTGCTTTTAATACTTCCGCGCTGGGGAATGGACGGCGCGGCAATTTCATCCCTGCTCGGTTACGGCGTGATGCTGGTGATTGCGACGGTTTTCTTTTTGCGAAAAACGAACTTTACCCTCTGGGAACTGTTGTGTCCGCAAAAAGATGATATTTCGCTGGCGAAGCTCAAATCCGTTTTAAGATTTCCGGCGGCGCAGCCGACAAAGACTTCAGCGGCAAATTAACAAGTTCGCGGAATCAGGCGCGAATTAGTCGTTTTCAGATTGAGTATCCGTTAGCCGGATAAATCAACTTCGCAATGAGAAATCGAGTAAAAACACCAAGACCCGCACGAATCAAAGCATCTTTTTTGCTGCTCGCCGGTTTGCAGGTGATGGCGGCAGCGGCAGCGTGGGCGATTAATTCAGGCGGACAAATCCTGCGCGGTTTTGCTCTCGGTTCAATCACACTGGCGATGGTCGTGCCGCTTTTAATCAGTTTTGAAGCGGGTTTGACGGCGATGATTATCTTCGAGCCGTTTCGCGGTCTGCTGCGCCGGATGCAGTATTTGATCGTTCCATACAGCACCAGCGAACCGATTCACTTACTCACTCCGCTTGTCGCTTTTGTCGCGCTCGTTTTGCTGCTGAATCGTCATAAACTCGAGATATTTTTCGCCACGCCGACTGCAAAAGCCGTTACTCTGCTGGCGGGAATCTGTTTTCTGCAAATTTTTAACCCTCTGCAAGGCGGTCTATATGTCGGACTGACGGGCGGAATGTTCGTTCTCGTGCCGATGGTCTGGTTTTATTTCGGACAGCACGCCGCGCCTGAATTTTTTCCGAGAGTTCTGCGTTTAATCGTCATCCTCGGCATTATTTCCTCGCTTTACGGCGTTTACCAAATAATGTTCGGATATCCGGCGTTTGAATTATACTGGATCGAAAATACGGATCATTACGAATCAATCGCCGTCTATAACGTAACGCGCGCGTTGGCGACTTACAGCAACGCCGAAGAATGGGGACGCTACACGCAAATCGGCAGCTTGATCGCTTTTGGTCTGGGCTTTTCAAAAACGGAAGGAAACAAGCGCATTTTCTGGTTCACAAGCGCACTTATTTTGTGTCTGATGCTCGCTTTGAGCGGTCAGCGAAGTTCGATTTTCGGTCTGTTTTTAGGTTTGACGGTTTTGTTTATCACGGGCGCGAAAACGTGGGGCAGCGCGTTTGGCAGAGTGATGGTCTTGGTTATTTCTCTGGCTTTATTTTTAACTTTCTCCAGCCATTTGGCTGAAGACGACATCTACGAATTGGACAATTCGCAAGGTGTCAGCACGATGCTTTCGCATTCGACAAAAGGCACGCTTGACCCGACGAGCGAAGGAAGTTTGGGTGCGCGGTTTGAAACCTGGAATGAGATTGTAACGGAAAAATTGCCATCGAATCCGTTCGGTTCGGGACTCGGACAAACAACGATTTCCGCCAGCCGAAGCGAAGAACGAGGCAGAAAAGCGACGGACAATCATTTTCTGAGTTTAGCGGTTTCGGCGGGCATTCCGGCAACACTTTTACTGATCTGGGTATTATTTCGCGCCTGCGTCATCTGTCTGCGCCGTTTGCGCGAATGCGAACCGGATTCCGCCGAGTTTTCGTATTTCAGAATCGCGCTCGCGCTCGTGTCTTCTTTTATTCTCAACAACTTTTTCGGAACTTCTTTTGTGATTTATTCGGTTGCGCCCATCGGCTGGCTTCTACTCGGTTGGATCAGCGCGGCTGAAAACCGGGAACTCTCGGAATTTCAAGAGAATTGAAAAATAATCCAACTAAAATCGGATATGTTTCCCATTATCGAATTTTTTCATCCGATTCGATTTCGCCGTCCCGAATCGTAATAATACGATGAGCGCGTTCGGCAATATCGTGTTCGTGTGTAACGAGAATAATCGTGTTGCCGTCGGCGTGAAGTTTTTCAAACAAAGCCATAATTTCGTGGCTCGTTTTGGTGTCGAGTGCGCCCGTCGGTTCGTCCGCCAGCAGAATCGAAGGGTCGTTGACCAACGCCCGCGCAATCGCTACGCGCTGACGCTGACCGCCGGAAAGCTCGTTCGGGCGATGATAAATGCGGTCGCCGAGTTCGACGGATGCGAGCGTCGCTTCGGCGCGGTCGTGCCGTGCGCTCGAACCCATTCCGGCGTAAATCAAAGGAAGTTCGACATTATGCAATGCAGTTGCCCGCGATAAAAGATTAAAAGTTTGAAAGACAAAACCGATTTCTTTGTTGCGGATTGAAGCGAGTTCGTCGTCCGTCATCGTCGAAACGAGATGTCCGTTGATCCAATATTGTCCTTTCGTCGGCGAATCCAAACAGCCGATCAAGTTCATCAAAGTTGATTTGCCCGAACCGGAAGGACCGATGATTGCCAGATATTCGCCTTTTTGAACTTCAAATGTTACGCCCTGCAGCGCGTGAAGCTGCTGCGTTCCCATCGTGTAGGTTTTCCAGATGTTCCGCATCGAAATCAAAGCGTCCGGTGCGGGATTTGCCGCACTTGCGCCGTTGGTTGATTTATTTTGTTTCTCTTTTGCCATTATTTTTCGTGAATCGTGAATCGTGAATCGTGAATCGCAATTAATTTTTTCTATTTACGATTCACGATCCACGATTCACGAATAAAGATTTACGTCTTTGCCGCTTCGCCTTCTTTTTTAACCTGCTTTTTGATTATCTCGCCTTCTTTAAGAGTATTTAAAACGCGGCTCGGACCCGTGATAACTTCCTGACCTTCGGATAATCCGGTCGTAATTTGGATGTCCGATTCGCCGGTAATTCCGGTTTCGACCTCGACAAATTTCGCTTTGCCGCCGTCCATCACATAAACACCTTTGATAGTTTTCGGCTTGTCGGACGGAAGCGGCGCGGCATCGCCTTGGATTGTCGGCGAAGGCACTGCGTCCGCTTTCTTTTCAATAACTGCCTGTAACGGGACGGAAATGACATTTTTTACCGTGTTTGTTGTAATAACGGAGGTCGCGCTCATTCCGGGACGAAGGCTGTCACGCACTTCTTCACTCATATTTTTCAGTTCGATGACGACGCGAAATTCTTTGGCTTCCTGCACGTTGATATTGGTTGAAAGTCCGCCGGAAGTCTGTGATCTGCCAAGCGCAAGCGGTGTTTTTTGTGTAACTTCGCCGTCAATTTCTTTGTCGCCCAAAGCGTCAACCTTAACTTTAACCGATTGACCAACCTCGATTTTGTCAATTTCGGTTTCATCAACTTTTACTTCGACATTGACCGCCGACATATCGGCAATCGTCAAAAGTGCCGTAGTTGACAAACCGGCGACGGCGAAAGTTCCGACTTTTGAAGGGATTTCGGCGATAATGCCGCTGATCGGCGCAACCTGCAAAGTTTTATCACGCTGACTTTTTGAACCGCGCAAAACGGCGGCTTGCTGATTAGCGCGGCTGACGCTGGCTTCGGCTGATAAATTTGCCGTTGATACGCCGCGCCGTGCGTCGCGCACGGAAACTTCCTGCTGTTTGGCTCGCGCCCGTGCTTCGTTGACGCGGGAATTGGCTTCATTAACCCGGGAGTTTGCTTCATTGATCGCCAAACTTTGAGCCTTAAGCCGCGCTTGTGCGTTTCTGAGCGCGACCTGCGCCGTTGCCACACGGTCTTTGGCGGCATCAAAATTAGAACGCGATTCGACACCGGATTCAACCAATTCCTCCGTGCGTTTTAATTCACGATTTGCCGTATTCAAATCAACCTGTGCTTTGTCAACATCCGTCTGCGAAGCAACCACTTGCTGACGGGCGGAAGCAACTTGCTCCTTGGCGGAAGCAACCGACTGCAATGCCGTATCAACCGCCGCCTGCGACGCATTTAATCCCTGTTGGGTCTGCGAAAGCTGATTTTGTGCGGCTGAAATCTGCGACTGCGTAACCTGAGATTCGGTCTGCGCGGCTTGCAAAGATGCGACTTGTGCGTCGGTGCTTGATTGGAACTGCGTCGGGTCGAGTTTGACAAGCGGCGTTCCGGCAGTTACCTTATCGCCTTCCTTGACGTAAATATCTTCAATTCGTCCCTGAACTTCGCTCGTCAAATTGATATACTGAACCGGACGAATTTCGCCCGACGAAGTTACCGTCGAGCGCAGTTCCGGTCTTGTTTCGACTTTAACGACCGTTACTTCCGGCGTGTCCGTGCGGGTTGCAAAAACGCTGATAATAATAATAATTATTAGTAGAACGAAGGTCGCTGCACCGATGATAATTTTACCTTTACGGCTGATTGCCATTTTTATCTAGTCCTCGAAAAGTGAATTTTGTTTAAATCTAAATATTGATTTAACGCAAATTATTAGTTGGTTGCGCGTCAAACTCCTACTACGTCAAAACTGAGAAAAGAGTTTCAAAAAAGGCGAAAAGCAGATTTTTGTTCAGTGTTGAGTATTAAAAATCCGAATAAATAACTATTGACTAATGACAACCTAAGATTTACGATTTACGAACGGAAGATTACGGGTTAAAATGTTTTGGTCAAAATGGTTCATAATTAAAATTCGCAGGGTAAAACGAAAATGATAAAATGCCAAATCTGCGCGACGGAAAATCCCGGAAATTCACAATTTTGCGATGAGTGCGGCACGTCATTGGAAAAGCAAAATAACGGCGGATCACCTGATTTTCAACAGAAAGTTTCCGAAATACCTGTATTCCAATCTTCAAATGTTACCTCGATTGGAATTCCTTCTATTGTTGAAGTGCAGGAAGATATTGCTGTCGAAAAAGAAATTCCGCCGAAAGTAAAAGGTGTCAACGCGACATTGGTTATCGAACGCGGAGATTCCGTCGGCACTGAATTTACATTGACTTCGGGCGAATCCAACATCGGTCGCTGGGATGCGGACAACGGAATTTTCCCCGACGTTGATTTGGACGCACACGATTCCGAAGCTAAAGTTTCGCGCCGCCACGCCCGCATTGTTCACGATAAAGGCAAATTTATGCTTGAAGATTTAGGTTCGATCAACGGCACATATATCAATCGCGGGCGGCGTTTGATTCCCGGAACTCCTCATATTCTAAATGACGGTGATGAAATTATCGTCGGAAAAACTTTTTTGCGATTTTACACGAATGAATAATCTTTTAGGAAAATCCGACATTTTTGGTTGGAAAGTTTTATAAAATAATGGCTTATTGTCACGAATGCGGCTCGGAAGTCGCTGAAAATGAAGTTTTCTGTCCTTTTTGCGGAATTTCTCTGCAACCTATCGTCGTTGAAAATGACGAAGAGGATGCGTTGAGCAGTACAATTGTAATCCCGCATCCTGAAAAAACTGAAAATACTGCTGATCGAGTTACGGAAGATTCAAAAGCAGAAACTGCCGACGCGGTTGAAAAAAACGAGATTACCGCCAAAGATCAAACAAAAACCGGAGATTACGCAAGCAGCGTTACAGAAGAAAATTTTGAAATAAAAACCGGCTCGGTTGAAATCCCAGCCGAAGATTTAGAGCGCGAAAGTGATTTAGCGGACGATTCGGGTATTTCCTTAAAAGATTCTTCCGAAAATTTTGAGGAAATAGAGGAAATATCGGAAAAAGAAGAATCTCAAAACAAACTCGAAACTGCCGACGCTAAAAGTGAAAACCCGGATATAGACTTAGACGAAGCCAATGCCGAAGCCAATATCAGATCAGAAACAGAATCTTCTTTAATGTCATACGATGAAGCAGAAATAAAAGAAATTCCGTCAGCCGAAGAACCGGAAACAACTTCGGAAGAAAATAAACCCGCCGTTGCAATTGATTTCGACGCAACGCTTCCGTATGTTGCTTCCGATTCGATGAATGAACAAATCAGGAAACAAAAAGCCGAATATCTTGCTTCAAAAAAGGAAAAATCTTTGGTTTTGGAAACACCGGTTGCCAAACCCGCCGAGGAACTTCCCGAAATTGCTTGTCCGTCGCCGCGTTTCGATTCGGTGCGGATAATGGAGGAAGATAACAAACGAGAATCTACCGAAAGTAATTCGGAAAAATCGGCGGCAGTAAAATTACAAAAAGAATCAACTGAACAGCAAAAAGAAAGCCGTTCCCATACAACGCCGAACATCGGACAGGGCGACACGGACGGCACAAGCCGCGCGAAATTAAAGCCTTTGGATGAAGGCACGATTTTAAATGACCGTTATGAAATCGTGCGGAAAATCGGCGGCGGCGGAATGGGCGCGGTTTATCTGGCTTCGGACAAAAATCTCGGCGGCGTTCTGCGTGCCGTTAAGGAAATGGTTCAATCCTACATCGAAGGCGAACAGCAGGAAAAAGCCGTCAACGATTTCAAACGCGAATCCTTGCTGTTATCCACGCTCGATCATCCGGCGATTCCGACGATTTACGATTACTTTTTCGACGAAAAAGAAGGCAGATTTTATCTCGTGATGAAATATATTTCGGGCGGCGATTTGTCTGCGCGAATCCGTTCCGCGCCCGAAGGCAGAATTGACGAAAAAAGCGTTACCGATTGGGGTATTCAAGTCGCCGATGTTTTGGATTATCTGCACAATCGTGAAATGCCGATTGTTTATCGTGATTTAAAGCCCGCCAACATTATGATTGACGGCAACACCGGGCGTGTAATGCTGATTGATTTCGGCATTGCGAGGTTTATCAACAAGGAAGAAAAAGGCGTAACGGCAGTTGGCACAATGGGTTACGCGCCGCCCGAACTTTTTAGCGGAAATGTCGAACCGCGTTCCGATATTTATTCGCTCGGTTCGACGATGTTTCATCTTTTGACGGGCGCAGACCCGCAAAGCAATCCGCTACTCATTTTCGATTTCCAAAAACATCCGCGTCCGCGCCAGATAAATCCGCAATTGTCCGATCAAATGGAAAAGATTTTGATGCAGGCGGTTGAATATAACGCCAAACAGCGGTTTGCATCAGCCGCCGATTTGCGCCGCGCACTTGAAGAGCATCAGAAAAATTTAAATGCAAATGATGTTACTTTTGGAATAAAAGAAACATCGCCGCCCGTCGGTTTGTCCGATCAGCCGGTTTTTTGCGGATTTTGCGGACAAAAAATTGTTGCAACGGATATGTTCTGCGCTTTTTGCGGAGCGAAACAACCGCTTGCTCAACAAAGTTTAGGCGGAGAAAATTTCGCTCCGCAGCCTTTGACGGCGAAGATTTTGATTGTCGGCACGAATGAACTCGAAACACCGGCTTACCGCATCGAAAAAGACGAAAATCTGGTCGGCAGACGCGATCCGCAGTCGAACATTTTTCCCGAAGTTGATTTGTCCAAATTCGATCCGCAAACCAAAATATCGCGCCGCCACGCTCGAATTTGGCGCGAAGGCAGTCAGTTTATGGTTGAAGATTTAGGTTCTTCAAACGGCACGGTGGTTTTGCCCACCGTCAATGATACCGTCAGGTTGATGCCGCATCAACCGTATCCTTTGGCTAACGGCGATAAATTGAGATTAGGCGATACGACCTTGCATTTTATTATCGGTTAATCTTAAATTTTACCGAACAGCAAAAAAAATATTTTATGAGTGCGCGAGTAGAAAGAACCGTTCCGGCTGGAAGAATTAAAACCGAGAAAGTAATCGTCAACTTTGACGCGGAGCGTCTTAAAGCTCCGTTTGCCCTGCGCTGCGGCGCGATTTTGATTGACTATATTTTACTTATCGCAGTTCCTGTTTCGAGTTTGATAATCGGCAGAATGATGGGTATCGAACCTTCAAAACTTCTCAATAGTGAAGTCAGCAATGCCGGGTGGTTGATTTTGATTCTTTTGATTTTGACGAATTTTGTGATTTTTCCTTTAATTAACGGGCAAAGCATCGGCAAAATGCTGACCGGATTAAGAATTGTTAAAACCGATGGTAATGCTCCATCTTTAATTTCACTTTTAATACGTCATTTGATTGGCTATCCGCTGAGCTTTTTGATTTTCGGATTAGGATTTTTATTGCCGATTTTGAACGAAAAAGGACGCGCTTTACACGATTTTCTCGCCGGAACGGTTGTCGTCTATGGTAGGAAAACTAAAGTAATCAGTAATTCGTAGTTGAAATTATGCCCCAACTTATTATCAAAACTTCGGATCGTCCGCCGGAATTATTTCCGCTTTCGCGTCTTCGTGTAACAATCGGACGTTCCGCCCGCAGCGATATTTGTATTCCCGACGCTTTTGCCTCGCGTCTTCACGCGGAAGTCAGAAAGGAAGGCGATGCTTATTGGCTGCAGGATTTGGGTTCGGCAAACGGTACGCGCTATAACGGTTCGCACGTTTCGATGCCGATTCCGCTGGTTTCCGGCGGCGAAATCCAGATCGGCGAAACAACAATAATTTTTGAAGATGAACGGCTCAAAAAAAACACGAACGCGACTTTAATTTCCGACAACACGCAGGCACTCGATCCTTCGATGACGATTTCCTTTGCGCGTCAGCAAAAATCAACGGCGGAAATGCTCGAATCGCAATTTTCGACGCGCAACGAACTGCTCGGCTTAATCGGCAAAGTCGGCGTTGCACTTCTGTCGGCAAGCGGTTTGGACGATACGTTAAATCAAGTTGCTTCACTCGTTTTTGAAGCTGTTCCGGCGGAACGGTGCGCGATTTTGCTAAAAGACGAAGACGAACCGGACGGAATGAAAATTATGGTCGCCCGCGTGCGCGGCAAAGAAGAAAAAGTCGAAGAAGTCCGCATCAGCCGAACCGTGATGGACGAAGTAATGAATAACGGAAAATCGGTTTTGACCGCCGACGCACAGCACGATCCGCGCTACGCCAGCCAAACGATGGCACTTTTGGGAATTCGCTCGGTTTTGGCTGTTCCGCTAAGTATCAGCGAAAATGACGTTTTCGGCATTATTTACGCCGATTCGCCAACCGATAAATCTACATTTACCGAAGATCATTTGAAAATTTTAACGACTTTGGCTTCGGTTGCTTCGATTCGCGTGGAAAACGCGCAATTGCTGGAAGAACGCATCGAACGCGAACGAATGGAGCGCGAATTAGAACTCGCCACCGAAATTCAGCAGCGGTTTCAGCCTTCCTCGCCGCCGATAATGAACGATTACGAATTTCAGGGAATTTCATTTTCCTGTTACGAAATCGGCGGTGATTATTACGATTTTCTCACCACACACGACGGCAAAATGCTGATTGCGCTCGGCGACGTTTCCGGCAAAGGCACAGCCGCCGCGCTTTTGATGTCGAGCCTTCACGCTTCGGTTCACGCGCAGGTCGCAGCCCGAACTTCGCTGCATCAAATGGTCAAATCCATCAACGAATATTTGGCTGAAAACACACCGACCAATCGTTTTATAACGCTTTTTATCGCCGAACTCGACCCGCAAACGGGAATCATAAACTATATAAATGCCGGACATAATCCGCCGCTCGTCGGACGCGCCGACGGCAAAGTCGAACAACTCGAATCAGGTGGTTTTCCGCTCGGAATTATGCCGATGGCGGATTACGAAGTCGGACAATTTCAACTTGCATCAAGCGAAGCACTCGTTATTTACTCCGACGGCGTTTCCGAAGCCGTAAATATCAAAGATGAAGAATTCGGAATGGAAAGACTCTCAAAAGTTGTCAGCGAAAATCTGCAAAAATCCGCCTCCGGCTTGCGTGATAAAGTCGAATTTGCACTTTCTTCATTCACGCAAACCGCGCCTGCAAATGATGATATAACTCTGGTTATTGTAAAGAGAAAATAATTTACAGGGATAACAGGATAGACAGGGATAAGTAAGCAGGTAAGCAAAAGTTTTGCAGGATTTTACTTTGCGTTTTGAGTTCAAACTTTAGTTTGTCTGCCTGCCGCGCTTCGCTGGCAGGCGCACGCTGAAGCGCGAACTCAGAACATTTTCAAAATACCTGATTACTTTTT
>JBBPXX010000139.1:0-8703 GCA_038200505.1 Pyrinomonadales bacterium | reverse complement strand
GGTTTACAGCCCGTTGCCTTTGACCGCTCGACCACCCATGCGAGCAAAATCCATATTGCCATTATCAACATTTTGAGCTGATTAGCAAATTCTACATACTAGCCAAGTTCTTTTTGATTTGCAAGTCTTGACAAAGGAATTTCACTTTGCTTTTAATTTTTGTCCTCATTGCTCATTTGGCGGGCGCGTGGATGAAATTTTTCGTAAGTTTTTCGCAAGTGAGCATCAGTAATATGCGTATAAATCTGTGTCGTCGAAATGTCAGAGTGTCCGAGAAGCTGCTGAACCGAGCGAATATCCGCGCTGTGCTGAATCAAGTGCGTCGCAAAACTATGACGTAAAGTGTGCGGCGAAACATCTTCGAGTCCGACTTTTTCTGCATATATTTTGATAAATTTAAAAATCGTTTGGCGGTTCAGCGGTTTGCCTAAACTCGTCGTAAAAAGGTTATGTATTTCGATGTCTTCCTTTTTGCGCCGCAATGCTAGATAATTTTTCAGCCATTCAACTGCGCTTTTACCGATTGGAACGCGCCTTGTCTTGCCGCCTTTTCCGGTGCAGGTCAAAATCCCTGTATCAACATCTACATCGCCGATTTTCAAATCAACCGCTTCGGAAACGCGCAAACCGCAGGCATACATCAATTCTAAAATCGCGCGGTCGCGCAAACCAATTTCCCCGGAAGTATCAGGCACGGCAAACAAGATTTCGATGTCATTTTCGTTTAAAAAATTCGGTAGATAAACGCCTTTCTGCGGCGCAATCAAATCTTCCGCCGGATTTTTTTTGATGTGTCCGTCAAACTGCAAAAATTTATAAAATCCGCGCAAAGCACTAATTAAACGGCGTTTGGAGTTTTCCGAAAGTTTCTCGCCCGCCAAATCAATCAGCCATTCGCGCAAATCTTTTCGCGTCAAATTTACAACGTCGAAATTATTTTTCTCCGCCCAAACGCGCAACTTCGCCAAATCTCTTTCGTAACTTTCGACGGAATTTTTTGCCAGACCTTTTTCAACCTGTAAATACAAAACATATTCGTGAATTAAATCGCGTTTGGAATTCATTTGTTCGATGACGACGTTAAATAATGCAATTTATTACTGACAATTCAAAGTTTTTCTTTCAACCTAGCTTTTCAAAAAATTAGTTATATCTTAATGTTCATAAACTGAAATTTTTCAAATTCTTTTAGGTCCTTTTTATTTTTATACTGAAATCATTTTCCAAATATTCCGAAAAGGCTCTTGAATCTTCTCAAATTTATCATAAGATTTTGAGTAAGGACATTTTTTTCGACAAATCTCTATAATTAATTAGCGGAAATTTTTTTCGCACAATAAAATTGAAATTGAAACGCAGGATAAAAATTATTGGCTGTTGTTAAGACGAACAACGAACAACCGTCAAATAACAACTAACAGAAACGATGTATCCAGAACTTTTTCGCATTGGTAATTTTCCGATAAATACTTACGGCGTTTTGCTCGCCGTCGGTTTGTTGTTGGCGTTATATGTTGCCGCAAAACTCGCTGAACGCGACGGTTTACCGAAGGAACGTATTTACGATCTCGGCTTGTGGACGATTATCGGCGGTCTTCTCGGTTCAAAGATTTTGATGTTTTTTACCGAAGATAACATCAACATCTTTTCACTCGATTTTCTGCGTTCCGGCGGCGTTTATTACGGCGGATTTTTGGGCGGATTTATCGCGCTGGCGATTTTGATTCGCTATTACAAATTTAGCTTTTGGAAAGTCGCCGACGCATTCGCGCCCGGCGTTGCGCTCGGACAATTTTTCGGGCGGCAAGGCTGTTTTTCCGCCGGATGCTGTTGGGGAAAACCGACGGATTTGTTCTGGGGCGTTCATTTCACCGAACACGCGCACGAATTTACCGGCGTTCCGATTTACACCGAAGCGGGCGAAAACGCTTATCTGCATCCGACGCAGCTTTACGAATCGTTTGCGATGCTCGTGGTGTTCGGCATTCTGCTTTATCTTCACCGCAAGAAAATTTTTAACGGACAGGTTTTGATCGCTTATATGATTCTTTACCCGATTGTTCGTTTTACAATCGAGTTTTTCCGCGATGATCCGCGCGGCAATCTGTTCGGTTTGACGGATTTAACAGGACTTTCGACTTCGCAGATTATCAGTTTGGTTGTTGCGGCACGCGCAGTTATTTTTATGATTTGGCGATTGAAAACCGCGAAAAAAATCATCGAAAATTCGGCTTAATTTTTCGACAAATTTTGTAAATTTATAACCGATTTGCATTTTCATTGATGCAGATTGGTTTTTATATTTATAAAAAGCAATAATATTTTTGTGAGTGAAGAAAATACAATCCTGAATTTTACGGTATCGCCGGAAGATGTCGGCAAACGGCTTGACGCATATCTAGCCGAAAACATTGAAGACTGGTCGCGTGCGCGTCTGCAAAGATTGATTAGCGAAGGCGATGTTTCAATTAATGAAAAAGATGCGAAATCTTCTTATAAACTTCGCGGAAATGAAGAAATCGAAGTCGAACTGACCGCGCCGATTGTCGAATCGGTTGAGGCTGAAAACATCCCGCTTGAAGTTATCTACGAAGACGAATATTTAATAATCATCAATAAACAGGCGGGTTTAATCGTTCACGCCGGAACTGGTGTGCGAAACGGAACATTGGTCAATGCGCTGATGTATCATTTTCAAAATCTTTCCCAACTCGGCGGAAAATCACGCGCCGGAATCGTTCATCGTTTAGACAAAAACACTTCCGGTTTGATCGTCGTGGCAAAGGACGAAGCGACGCACGAGAATCTTTCGCAGCAGTTTCACGACCGCAAAGTTTATAAATCCTACGTCGCGCTGGTTCACGGTTCGATTCGCCGCGAAAGCGGAAAAGTTGAAGAAAAAATCGGGCGCGACAAGTGGAACAGAATGAAAATGGCGATCAACAACAAAGGTCGCCACGCGCTGACTTTGTGGAATGTTCGGCGAAGATTCGAGAAATTTACCTTGCTCGATGTGGAAATCAAAACCGGCAGAACGCACCAAATCCGAGTTCATCTAGCTTTTCTCAATTATCCGGTCGTCGGCGATGAAACATACAACGAAGGGCGCGACAATACGATTTCCGATGCAAAAATCAAACACGCGATAAACAATTTAGACCGCTTTTTTCTTCACGCCGAAAAATTATCTTTCACGCATCCGAAAACAAAAGAAAAAATGGATTTCCACGCGCCTTTGCCGAAGGAATTGGCAGATTTGCTTGAAATAATCTGAACAATTTTGCAGAAATGCGCCCTTACTCCGTGCGGGCTTCCGCATCGAGAATTTTCCCCGAAAGCCAAAATTGTCCGCTGACAATTCCGCCTATTTGCGGCTCGACAGGAACTAATTTCACATCCGCGACGACATCAACTTCCCCGCCGAGCGTTTCTACCAAAAACCAGTAAAAGTTTTCGTTCGACAACTCGTTAGTTTTCAGTTCAAACCTTTTTATTTCGCCCGCAAATATTCCAATCGGGCGCGGCGATTCAATTTCTGTTTTTTGGTCGTCGGGCAAAAATAATCCGCTTGGCATAAATGATTTTGTCGCCGTCTGATTCCAATTTTCGTCGGCGCGAAATTCTTTTTCGTCCGCAAAAATCTTAAAATCGTTCGAGGCAAAAGCCGTCAATTGAATTTCTCTAATCGCGGGGAAATCGTTTATTTCTGCCAAACGAAAATCAGGCACATCAAAAATAAAAGGATATTCGCCGGATTCAATAGTTTCGTTTGTCGGGTTCGCCCAAGCGTAAAAACCGCCGTCGAGTTCCGAAGAATCGCGTTCAATTTTTCTTTCTAAACCAACAGCGCGGCGGCTTTCGCCGTCAAAGTGGGGATTAAAACCAATCAATTCTTGGTCGGGATTTCCCTGCAAATAAATTTCCGCGCCGGAAGCGTCGGCAAATCTCAGATAAAAACCTTGCGGACATTTGATTGATTCGACATATTTGATTGTTTCGGTAATCAAAACATTTACGTCCTGCTCGTTATGGACGGGAAAACCGATGTCGGATAAATTACTCATAATTATTTATTGCCAATCATAAGTTTTATTTTTAAAATTTAGATTTTCAACTTCAGTTTTGAGATTTTTGACCAAAGCAGTTTCAAAATAAGTTTCAAATACGATTAAAAATCGCAAGCCAAATAAAAATTAAACAATTTTTATTTGGCTTGCGATTCAGTAACGTAAATTTTTCTTTTGACCTTACCCAATCTTTATTGAGAATCCATTTTTGCATTCTCTTTTTGTTTATCGGTAAGTTTAATGCCCATTTTTTCTAAAGTTACCTGATTTAGCGTTCCGGTTGATTTTAAACCGTTTGCTTCCTGATATTTTTTCAAACCTTCGCGGGTGGCATCATCGAGTTTTCCGGTTTCATCGCCGCTGTACATTCCTTTTTCCTTGAGCATTTTTTGCGTCTGCATTATCTGCTCTTTTGAAGCGCGGAAAATCATTTTCTTCGGTTTGTCAGACTTGTCCTCCTTCATTGCAGTCGCGGATGAATTCGGCGAAACAGGCATTTCCTTTTGTTTATCGGTTAATGCAATGCCCATTTGTTCGAGCGTCGCTCGATTCAATGTGCCGGCTGCGTTCAAATCATTTTCAGACTGATATTTTTTTAAAGCCGTGCGCGTCGAATCGTCGAGTTTGCCGGTTGCTTCGCCGTCATACATTGCTTTTTCCTTGAGCATTTTTTGTGCTTCCATCACTTGTTCTTTATTGGCTCGGAAAATTACACGCTTCGGCTTGTCTGTTTTATTGTCTTTTGCCGCCGTTGCGTAAGAACTTGCCGGAATCGGAATTTCCTTTTGTTTGTCCGTCAATTCGATGTTCATTTTTTCGAGCGTCGCTCTATTCAATGTTCCGGTCGCGTTCAAACCGTTTTCAGATTGGAATTTTTTCAAAGCAGTTCGCGTATCGGGATCGAGTTTGCCGGTTGCCACGCCGCTGTACATTGCTTTTTCTTTGAGCATGGTTTGCGCTTGAGTAACTTGATCTTTGTTAGCGCGGAAAATTTGTCGTTTAGGTTTTTCCTCTTTGGCAGTTGGTGCGTCTGTCTTTTTATCGGTTGCCGGATTTGTCTGTGCGCTTGACGTAAAGACAAACACGGATGACAAAAGCAGGACAAAAATTAAATTTTTCATTTTATTCTCCATGGGAATTGAGTGATTTTGCAGTGATTCACAAAAATAGCTTTGAGCAAACGATACAGCAACTCCTATTTATTATGAATCCTGCGTGTTATTTGTTTTGTGCAAGACGCATTATTAGTCAAATCGTTTAATCTGTCAACATTTTTTTTTGATTTTTGAAAATAATGAATTAATTTATTTTCAGGTGGTCTTCAATTTTTATTTTATCTGTATGGGAAAAGGGACAAAACATAAAATAAAAATTATGAGCGTCAGAACCGCGACAAGTTTTCGCGTGAAGTTCAGCGGCGTGTCGTCGAATGGTTCAGGATGTCCGACACGCATCATTATGCCGAGCAGAATCACAAATAAAAAACCGCTCGGACTGCTGTAAATAAACCAACCTGCCAGAGAAATCAACGCCATCACGACAAAGGCGATTCTGCCCGTCCAGCGATGAGTTTTCCCGCCGAAAATTGCATAAACAGCGTGTCCGCCGTCGAGTTGCCCGGACGGAATCAAATTCAAACTCGTAACCAGCAAACCAATCCAAGCCGCCGCCAGAAAAGGATTAAAATAACCGAGATTTGTATCTAATCCGAGAAGTAATGCAAAAATTTGAGTTAATAACGGATCGGAAAAATGCAATCCCGCTTGAGCATTGACGACTTGCTCGGGCGAAACTTGTTCCATTGTCAAAAGTCCGATAATTAGGACGGGAATCAGTGCAATAAATCCGGCAATCGGACCGGCAACGCCGATGTCAAAAGTGGCGCGGCGCGAAGGCAGCGGCGACACGATTTTAATGAACGCGCCGAATGTTCCCGCCGGACCGATCAGCGGCGGCAAGGGAATAAAATACGGCAATGTCGCGTCAACTCCGTAAAGCCGACACGCGATATAATGACCTGATTCGTGCGCCGTTAAAATTGCCAAAAGAGAAATCGAAAATTTTATTCCGTATTTCAAAGTTTCAAAATCGGTAAAAAGACGCTGAATTGTCGTGTAAATTAAATCGAAGTAATGCGCGGGAAAAGAAAGAAAAAACTGAAGAATTTCTGCATTAGTTTGCGGGTCAACATTCGGGAAAATTTCAACAATTCCGAACGGCTGCAAAACGCCCGCAACCGTTACGGTAAAAAACGCGATGAGCAGCAAGACAATGTGTTTCGCCCAAGTTTTCGCATTCGGACGCATCGCTTCGCGGCGGTCAAAAAACTGATTTGTTAATTTATTTAAATCCGACATCCCGCAAAGCGCAAATGTAAAATCGCAAATCAACGGCGAAAATAAACTACATTATTCGTGTGATTTACGATTTACGTCTTGTTACAAAATCCTATTTTTTACTTTTGACGGTTTTCGCCTGCAAATCCTTACCCGGCTTAAAGCGAATTGTTTTTCCCGCCGGAATCGGAACTTCCTTGCCGGTGCGCGGATTGCGTCCGATGCCGCGTTTGCGCGGTTTGACGACAAAAACGCCGAACCCGCGAAGTTCGATGCGACTGCCGTTTGCCATAGCTTCCTTCATCGCGTTAAAAAGCGCATCAACCACCTGTTCGGCTTTTTGCTTTGCAACGCCTGTTTTGTCAGCCACTTCGTTCACAATATCAAGTTTAATCATAATAAATGTCCTTTTTGAAAATAGTTGGAAGAAAAAACTCTTTTGGGCTTAGTGAAGATGATAATGCCCTAACTCTGTTTCTGTCAAGATTTTGCATAAATTATTTTTTTGTAAAATCTCGAAAAATCAAAGATTTACAAATTTTTAAAGTTTAATCGGTGAAATTCAAAAAACTTTGCTAAAAAAACATCAGGAACTTCAAAGTGCGGAAAATGTCCGATTTCGGGAAGTTCGATAATGTCGGTTTGATGAGGCACGACTTCGCGGAATCTTGCAACGAGATGTGCGCCCGAAACTTTGTCAGCCGAACCGTTGATAAAGCGAAACGGTTGTTTCATCTCCTGTAACGCGCCGACCCAACGCTCACGATATTTTTCGCGTTCCGTCATATAACGAATGAGTTTATGAGCGATTTTTCGCCCGCCGTTATATTTGAAAACTTCGATAAAATCGTTTAATTCTTTGTCAGTCGGCTGAGTTTTTTCGCCGAAAATCGAAGCCAGACTCTGTTTAAATCTTGGATCGCTAATCAATCTGCCGAACAAAAAACCAATCGGACTGAGTAAAATTTTCTGCGCCAAAATCGGGCGATGCGTTTCGGGAAATAACGCGCCATTCATAAAACAAATCGTTTCAATCGTAAAATTCAAACGATTTTCTTCATCGCGGGCGAGAAGTTCCTGTGTAATCGTATTGCCGTAATCGTGCGCGAGAATGTGAACTTTTTTAACTTGTAAATGTTCAAGCAGACCTTGCAAAATATCAACTTGATTAAACGTCGTGTAATTGAAATTTACGGGTTTCGCCGAAAATCCGTAACCAATCAAATCAAAAGTTAATACGGCGAATTTTTCGGCGAGCGCGTTCCAGATTTTATGATAATCGTGAGAAGAAGTCGGGAAACCGTGCAGACACAGCAAAACTTCGCCGGATTTTCGACTGAAACGATAAAATATCGGTAAATCTTTGTAATCAAAATAATTTCCGCTTTGTCGCCAATCTATTAAATTCATTACAATCTAAAATATAATTTTACGTCGGACAAAACAAAGTGATAAACTTTTCCTACATTTTGCAGGAAAATTATTCAAAAGGGAGAAAAAATTTATGCAGTGGAGAAATCAAGGGCAAAGTTCAAATATCGAAGACCGGCGCGGAATGTCCGGCAAAGGAATTGCCCTCGGCGGCGGCGGCATCGGAACATTGTTGCTGATACTTGTTTTATGGATGTGCGGCGCAGACCCAAGCACTTTGTCGAGTTTATTAAACGGCGGCGGTTCGGCACCGGCGACACAAACACAAACTCAGCAGAATCCGGCGCAAACCGATGAAAATAAACAATTTGTCGGGTTTGTTTTAAAATCTACCGAAAGAGCGTGGAACGAAATACTTCCGCAGCAAGCCGGAATTCAATACCGAGAGCCGACGCTGGTGCTTTTTGACAACTCGACACCTTCGGCATGCGGTTATGCAAGTTCGGCAGTCGGACCGTTTTATTGTCCGGCGGATGAAAAACTTTATCTCGATTTTAGTTTTTTCCGCGAATTGAGAAACGAATTTAATGCTCCCGGCGATTTTGCCGAAGCGTATGTGATCGCGCACGAAGTCGGGCATCACGTTCAAAATCTTTTGGGAAATATGAAAAGCGGCGGCTCGAATCAACAATCAATCGCCATTGAACTGCAAGCCGATTGTTACGCCGGAATCTGGGGAAATTATGTGCAGAAAAAAGGTATTTTGGAAGTCGGCGATGTTCAGGAAGCGATTCGGGCGGCGCAAGCCGTCGGCGACGACGCGATTCAAAAGCGGACGCAAGGTTACGTCGTGCCTCATTCGATCACGCACGGCACGTCAGAACAAAGAGTGCATTGTTTCACACGCGGTTTTCAGTCCGGAGATATGC
>JBBPXX010000138.1:0-39141 GCA_038200505.1 Pyrinomonadales bacterium | reverse complement strand
CGCCGCCGACGGCGTTTATCATTGCGTTTAAATAAACCCAATCGGCGATGGCATCCGAGCCGTCTTTAATCGCTTCGGGTTCGCGATTCGGGCTGGCGACGCTGCCGCAGTCGAGATGATCGCGTCCGATGACGATTGGTGCTTTGAGTTCGCCGGATGCAACCATTTCGTTTAGTTTTAATCCGGCGCGGGCGCGTTCGCCGTAACCGAGCCAGCAGATTCTCGCGGGCAAACCTTGAAATTCGACTTCCTTTTGCGCCATCGTCAGCCATTTGATCAAATGATCGTTTTCGGGGAAAAGATTCATCATCGCTTCGTCGGTTTTGTAGATGTCTTCTTTGTCGCCGCTTAATGCAACCCAACGAAAAGGTCCTTTGCCTTCGCAGAACAGCGGGCGAATGTAGGCGGGAACAAAACCCGGATAATCGAAAGCGTTTTCGATGCCGTTGTCTTTGGCACGTTGACGCAGATTGTTGCCGTAATCGAAAACGATTGAACCGCGTTTTTGAAATTCCAACATCGCTTCAACGTGCCGCGCCATCGAATCCATTGCGCGTTTTTCATATTCGGGCTGATTCGATTCGCGTAATTCTTTGGCTTCTTCGACTGATAAGCCGACGGGAATGTAGCCGTATAAAACATCGTGCGCGGAAGTCTGATCGGTAACGACATCAGGAATTATTCCGCGTTCCAAAATCTGCCAATGAACATCAACTGCATTTCCCAAAAGTGCAATAGATTTGGCTTCGCGTTTTCCGGTGTATTCTTTGACCATTTCCAACGCTTCGTCCAAACTTTCCGTCGCCAGATCAACCTGTTTTAACTGCAAACGCCGTTCAATGCGCCATTTATCGACATCAACAAGCAGACCGACACCGCCGTTAAAAGTGATCGCCTGCGCCTGCGCTCCGCCCATTTCGCCCAAACCTGCGGTCAAAACAAATTTCCCTTTTAAATCGCCCCAATTATTTTCTCTTGCGAGCGAACCGAAAGTTTCATAAGTTCCCTGCAAAATTCCCTGCGTGCCGATGTAAATCCAGCTTCCGGCGGTCATTTGTCCATACATCATCAAACCCATCCGTTCGTATTTATCAAACTGTTCCTGCGTCGCCCAATGCGGAACGATATTCGTGTTCGCAATCAAAACCTTCGGCGCGTCCGTGTGAGTTTTGAAAACTGCAACTGGTTTTCCCGACTGCACAAGTAAAGTTTCATCCGCCTCAAGATTTTTCAAACTCTCAAGAATCGCGTCGAAAGATTCCCAATTTCGCGCTGCTTTTCCGCGTCCGCCATAGACGATTAAATTGTCGGGATCAAACGCGACATCAGCGTCGAGATTGTTTTGAATCATTCGATAAGCGGCTTCGGAGAGCCAGTTTTTACAGGTTAATTTCGTTCCGGTCGGTGCTTTTATTGTTCTTTTCATATTATATTTTCTCAAATTTGAATTTATTCGATTTAGTGAGATTTAACAACCTTTTTTGTTCTGACCGTAATGTTTTCCAAATCAACTTTTACCTCGATTTTATGCGGTTTTCCGTCGTCAAGATTCTGCGGATAAAAGCCGACGAGATATTGTTTTTTCAATTCATCGGCAATTTTTTGAAAGGTTTCCGTTAAATCGGTAGAATCGGCGGCGAAAAATTTTCCGCCGGTTAAATCTCCTAATGTTTTTGTAAAATTTATCGCCCGATTGTCTGCGTCTTCGAGTTGTTTGAGAAGTTCGCCGCCGTCTATTTTTTTACCGTCCACCATCGTAACCATTTTTGAAGGTCGAAAATATAAGCTCAAATCCTGCCCTGATTTGAAAATTATCGGATAGATTAAGGCATCGGATTCAATCAATGTGTCTAAAATATTCTGATTGGAGATAATACCGCCGCCGACTGCGCCGTCGGTCAAAACGATGATCGCTTTTCTGCCTTTTACATCGGCAAAGTGCTTTTTTATAATCTCGAACATCGCATCCTGCATTGCCGAACCGGATTTTTTGGCAATGCTGATTTTATTGATCGCTTTCGTTAATTTGTTTTGGTCGGAAGTAAGTTCGCTCAAAATTTTCAATTTATAATCAAAACTTGCAATCATTCCTTTGTCTTCGGCGCGAAAAATTTTGATAAAATCACGCGCAGACTCTTTAATATCACCAAGTATTTTGTCGGTGCTGTAACTCGAATCAACGAGGATTACCACGTTCATCGGTGCATCTTCGTCGGCGAAAAATTCGATTTCCTGTTTTTTGCCGTCTTGGAAAACTGAAAAATTCTCTTTTTTCAAACCGGAAATATTGCGCCCGTCCTTATCGCTGGCAATGACCGGAACATTCACCAAAAGAGTGTCAATTTTAATAATTTCCTTATCATCCGTGTTCTGCGCCTTGCCGGTATTTGCAAAAACAATGACTATTGAAATCAACAAAACCGTCTTCATTACAAAATCTTTTTTCTCTTTAGTTACTCTTTTCATAATTTTTTAACCGGATTATATTTCGTTGGAGCGCGAGATACCAATTTTTGTTTCATTAAATCCGGGAGTTACGGTCGTCGAAAGACCTTGATCTGCGGGAATTGCTTCGGATTCGGCGCGAACGATGTCGGTCATTGTAATTATTCCGAGAAACTTTTGGTTTTCCGGCGAAATTACGGCTAATTGGCGAACTTCGGCGTTGTTCATTCGCGTAATCGCCGAACGAATACGTTTGTTCGGCGTAACATTAAAATTTTTGTCCGCTAATTTTCCGATTTTTTCTTTGCCGCCGTTTTCCGCCAAAGTTCGCCGAAGTCGAACTTCGCTAATCATTCCGACGCAGTGCGATGTCGCGTTGAGAACCGGATAAATCGTGTACTCCAGATTTCTCACTTGTTCGAGAGCTTCCGCCACTGAAAGTTCATCGTTCAAAGTGAAAACATTAGTCGTCATCGCTTCGCTGACCTTTAAGGAGTCAAGCGAATGCTGCAGTTTCTTGGAAGCGTGCGGCAGAAAAATCCCGTCTTGTTCGAGCAACGCTTCGTAAATCGGAGTCGGGCGATATTTTCGCGCCAAACCGTAAGCCGTCATATTGGCGAGCATCAACGGGAGAATCAAACCGTAACTTCCCGTCATTTCAAAAATTATCAAAACCGAAGTAATCGGGGCGCGAATGATTCCCGCAAAAACCGCGCCCATTCCGACCAGCGCAAACGCGCCGATTTCCGCTGTCGGTTCATTCATTATTTTGACATAAAGAAAGCCGACTGCGCCGCCGAGCATCGCGCCGATAAAAAGCGAAGGCGCGAAGATTCCGCCCGCACCGCCCGAACTGTATGAAAAAACCGTGGCAATCAATTTTATAATGCAAAGTGCGAGCAGAGTTTTCAGAGCCAATTCGCCGGACAGAGCAGATGAAAGAACATCGTATCCCGAACCGTTAATGCCGCCTGAATTCAGCCATAATAAAGCCGTCAAAATCAAAATTCCGGTAACTAATCCGCCGATTCCGGGACGCATCCAAACCGGAATTATCGTTAATTTTCCGAAAAGAACACGAAGTTTTAAAAGTGATTCGGTAAAAGCGAGTGAAATAACCGCCGCGGTGCATCCGAGCGCGGCGTAGAAAATCAGAGATGAAGCATTGTGCAGCCCGAATTGTTGTCCGACGCTGAGAACGGGATGTTCGCCGAGAATGGCGCGTTCGATCACACTCGCAAGCGCGGCGGCGACAATCACGCCCGATAAAACGGTTTGGTCAAGATCGCCGACAATTTCTTCAATCGTAAAAGTAACGGCGGCAATCGGCGCGTTAAAAGCGGCGGCGATGCCGGCAGCGGCTCCAACAGGCAGAAGTTTTTGCAGATTCGATTGTGAAAGCGCAAAAACTCTGCCGAGCCACGAACTCAAAGTCGCGCAAATATGGACGGTCGGACCTTCGCGCCCAAAAGACGCGCCCGAACCGATTTGCAGTGCGCTGATAAAAAATTTCCCGACCGCATCGCGCATCGGAAGTCGCCCGCCTTTGATCGTATAGGCAACCTTGACCTGCGGAATTCCGCTTCCGCGTGCGCCGGGAGCAACGTAACTGATCAAAAATCCGCAGAGCAATCCGCCGATTGTCGGCAAAAGGATAATCAAAAACCAATGCGTCGCCGTCGTGGATTGC
This sequence comes from Pyrinomonadales bacterium, assembly GCA_038200505.1. GTDB lineage: Bacteria > Acidobacteriota > Blastocatellia > Pyrinomonadales > Pyrinomonadaceae. The sequence goes on along the minus strand of JBBPXX010000138.1, from coordinate 35,006 downwards.
AAAACGGAATCAATCAGCAGTTCTTCACTTTTCAAAATAGTCAAATGAAATCCGACCGCCGCCAAACCGCATATTAAACCGATAATCAAAGTCAGTATAAAAACCCTCTGCTGTTCTTTTGGTATGAATTTTATCGAAAGACTGAGGAGTTTTATCTTAAAATACTGCCAGCGCAGTCGAAGCGTCCGGCGGTAATATTTCCAGATATTTTTAATTGATAAAGCGGAAACTTTTTGATTTACCATTTTGACTTTAAATAATAGCAAAAAAGCATAGTTTTCCTACAAAATACTCTTAATAGAATTTAAAGTTTTAATCAGTGCGCCTTTTTTTGAGTCATCGAGCAATCATCCTAAAAAAATTCTTGCAATTGTTTCCGGTGACAATGTTAAACTTCATAAGCCAATCAAATTTTGGCAAAGGCGATTTATTTGGCAGACAGATTTCCCTTCAACCCGAATTCAGATCAGATGAATGACAGCAACGAGCAAATCGAAAAACTCCAAACTCGACTCGATAAAATGGTCGAATATCAAGATTATTTTTATCGTGAAATCAATTTGATTCGTGAAGAAATCAAAAATCTCAAAACAGTTCAGCCGAATCGAACCGCTTTTACGCCAACCGAAACTCCAAAAAAACCGATTCCGCGCGAAGATGTTCCTCTTTATAAACCTCCGCAACCGAAACAAACGCCGAATACTTCAGCCGCAGCGTTTTTCATCTGTTTATTCGATACATTTCCTACGCTTTCGCCGCCGGTTTGATTGCCGCCAATTACGAGTATTTCAAACAAAAGTTTGTCCGCGACTTTGTTCCCGATTTGCCTTTGGATTTGATTTTCGACATCGGTTCTTATCTGACGCTGCTTTGGATTTTTAGCAGTGAATTGTTGAATTTGATGGACGTTTTCGGCGTTGCCGATTCTTATAAATTAGGTTTGAGCATTTTGTGGGGAATTTACGCTTTGGCGATGATTGCTTTGGGAATTTACAAACGGAAAATACATCTCCGCATCAGCGCAATCGTTTTATTTGCGCTCACTTTGGTCAAACTTTTCTTTTACGACATCGCGGATTTATGCACGATTTCAAAAACTGTCGTTTTTATTTCGCTCGGCGTTTTGCTGCTGATAATTTCGTTCCTCTATAATAAATTTAAGGATGTAATTTCTGAAAACAGCGAAGTAAAATCATAAATAATGAAATTTGTAATCTTTTTAATTTTCTCAGTTTTTCCCTTAATTTTATTTGCACAAACGCCCGTCAAACAAGCGAATGTAACAGGTGAAGTTTATCGTTACGCTGATTTTCCGTCCAAAATTACCGACGCGCGAAATGTTGACGTTTGGCTTCCGCCTAATTATAACGAAAACAAAGACGAAAAATATCCGGTGATATATATGCACGACGGGCAAAATTTGTTCAGTCCGCAAACTTCTCAAAGTAAAATCGAATGGCGCATTGATGAAACGATGACAAGACTTATCAAAACGAATAAATTAAAATCTGCAATTGTCGTCGGAATCTGGAACACGCCGCGCCGAACTATCGAATTTATGCCGCAGAGAGCGTTTGATGTCAGAGATAATGTTAAAAGAAAAAATGAAGTAATTGACAAAAACAGCGCGGAATCCGACAAATATTTAAAGTTCATCGTTTCAGAGTTAAAGCCTTTTATTGACGCGAGTTACCGCACAAAAACAGACCGTAAAAACACATTTATAATCGGTTCGAGTATGGGCGCATTGATGTCGCTTTACGCTATTGGTGAGTACCCGGAAATTTTCGGCGGCGCAGCGTGTCTTTCGCCGCAATATCCGCTTGGCGAAGGCGTAATTTTAAATTATATGGAAAAATATCTGCCGTCGCCGAAAAAACATAAAATTTATTTCGATTACGGCACGAAAGGTCTTGACGCGCAATATGAACCTTATCAAATAAAAGCCGACGCTTTGATGAAAAAAAGAGGTTACAAAAAAGGCAAAAATTGGATCACGCGAAAATTCGTCGGCGACGACCATACGGAAAAATCTTGGGGCGGAAGAGTTGAAATTCCTCTGATATTTTTGCTCGGAAAATAACTTTACAAAATACAAAAAGCAATTTGCAGGGATAACAGGATAAACAGGATTTTTAATTAAAGATTTATCCCTGTCTATCTTGTTATCCCTGTAAAATTTTTCTGTGTTTCAGTTTTCTACCGGCAGCAAATTCTGAGAAAACGCGCCTAATTTTTCGACAAAATCGTTTGGAACTTCATCAAGATTTGGTGCAAGGCGCATCATTTCCGCGACAATCGCCGAACCGACAACCGCCGCGTCCGCATATTTCCACGTTTCGGTAACTTGTGCGGCGTTTGAAATGCCGAAACCGACGGCAATCGGCAAATCGGTAAATTTTCGCAGTCTTTCAACCAAATTTTCAGCATCATTGCTCAGTTCCGTTCGTGCGCCGGTTACGCCCGCCCGCGAAACAGCATAAACAAAACCACTCGCTTTTTCCGTGATTTTTTTAAGCCGTTCATCGCTCGAAGTCGGCGCGGCGAGCATTATTAAAGCCAAGTCTTTTTCTGCTAAAATGCCGCGAAATTCTACGGCTTCTTCGGGAATCAAATCGGTTATCAAAACACCGTCAACGCCTGACTTTTTCGCTTCGTGTGCAAACTTTTCCAGTCCAAACTGCAAAATCGGATTGAAATAACTGAACAAAATAATCGGGGTTTCGCACTTTTCGGCGCGAACCTCCGCAACAATCCTCAATATACTTTTGACGGTAATAGAATTCCGCAAAGCGCGTTCGCCGGAAGCCTGAATCGTCGCGCCGTCAGCAACCGGATCGGAAAACGGAACGCCGAGTTCGATGACGCTTGCGTCCTGTTTTGCCAATTCCAAAACCAACTTTTTTGTCGTTTCAAGGTTCGGATCACCCGCCACAATGAACGGAATAAATCCGCCGCGATTTTCGGATTTTAGTTGATTGAATTTTTCGGTTATACGATTCATTTAGATTGATTTCAAACTTTTGTGTAATCGGTTAGTGAAGTTTTATCACCTAAAACCGCGCCTGCGCCAACCGAAACATTTCTGCCGACGTAACAGCCGCGCCCGATGATCGCGTCTTTTATTTCCGCCGAACCCGCGATGCGTGTGTGCGCCCAGATAACCGAATTTTCGATGATTGCTTTTTCTTCGATGTGAACTCCTTCACCAATCACCGAATTGATGATTTTAGCATTCGGTTTGATGATGCAGTTTGCGCCGACGACGGATTTTTCGTCAATAAATGCGGCTGTCGCTATTTCAGAATCGTTTTGTCTTTCGATTTTGAATCCTTTTATTCGATTGTTCAAAAAATCGTGATGAGCGTTCAAATAACTGTCGGGATTTCCGATGTCGCGCCAGTAATTGTTTTGCAAAACATATCCGTAAAAAGATTTTTGATGCTTTAACAAATCGGGAAAAACATTATATTCAAACGAATAATTTTCGCCTTCGGGAATTACATCCAAAACTTCCGGCTCCAAAACATAAATTCCGGCGTTGATATTTTTGGTCGTCAAATCTTTGAGTTCTTCCGGTTTCGGCTTTTCCAAAAAACGCAGAACGCGATTTTCTTCGTCGGTTTCGACAAGCCCGTAATCGGCAGGATTTTCGACGGGCGTTAAAACAATCGTCGCTTGTGCCTTCTTTTCCTTGTGAAAGTTGACGATTTCGGAAATGTTCGCGTCCGTCAAAATGTCGCCGTTGAAAACAACGGTCGTTTCACGAATTTGTTCAGCCGCAAATTTGTATGCGCCGCCCGTTCCCATCGGCGAAGGCTCGGTTATATAACGCAGATTTACGCCGTTATCCAAAGTGTAGCCGAGAAGATGCTTGATTTTATCAGGCTGATAACTGAGCGAAAGTGTAATGTCTTTGATTCCCGCCCGCCGCAAAATCTCGATTTGATAAAGCAAAAACGGACGATTCAATAATGGCACGACGGGTTTTGGCGTGTAAACCGTCAGAGGTCGAAGTCGTGTGCCTTTTCCGCCGGCTAAAATTAGTGCTTGCATAACATTTTTACTCAACTTTTGTTACTGTGAGATATTTTAAGATTAAGGAAATATGCGCGAAAAATCAAAGACGGGTAAATTATCCGTAAATTAAGCTGTTATTAAAAATATGACAAAGAATGTTAAAAACCGTTGACACATTTTGTTAGAACGTGCTAACTTATTTTTGGAGATTAAGTAAATACTTTAATCTGCTATCACTTCCTCTTCAATAAAGTTTAATCTCAAAACTTTTCAAAACAAAAATTCAAACTTCAGAGGCATTTAATCCACAATGAGCTTCGATAAAACAAAAGCGATGCGAAATGCCGAACGATTTTTGTCGCAAGGCAAAATACGGGCGGCGATCAGCGAATATCAAAGGGTTATTGAAAATAATCCGAAAGATTTCAGCACCTTAAATATTCTCGGCGATTTATATATGAAAAACTCCGAAAAGCGTGAAGCCGTCGGATGTTTTACACAAGTTGCCGAATATTACAACACGCAGGGATTTGCTCATAAAGCGATTGCGATTTACAACAAAATCTCGCGCATCGAGCCGAATTCGATGGAAGTTTCCGCAAAATTGGCGCAGCTATATCAATCAAAAGGCTCGGTTTCCGAAGCGCGGACACATTACACTGCGCTTGCCGAACAGTATCAGCGTAAAGGGCGAAAAATTGAAGCGTTGGCGATTTGGAAGCAGATTGCCGAACTCGACCCGAATAACACCGATATTTATTTGAAAATTGCCGAGGTTTGCTGGCAGGAAGAACAGCACGACGAAGCCGCAAAGGCATTTACCGAAGCCGGTTTGCGGATGACCGAGCAGGAACGATATGAAGAGGCTTTGGCGGCATTTTCAAAAGCTCTGGAAGTCAAGAAAAATTATCTGCGGGCGTTGAACGGTTTGGTCAAAGCACAAATCGGTTTGGGTTACGCCGACGAAGCGGCAAAAATTCTCGAAGGTATTCTCGAAGAACAGCCTTATAACCGTGATATTTTGTATCTTTTAGTTGATTGCTATCTCGATATGGACAATCCGGCGGAAGCGGAAAAGGCTGTTATAAAATTGGTGCAGCAAGAACCCGCCAATTATCCGAAATTTTTAGACCTCGTAAAAGTTTATCTGAAAAATAACGATTTGAATGCGGCGGCGCGGATTCTTTCAATGTCGTCGGAACATCTTTTGGTTGGCGGACAAAGCGAGGATTTCTTTTTGTGGGCAAATGAAATTTTAGCGAGAAATCCCGAACATATTGAAGGTTTGCGGCTGCTCGTGCGTTTTTACGGTTGGCAGCGCGACGAAACGGAACTTAAAAAATCTCTGGAAAGATTAGCCGAAACCGCCAAAATTCTCGATGCCGTCGAAGATGAAAGACACGCGCTTTCGCAATTGGTTATGATGAGTCCGGCGGAAAGTTCTTACGCGCAACGATTGCAGGAAATAAATGTCGCTCACGGTTTTGAACCGATTGATTTGCCGGAAAATAAAAAAGATTCAGCCGACGCGATTTTGTTTGAAAATGTTTCCGTTGCGGAAACAACCGATACAGACGGACATAACGAACAATTCTACAACGGAAACGGTAGTTTTGATTTTGCGAACAAAGACGAATTTCAAAATCTTCAAGCGGATGATTTATCTCAAAATGATTTGTTGGAAGAAGTCAGGGAATTTGATTTTTATAGTGACGAAGCGGTTGTTTATAAAGATAATGACAACGAATCTATGATTGTTGAAGAAACGAATTCTTCAACGATTGAAGCGGGGAAAAACACCGGAGAACTTAAACTTTCCGACGAACTGCAATTGCAAAAAGAGATCGAAAGCGTTGAATTTTACATCGCGCAGGGTTATAAGGATTTGGCTAACAAAACTTTATATGCGCTCGAAAAACAATACGGCAATCGCGCCGAATTTCAAGAACTTCATCGGTTGCTGGACAACTCTCTTCAAACACTCGCTGCCGATACACTCGCTGCCGATACACAACCTGTCGGGCAGCCGGAAGCTGCTCCGCAGAAAACGGCTGAAATTGTTGTTGAAACCAAAGTTGATCTATTGAGCGATCTGAAAAGTGAATTCGGGTTTGAAGACGGCAAATCGCAAGCAGAAGATGATTACGAAATACATTATCATACAGCAGTTGCATATCAGGAAATGGGTTTGACGGAAGAAGCTATCAGAGAATTTCAGGAGGCGATAAATCTTATTGAAAAAGATGACGAAACGCGCCGGTTTTTCCAATGTTCAAATTTATTGGGACATTGTTTTATGGAAAAGCAGATGCCGAATCTTGCGCTGATGTGGTTTAAACGCTGCTTGGAAGTTTACGGCTTGGAAGATATAGAAAAGCAGGCTTTATACTACGAATTGGGCAATTGTTACGAAGCCGGCGGCGACAGAAAAAAGGCTGTCGAATATTTTGAAAAACTCTATGCGGAAAATGTAGATTTCCGCGATGTCGGCAAACGGCTAGAAAGTTTGCAGCAAAAAAGCTAAACGGTTTTTTTATTTGTTTTACTCATTTCCGTATAATTTGCCGGTTTTTACGGCACAAAAGAAAAGGCTTTTGGATTTGATATTTTCCAAAAGCCTTTTGCTTTTCAGATTATTTAATCACTTCACCCTCAGCGTTTAGTTTAACAACTTCGCCGTAACCGAGTTCTCGAACACCTTTTTCAATTTTTGAAACATCACCGACGACGAGCCAGATTATTTCGTCGGGACGAACAAATTTCTTTCCGGCGTTAGTAAGTTGTGCTTCGGTCAAACCGCGCATTTTTGCGCCGTAATTCGTCCAGTAATTATCAGGCAAATTGTAATCCACCAGATCAATCGCCGCCGCTTCGAGCGACGAAAGCGTTTCAAATCTGCCCGGAAGTCGAAGCGTCATATTTCGCATAATGCTCTCGAATTCTTCTCCCGTAACGGGACGATTTCCGGCGACATCGGCGATTTCTTGCTTGACTTCCATCATTGATTCCTTCGTTTTATCCGTCTGAACGGGCGCGAGAACGAGAAATGTTCTCTGTCCGCGAGCGTCGCGCAACGCGCCCGAAGTTCCGTAGCTCCAATGTTTATCAAGGCGCAAATTCCGATTCAGACGCGATGTGGACATTCCGCCGAAGTTGCGGAAAAGCGGTTCGCCCGCCAAATCTTCGGGTTGTCCGCTTGCTTCGGAAACGTGCGCGGCGACAATCGTTGACTGCGGTGCGCCGGGTTTGTCAATCAGATAGATTTTCTTGCCCGACGTTTTTGCCACCGTCGAAACATTTTTCTTTGGCGCAGTTCCCGCTTTCCAGTTTCCAAACGCTTCTTCGAGCATCGGCGTAACTTTCGCCAGCGTCGTGTCGCCCGTTACGATAATTGTCGCACTTCCCGGTTTGAACCAATCGGAATGCCATTTGATTAAATCTTCGCGCGAAATTGCTTGCACCGTGCCTTCAGTTCCCGAAGCCGTCGTGCCGTAAGCGTGATTTGCGCCGTAAAGAATCGCGGGCAGAATTCGCAGAGCAAGCGCGTTCGGATTAGCTTTTTCCTGACCGATTTGCGCGATACGGTTTTGTTTTTGAATCGTAAAAAGTTCGTTCGGAAACGCCGGATTTAAAACGACATCGGACATAATTCCAAGCGACGGTTTCAAGTTTTCCGAAGTCGCTTGCAGGCGCACAAACGATAAATCGAGCGAACTTCCCGTATTAAGCCGCGCTCCCAACGAATCGAGTTGATTAACAATTTCAAACGCATCGCGCGTTTTCGTGCCTTCGTCGAGCAGTCCGAGCGCGAGCGATGCAAGTCCCGCTTTGTTCGGCGAATCCGAAGCGTAACCCGCATCAACCGCCAAAGCAACATTTACAATCGGCGCGGAATGTCTTTCGAGTAAAATCACATTCAAACCGTTTTTCAATTTCGCGCGTTGAACTTCGGGAAATTTGATTTCCGGCGCGTCGCTCAATGCGGGCAGAATTTTTCGATCAATTTCGGTTTTTCCCGCCGTTAGATTTTCAAACGGTTTGACGAGCATCGTGTAATTATTCGCTCTAAGCCATTTATTCGCCGTTGCTTTAACAGATTCAGGCGTGGCAGTTGCCATCGCTTCCAGTCGTTTCAGATAAAAATCGGGTTGCCCGCCGTAAGTCATACTTTCCGCCAAAATATCCGAACGTCCACCGAAACCGCCGAGCCTTTCCGTGCCGCGCAAAAAGTCCGAAAGATTGCGGTTTTGCGCTCTTTTTAATTCTTCGCTCGTAACGCCTTTATCTAACGCTTCGTTAATAATCGCGTCCATTTCGCGTTCGACATCCGCCGGATTTACGCCCGGTTTGACCGTGGCGATAAAATTTATACTGCTCGCCAATTCGCCGTCATTCACAAACGCCGAAACATCAGTTACCAATTCCTTTTCGTAAATAAGTTTCTTATCAAGCCGTGCGCTTTTTGAACCTGCCAGAACGTCGGCGAAAAGGCTTAAATTCTGTAATTCCAAATCCTTCCAAGTCGGCGCGTGATAAACGCGATAAATCCGTGCCTGCGGAACACGATCTTGCATTTCGTCACGGATATTTCGGTCTAAAGCCGGAATCCATCTTTCTGTTCGTGGAAGCGGTGGTCCGGGTTTGATGCCGTCAAAATATTTTTTAACAAGTGCAAGTGCTTTCTGCGGCGTAATATCTCCGGCAAGCGAAATGACAGCGTTATTCGGTCCATAATATGTTCGATACCATTCTTTGACATCTTCGAGTTTCGCCGCGTTCAAATCTTCCATCGAACCGATTGTTGACCACGAATAAGGATGCGAATACGGATAAATTTTCTCGCTGATCTCGGAAAAAACGCCGCCGTAAGGACGATTTTCACCCTGCCGTTTTTCATTCTGCACAACGCCGCGTTCGCGTTCGAGCATTTCTTTTGAAATATAATTCGCCAAAAATCCCATTCTGTCCGCTTCGAGATAAAGCGTCCGTTCGAGCGCGGAAGTCGGAACATCTTCAAAAAAATTCGTCCGGTCGGTGTTCGTCGTCCCGTTCCGATTATTCGCGCCGATGTCGTCCATCGCCTCGCGGAAACCCGACGGATGATTTTCCGAACCGTTAAAAAAGAAATGCTCGAACAGATGTGCAAATCCCGTCTTGCCGCGTTTTTCGTTGCGTGAACCGACGTGATACCACATATTTACGCCGACAATCGGCACGCTGTGATCTTCGTGAACGAGCAATGTCAAACCGTTGTCTAAAATGAATTTCTCATACTTTACGGCATAACGGCTTTTATCAAATTTATTTGAATTATTCATTTGTTGTGCAAAAATCGGCATTTGCGCCGCGATTAAAAAAAGAGCGACACAAAACGGAACGATACGTTTTTTCATAAATTACCTCGAATTTTTGATAGAAAATAATGGAGTCTGAAAACCTAAATTGTTTGTGATTAACATCTTAACAAATATTGATCGGTTGTAACAACTTCGCTTTGACCTCGTTTCTATATCAAATTAATAATTATCTGACGAAACATTTTGCGTTTAGCGTTCGATTATCTGATAATTCCAAGTTGAATATAGATTGTGATCAGCAGCGGATAAAAAGATTATGATGTGGCTTGAAAACGGCGATTTGCTCGCTTCTATCGGTGAATTTTTGGCGGAAGATTTGGGACGCGGCGATATTACAACGCAGTCAACCGTGCCGCCGGATGTGCGCGGAATGGGAAAGTTTCTGGCGAAGGAAGACCTCGTTGTCTGCGGTTTGGAAGTTGCAGAAGCGGTTTTCGCGCATCTCGACCCGGAAAATGCCGAGATTGATGCGACGGTTTCCGAAGGCGACGAAGTTGAATCAGGAACGATTTTCGCTACGCTAAAAGGTTACGCTGATATTTTGTTAGCGGGTGAAAGAGTTGCGCTGAATTTGATGCAAAGATTGAGCGGTGTGGCGACGTTGACGCGGCAGTATGTCAAAGCTGTCGAAGGCACACACGCGCAGATTATTGACACGCGCAAGACTACGCCCGGATTGCGAATGCTCGAAAAGTATGCGGTTACAGTCGGCGGCGGCAAAAATCACCGCTACGGTTTGGACGACGGCGTTTTGATAAAAGACAATCACATCGAATTGGCGGGCGGCATTACCGAAGCGATTACGGCGGCGAAATTAAAGGTCGGGCATCTGCACAAAATCGAAATTGAAATCAGCAACTGGGCGCAGCTTCGTGAAGCGATTTTAGCGGGCGCGGATATTGTAATGCTCGACAATCAAACGCCGGAGGAAGCGGAAAAACTGGTCGAAATGGCGCGAAATATGAATCCGAATGTTCTGCTCGAAGCATCCGGCGGAATGAATCTCGACACGGTGCGTTCGTTTGCCGAAGCCGGCGTTGATATGATTTCCGTCGGACGTTTAACTCATTCGGCGAAGGCGGTTGATATTTCTTTTAAAATTCAAACAATTTGAATAATGGTGAATGATGAATTAAAATTCTGAAATTCACCATTCATCATTTACCATTAAAATACTATGAATATTATCAAAATATTAGGCATCGCGGCGGGCGTTGCGGTTGCGGGTTTGGCAGGTTTGGCGATTACGAATCCGGGAAATGTTGCGGAAACGTCCGACGATGCAAAAGATGAAATTTTAAAAACGCGCTATTACCAAGTTGATTTTGATACTTTTGTCGAAGAAACGAAAAAATTGATTCCGACGATGACAACTTACGGGCAAAATTGGAAATTGGCGGGCGGCGGCGGCGGCGGCGAAGATGGTAATGATGAAAGTCAACATCATTCCGCAACGCTTATCGTCGAAGTTCCGGTTGCTTTTTTTAAGGATGACTTGGAAATAAATGCAGTAAAAAAAGTTGGCACGGACAAAATAAAGGTTGATTTGCATTCAAAGTCACGCACGGGCAAAAGTGATTTGGGAGAAAACAAAAGACACATTGTGCAATTGTTAGAAGCATTGGATGAGAATTTCGAGCGATAAATGAACCTGAAATTTGAGTTGAAAATTAGACGCTGATTTTCGCTGATTTGACGGATTTTCGCTGATTTTTGAAAATATTTATCAATGCCGCCGAACATTTATCAAAAATAATCCGCGTTGATCCGCTTAATCCGCGAAAATCAGCGTCTAATTTTCTTTTTGATTTCAACTCAAGACTCAGATTAAATAACATAATAGTTTGTGAGCGATGAACTAAAAATAACTAACGCGCCGCTTGTCGGTGTTTTTATTAACGCCGGACTTGCCGCGATCAAGATTACCGGCGGAATTCTCGGCAATTCGGGCGCATTGATCGCCGACGGCATCGAATCGAGCGCGGATGTCGTCAGTTCACTCGTCGTGTGGGGCGGTTTGCGAATATCGCTTAAACCCGCCGACGAAGATCATCCTTACGGACACGGAAAAGCCGAACCGCTGGCGGCAATTGCGGCGGCGGCGGCTTTGATTATCGCGGCAATCGTCATTATCGTCGAAAGTGTTAAACAGATTCTGACTCCGCACCAAATTCCGCGCTGGTTCACGCTTTTTATTTTGGTGGGCGTTATTATCGTCAAATTTGCTCTTTCAAAATTTGTTTCAAACGTCGGTGAATCCGTCGAAAGCACTGCTCTGAAAACCGATGCAATGCACCATTTTTCAGACGCGCTGACTTCTACCGCCGCCTTTATCGGCATTTCAATTGCTATTATCGGCGGCGCAGGTTACGAAAGCGCGGATGATTGGGCGGCACTCATCGCCTGTGCGGTCATTATCTACAACGGCGCAAATTTATTCAGGGACGGCGTGAACGAAGTTATGGATGTTGCGCCGACAAAAGAATATGAAGATAAAATAAGAAAAGTCGCACAAGCCGTCGAAGGCGTTAAGGAGATTGAAAAATGCCGCATCCGCAAAAGCGGTCTGCATCGCTGGATTGACATTCACGTTGAAGTTGACGGCGACATTCCCGTTTGGAAGGGTCACGAAATCGGGCATCAGGTCAAAGACGCGCTGCTTGCCTCAGAACACGGTGTCGCCGATGTTTTGGTGCATATCGAACCGCATTCGAGAATTTTACGCGAAACGGTGAAGGCTAAATCGGCAAAGTTTTCAAAGTAAGAAAAACCGCATTATATTTGCGTTTCAGCCGCAGTATTTTCTTGACTCGTTAAATCCAGCATTTCTTCCGTCGGTTTTAGAAACGGCAAAAACCAAATCAAAATCGTTGAAAAAATTATCGCAATCGTGCAGGCGATTCCGCCTTCGATGCCGTAATTGCCGCCGGTTATTTGTTCCGCGCCGAATTCAGAAATACGAAAAAGCGGCGCGGTTGTCAATTCCGTAATTCCGCTGACCGGCAAACCCAAAATCGCGCCCTGCACCCAATTCCACATTAAATGCAGTCCGAAAACAAACCATAAATTCCGCGTTTTCAGATAAGCAATGCCGAACCAAATTCCCGCCAGAGCTGTATTTAGAGTTGAAATATAATTTGCATTCGGGTTGTTAAGATGCGCGGACGCAAAAAAAAGCGAAGTAAAGCCGATAGCAAGCCAAGCAAGTTGTGCGCGGGCAAAAGTTTGTAGCATATAGCCGCGAAAAAACGCTTCTTCAGCAGCCGCGCCGATGGCGAAAACACCGAGTGAAATGCCCAAAGTCAGTAAAATTGCCGATTGTCCGTTCGTGTGGTTTAGTTCAAAACTCAATCCGCCGAAAATCACTCCGATAAAAGCGGCAACCAGAATCGAACTCGCACCAAAAATCAAACCGAAACTCAAATCCTTCAGCCAATTTTTCGTGAACCAGCAACCGAGTGCGCGAAACGGCAGATTTTCGAGAAATTTTCCGCACAGCCAGCCGACGAAAATCGCAACTGTCAGCAGAATAAAATTCGGATAAATAAAGGAAAGCAGACTATTTTCGTCAAAACCAATCGGCAGTCGGTAAAGAATTTCTCTGACAGCCGCGCCGAAAAAGGATGATACAAACAAAACTGTCAACAAAAAAATCAAAAAACGCCAACCGCTCCGCAAACGTCCGTTTTGATTAATAAAAATTTCGGTTGGGTTCATATACTTTGATTGCGGATTTGAAATTTAACCGGATTTATTATTCGCCGCCGAATAATTTTAGATTTCCTTGCTAAATTTTTTAACAAAACGAGCGCAGATGTTTTGTCTAAACTCGTTTTGTTTATTGCAGAGACTTCAGATTTTCGTTCAAGGTCTTTGTCTGATTTTCGATTTCGGACAGACGCGCACGAAGTTCTTCAACTTTTTCCGGCGGTGCTTTTTCAACAAAATTTTTATTCGACAATTGTTTTTCAAGCCGTTCGCCTTCGACATCGAGTTTAGCAATTTGATTTTCGAGCCGTTCGATTTCCTTGTCAAAATCTATCAAACCTTCGAGCGGAATGGCGAGTTCCGCGCCCCCTGTCAAGACCGCTTTTGCCGACGCTTTCGGAACGTCGAGCGATTCATTGATAATCAAATCCGTCGCGCGGGCGAGTTTTAAGATTTGCGCTTCGTTTTCGCGGAAAATTCTTTGTAAATCGCCGTTTGCCGCAATATGGATCGCCGGTTTATCCGACGGCTTGATGTTCATTTCGGCGCGAATATTGCGAACTTTTGAAATAAGTTCAATAATGGCTTGCATTTCGGCTTCGGCTTTTTCGTCAATCATCGAAGCGTCGCCTTTCGGAAAATCAGCGAGCATTATCGTCGCGTCGGCATTTTTATAAGCGGAATTATGGAGAGCATTAGAAGTTTCCGGCAATTTATGCCAGAGTTCTTCCGTCAAAAACGGCATAAACGGGTGAAGCAAACGCAGCGATTGTTCAATCAGTGTAATGATGCGCGACCGCGCCGCATCTCGCGCCGTGTTGATATTTTCGGACGTAATTTCGTCTTTGACGAGTTCGATATACCAATCGCAAAAATCGTCCCAGAAAAAATGATAAAGAAGCTGAACGGCTTCGTGAAATTGATATGTTCCGAGTGCTTTATTCAACGCGATTGCCGTTTTATTAAAACGCGAAATTATCCATTTATCAGCAATCGAAAGATTTTCCTTTGGATTGTCTTCGGCAAATTCGGGAACTATTTTGTCAAGAAATTCTTCGTCTTCTTCGTCCAATTCGCGTAATTCGCTGCCGAGAGTTTTGACGATTTGGCGGACTTCTTTTTTCGGATTCAAGAATGTTTCGTCAACCTGTGCGCCCTCGGAATTCATCAGGCAAAAGCGCGTCGCGTTCCAGATTTTGTTGGCGAAATTGCGGAACGATTCGACCTTTTCATCGCGCCACGCGAAATCCGCGCCGGTTGCGGAATCTGCCAGAGTTATTCGAGTAGCGTCCACGCCGTATTTGTCGAAAACATCGAGCGGATCAACGCCGTTATTTTTCGTTTTTGACATTCGCTGACCGTTTTTGTCCAAAACCGTGCCGTGAATAATTACGTCGTCAAAAGGTTTTTCGCCGACGAATTTCAGCGAAGTCATCGCCATCCGCGAAACCCAAAGGAAAATAATATCGCGTCCGGTTACAAGAACATTCGTCGGGTGAAATGTTTTCAAATCTTCGGTTTCGGTGGTGTCGCCGTTCCATCCGAGAGTTGAAAACGACCACAACGCCGACGAAAACCAAGTGTCCAAAACGTCCGGGTCTTGCGTCAGATTTTTTGTTCCGGCTTTTGCAATCGCTTCTTCCTCGGTTTTGGCGACAAACACATTGCCGTCTTCGTCATACCACGCGGGAATTTGATGTCCCCACCAAAGCTGGCGCGAAATCGTCCAATCTTTTAGATTTTCAAGCCACGTTGTATAAACTTTTTCGTGCGGAACTTGCGGCGAAAAATGCGGCACTCCTTCGGTTCGCATCAAATTCAAAGCCAAATCGCGCATTTCCGACATATTGACAAACCACTGATCCGACAAAAGCGGTTCGACGACGGTTTTGCATCTTTCGCAATGCGGCAAAACGACTTCATAATCGTCAATTTTTTCGAGCAAACCTAATTCTTCAAACTTTTCAACAACCTTTTCACGCGCCGCATATCTGTCCAAACCTTCAAAATCCGCGCCCGCATTTGAATTCATCGTCGCGTCGTTGTTCATCACGTTGAGCTGTTCGAGATTGTGCCGCATTCCGATTTCGTAATCGTTCGGATCATGCGCGGGCGTGATTTTGACCGCGCCCGTTCCGAAATCCAATTCGACATATTCGTCGGCGATGATTTTGATTTCTCTATTTGTCAGCGGAAGTTCGATGGTTTTGCCGATTAAATCAGTGTAGCGTTCGTCGTCAGGATTAACCGCAACCGCCGTGTCGCCGAGCATCGTTTCGGGGCGCGTCGTCGCCACCGTGATTTTTACGTCCGAATCTTTGACCGGATATTGCAAATAATAGAGTTTTCCGTCTTTTTTCGTTTCTTCTTTGACTTCCAAATCCGAAAGCACGGTTTTATCCTTCGGACACCAATTTATAATTCGATTTCCGCGATAAATCCAGCCTTCTTCATATAATTGAACAAAAACATTTCGTACGGCAATTGATAAACTTTCGTCCATCGTAAAGCGTTCGCGCGACCAGTCAACTGACAAACCTTCGCGGCGAATTTGTTTGGTAATCGTGTCGCCGTATTGATTTTTCCACGCCCAAACTTTTTCCGTAAACGCTTCTCTGCCAATATCCTGCGGCGTTTTATGTTCTTCTTTTTTAAGCTGCCGCGTAACCATCAACTGTGTCGAAATTCCGGCGTGGTCAACGCCGACGAGAAACAAAGTTTTATAACCCTGCATCCGTTTCCAGCGCGTCAAAACGTCCATCAGAGTATGCTGAAGCGCGTGTCCCATGTGCAGATTGCCTGTAACATTCGGCGGCGGAATGACGATTGAATACGCTTCGGCGTTCGGATTTTCATTGATTTCGGGCGCAAAACAGCTGTTTGCTTCCCATTTTTTGTAATGCGTACTTTCGGCTTCGGTTGGATTGTATGCTTTTTCGAGTTCCATAAGTTCAAAAGTTCAAAGTTCAAAGCTCAAAGTCGGACTTCTAAAACTTTGAACTTTGAACTTTGAACTTTAGGTTTGATTATTCTTTCATTTTTTCTTCCGCCATTCGTTTGATAATCAATTCCACCATTTCCGGTTTTACTTCCGACGCGATTTCGCGCACGGCTCTGGCGGAAATTTTCTCGGCGACTTTAGTGGCAATGGCTTCAATTAATTCAGGCGTAAGATTTATCGCTTGAGCAGAATTTTCTCGTGTTTCGATATTTCTCTCTGCTTCACTACGCGGGGACATTACTGAAAATCCCTTCTCCGATTCGCTTTCCGACGTTGTTTGTGAAATTTCTACCGACTCCGGCAATGTCGCGGACGTTTCTTCCGATGTTTCGTTTGTTTCAAATGTTTCAGGTGTTATTTCAGACGGTCTTTCCGGTGTTTCCTGCGTTTTTGACAAGAATTCCGGCATTTCCGGCATCGGTTCGGGCAATTGTTCGCCAAAATCGGTTGGAGTTTCTTGTTTTACGTCAGATGAAATTTCTTCATTTTCAAACATCGGAAGTTCGAGCAGGTTAAAATCGTCGAAATTCAAAAGTTCAGTCGGTCTTGATGCCGGATATGTTTCCTGTTTTTCTTCAATCGGCATGGACTGATTTTTGTCCTCAAAAAACGATTCCGAAAAAGTTTGACTTTCCGACGGAATTTTTTCCGAAACTTTCGGCTCTTCAATGATGTATCGCTTTGAAAAAGCAGGTCTATCCGGTGAAACCGAATCGAAAGTTTTTTCATTTGCCGAATTCGCTGAGTTAGAAGTGATTTCGTCAAACTCCGCAGTCGTCAACGGTTTAGTTTCGGAAACATCTTCTATCGCCGGTGTTTCAAAATCAAATTCGTAAGGTTTTCTCAATGGCATCGGCGGAAGCTCGAAAGACGGATTGTTAAAACCCGAATTCGATTCAAATTTTTGTTCGTCATTAACAGGCAAACTCCCAATTTGATTGGTTTGAATCATATCATCGTCCAATCCGACATCTCCGAAACCGCCGACAGTCGGCATCTCGAAAGTTTGATTCTCCGGTTCAGCTGTTTCATTAGCCGCAACGGAACTTACTCTGTTACCGAAGGTTTCTCCGGTATTTGCATCGAGCAAAGTGGAAACTTTATTGACGAGCTGCCGAATTGATTGAAAAGGTTTGGTCAGATAATCATCAGCACCGACGCGGCGGGCTTCTTCTTCGTCAAACGGCTCGAACGAACCGACCATCAAAATAACCGGAATATGTTTGGTTTCAGCGTCCTGCTTGATCAATTCGCAAATCCGATAGCCGTCCATTCCCGGCATATTGACATCAACCATCACCAAGTCCGGTTTAATTTCGACAAACTTCTGCATCGCCGAATCGCCGTCGCCGGCGGTCGTAACTTCGATTCCTTCATCGGCAAAAGTTAGGTTGACGACCTTTTGAATCGTTATCGAATCATCTGCAAGAAGTAGTTTTCGTTTTGACACAGGCAATATCGCTCCTCATCGAACTCCGGGAAAATTTATATTCAGAGAAAATTTATATTTGATTTGAAAACTAACACTCGTTAAAGAAAACGTCAAGAAAAACGGCGGTTTATTTGCTGTTTTCTAATTTTTCTGCACGAACATTCGTAGCATCGTCTGCAATTGCGAAGTCGTGAACGGTTTTGGCAAAAATGCAATCGCGCCCGCCGAAAAACTTTCGCTTGACAGACGCGGATTTTGTTCCGCCGTCATCATAATTACGGGAATTTTCATCAGACGCTTTTCCGACTGCATAAAACGCACGAGTTCCGTGCCTTGAATATACGGCATCACGACATCAAAAATCGCCGCCGTAAATATTTCGTCCGAATGAAGAAGTTTGTAAGCCTCTTTACCGTCACGCGCCGAAAGCACCGTATAACCTTCTTTTTCCACTATCGCTTTAACCAGACGAAGAATCGCCGGATCGTCGTCTGCAACCAAAACTTGTTTTTTTTCGTCGCTTTGCTGTTCACTCATTATAAAAAATTTCTAAAAATCTATTTCCTCGTTTCGCTTTTATCTTAACAATCTTTGCGCGACTTTACGAATTCGCCGATAAATTTGCCGCAAGGCGAATTGCCGCTTTCATACTCGAAGCCTCGGCGACGTTTTTTCCGGCAATATCAAATGCCGTGCCGTGGTCAACCGATGTTCTGATCAACGGCAAACCGAGCGTTACGTTGACCGACGCGCCGAACGACAGACATTTGACGGCAATTGTCGCCTGATCGTGATAGCAGGAAATCACGCCGTCGAATTCTCCGCGAAAACCGCGCAAAAAAATCGTATCGGGCGAAAATGCGCCGGACACATTGATGTTAAATTTTTCGCGGCATTCTTCAATGGCTGGAATTATTTCGTTTTTTTCTTCCGCGCCGAACATTCCGCCTTCCGAAGCGTGCGGATTCAAACCCGCAACCGCCAGACGCGCATCTCTCTTTAAAAGTTTGGAAATTTCACGGTGGGAAAATTTTATCAGTTCGACCAACTTTTCCTTTTTTACTAATTCAATCGCATCACGCAGCGAAACGTGCGTTGAAAGTAACACGACGCGCAGTTTGTCGGCAAAAAAACTCATCGCAAATTCCGGCGTATCAGTCAAAAAAGCAAGAAATTCCGTGTGTCCGGGAAAGTCGTATCCGCCCATTGAAAGAGCTTTTTTACTAATCGGCGCGGTGGCAATC
This sequence comes from Pyrinomonadales bacterium, assembly GCA_038200505.1. GTDB lineage: Bacteria > Acidobacteriota > Blastocatellia > Pyrinomonadales > Pyrinomonadaceae. The sequence continues at coordinate 16,244 of JBBPXX010000138.1, read as the reverse complement.
GCGTCTATTTTATTCTCGCGCCAAAGTCTGACGGCAGTTTCGATATATTCGGCGGAAGCCTTTCCCGTTAATGCGGAATCTTCGCCGGTTTTTATTTCGTCCGTGAGATTATTTAGGTTATAAATTGAGGTTTGTTTTTCCGTCGGCGGCGGATTTTCAGATGCTTCGACGAAATCAAAATTCAAACTCAAATCCCGCGCCGTTTTTTTCAAAAAATCGGTGTCGCCGATGATTGTCGGTTGGCAAATTTTTTTCAAATTTTCATCAGCGAGTGCTTTAAGAACAATCTCCGCGCCGATTCCGGCGGCATCGCCCATTGTAATTCCGATACGCGGCAGCGAAGAAGTTAAATTGTTTTCACTCGGTTCGTCATTCACGGAAGTAATCTTATAACGACTTCATCAAAAAATAAACCGACACTTCTTCAATAAATTTTGTTTTCGCCTTTTGGTCGCGTGTTCCAACGCTTGTGAATCCACAGCCATTGTTCGGGATATTTTCTGACATATTTTTCGACAACTTTGGTAATCTCTTGCGTTAGTTGTCTGATGTCTTCATCCGTGTTTTCGGTTTTTTCATACGCAACCGGCGGTTCGAGATAAACGACATATTTCTTTTTAGATTCTTCCCAAACGGCAAATGCGGGCAAAACGGCGGCATTTGTCGCCAGCGCGAGTTTGGCAATGCTCGTCGTCGTCGAAGCCGGAACACCGAAAAAATCAACAAAAACGCCTTCCTTTTCCTGCACATTCAAATCCGCTAGAATGCCCAGCAAACTGCCTTTCCGCAAAACGCGAAACATCGTCCGCGCCGATTTTGTTTTGTCCAAAGTAACCGAACCGAACTGCGTCCGCATCGCATCTACAAAATCTTCAACAAGCGGATTATCAATGCGCCGCACGAGAATATTCATTCCGAAACCGAACGCCGCCGGCAAAAGGTTGAAAACTTCCCAACTGCCGAAATGTCCGGTAAAAAACAATACGCCGCTGCCGTTCGCGTAGACTTTATCAAAATTTTCTGTCTTGCCAACGACTTCGATCAGTTCGTGAATGTCTTCGTGTTTGAACTTTCTGAAATGTGAAACAAAACCGAGATGTCTGCCGAGAGATTCAAAAGTGCCGTGAACGATTTTTTCTTTTTCTTCGGCGGACAATTCGGGCATTGCAATTTCAAGATTGCGCCGCGCCGTTTTTTGCAGTTGCGGAAACCTTTTTGCCAGCATTTTGCCAAACGATTTTCCAAACCGCATCGAAGTTTCAAGCGGCAGCGCACCGATTGCGCCGAGCAGCGAACGCACGGCTAAAAGTTCGGCTTTGTTTTTAATTTTACTTCGTTTTTTCGGCATCAGACGGAACGCCGCCATTTTGACGGCAAAGATTATGAAAAGTTTAATTTACTTCATTTCTAATACTTCGTCAGGTTGGTCAAGCCTTTTCTCAGATTGTTTATTTTTGACCGGCTTGCGATTCAGCCTACGAATTTCATCTTTGCCGAAACCCCACCGAAAAGATGTCGGCAGCCAAGGAACTGCAAAAGCGCGAACGCCGAGCCACATTACCGGCGCAATCAGTTTATGCTGAAAACCTTTTTTCGCCGCAACGCATTTATAGAGTTTTTTATCGCTCCGCCAACGCTGTTTCCAACTTCCGCCGACATAATATGCCTTATCGTGTTCGACGCAGCAAATTCCGTAATCACAGTCGGGAAACATCGAACAGCCGTCGGATTTGAAGTCTGCCGGGAGAACGGGTTGAATTTTAGGTTTGGAATTCTCCTGAGCGAATGTGCCGATTGAAAATGAAAGTGAGAGTAAAATTGTAAAAATGACGTATCGAATATTTGCGTTGAATAATTGTTGTCGTTTCATTTCGGAATTAAATTTGGAACTTTTATCGGATATGATGATAAATAATATAACAAGTTTCTAAAAGAATCTATTTTTAACTTGTTGGAAGGCAAAAGTTTTGGAAGAGCTTTAGAAAAAAGGTCGAAGTCCGCACAAATTACTTAATTTGTGCGGACTTCGACCTTTTTTGGTTAAACTATTAATCTACGGTTTCAGCACTACTTTACGCCAATCGTTTTTCTCGGTGTTGAATTTATCGTAAGCCATCGGTGCTTCGCTCAGTTTCATACGATGCGAAATCACGAATGTCGGATCAATCTTATCTTCTTCGATTGCCGACAGAAGCGGTTTCAAATATTTGTGCATATTGGTTTGTCCCATTTTGAAGGTCAAACCTTTGCCGAACGCCGCGCCCATCGGGAATTGATTTAAGAATCCGCCGTAAACGCCCGGAATCGAAACCGTGCCGCCTTTGCGACAGCAATAAATCGCTTGCCTGAGCGCGTGCGGACGACCTGTTTCCTGAAAAGCGTAGACCTGCACCCAATCTAAAAGCGCGTCGGGCGACGTGCCGTGCGATTCCAATCCGACGGCATCAATGCAGGCATCGGCTCCGCGTCCGCCGGTCAAATCTTTTATTTTGTCATAAACTTCAACGTCGTCGAAATTAATCATTTCCAGATTGTTTCCGGCATTGAAGGCTTTGGCTTCTTCGAGCCGCGCTTCGTAATGGTCAATTGCAATCACGGTTTCCGCGCCGAGCATAAATGCCGATTTTATCGCAAACTGTCCGACCGGACCGCAGCCCCAAACGGCAACCGTGTCGCCTTCTTTGATGTCGCAATTTTCCGCCGCTTGATAACCCGTCGGAAAAATGTCGGACAAAAACAAAACCTTTTCATCGTCGAGATGATCGGGAACTACAATCGGTCCGACATCGGCAAACGGCACGCGCACATATTCGGCTTGTCCGCCGGCGAATCCGCCCATCATATGTGAATAACCGAAAATTCCCGACGGCGTAAAACCGTAAAGTTCTTCGGTCAATGACGGCTTGGCGTTTGAATTGTCGCAGCACGACCAGATTTCGCGCTGACAGAAAAAGCAATTTCCGCACGCGATTGTAAAAGGTACGACAACTCTGTCGCCTTTTTTCAAATTCGTAATTTTTTCGCCCGTTTCGACGACTTCGCCCATAAATTCGTGTCCGAGAATGTCGCCTTCCTTCATCGTCGGAATATATCCGTTGTATAAATGTAAATCCGAACCGCAAAGCGCGGTTGACGTGATTTTAATAATCGCATCACGCGCGTTCATAATTTCCGGGTCAGGCACGTTCATCACCTGAACATCGTGTTTTCCATACCAACATACTGCTTTCATAACAAAAACCTCCTTGTCCTTTTAATAAATATTATTTTGATTTTTTTAGCGATTCCGGTTTGTGAGCCGCTTCTTTTCCGCTTTTTTCGCTTTCGACCAAATATTCGGGATTATCCTTTGAAGCGGCGACGTGATGATCTTTAATATCAATCGGCGATGTCAATTTTCTTTTGACAGTTCCCGTCGTTTTTCCCTGCGAAGTGTTCCATTCGACTTTATCGCTCTTTTTCAATTCATCAGGCACTTTTTTTCTCCTCGATTTCGCGTCCCAGTTTTGCGGGATTGAAATATGCGAAAAACCGCCGGATTTTGTCGCCGTCGGTTTCCAAAATGCTGACACCTTCGTAATCAATTTCGCTTCCGTTCGCGCTCGTGCCTTTGCCCGTCCATTCGAGAGCGGCTGTGCCGTCGGACGCGATTTTGTTTTTGAAAGTTGATTTTATTTCGCCGAATGTTTTGAGATAATTTGTCCAAAACTGCCGCGCACCTTCCGTGCCGCTCATATTTTCGTGCGTCGCCGCGTTACCGACTTCGCAGTCATCGGCGAAAAGACTGACAATTTCGTCAACATTCCCGTCCGCTTCCAGTTTCCCCAAAGCGTCAATAAACTTCTCTTCAATCTTATTCATTTTTCCCTTCCTTGTTTTAGGTCTGTAATACGACGGACGACAAGAGATTTGCCGTCCGTGTTTGTTCGAAAATTACGCCGAAGCGCGTTTTGCAGATTCGTCGCGTCCTGAAGGTTGTCCTTCGATTTGCAGATTCATTCCCGCTTCCATCAAACTTTTGAAGCGTCGTAAATCTTCTTCGACCTGTTGGCTCGGTGCTTCGCCGAACAGTTTGGCGGCGAGTGCGCCTAATTTTCCTGCCGGTGCTTCGTAAGTTAAACTTACTTTTACTTCCGTTCCGCGATTTGTAGTCGGGTTAAATTCGACCACGCCGGAGTTCGGAATGTCCGCGCCTTCGAGTGAACGCCAGCCGATTTTCTCGTTTTTCTGATCGCTGGTCGTTTCCGCGTCCCATTCAACCGAATAACCGAGCGGTGCTTTTGCTTTCCAGTGCGAACGGTTGCCGTCGAGATTTTTGACCGCTTCGAGATGGTTCATAAATTTCGGCAGATTCTCGAAATTGCGCCAGAAATTGTAAAGTTCTTCCGGCGATTTGTTAATCGTAACCGATTTTGTAACGTGAATTTTGCCCGAAGTCCAACTGTTCGTGAACGGCGATTTCGGATTTCTCGATTTTTCACTTGTGTTGACATTCATCGCGTCATAAACCTGACAATGTCCGGTTAAGCCGCGCAACGCGATGCCGCCGCCTAAAATCGAAAGTATAATTCCCAAATTGTCGCCGCGTTTAAGTCCGTAAGTCAGCAGCGCACCGCCGCCGACTGCCGAAGCGATTCTTTCGTTCGTTCCGACATTCGTATTTGTATTCGTCAAAATTTTCGTTAATGATTTATCTTGTTTGTTGTTTTTCATAACATTCTCCCTTCCTTGTTTGTTCTTAATTTAATTGTTCACTCGGTTCGAGTTCGTTGTTTTGATAGGACTTTCTATCAATCGAAACGGTCAAAAATGACGGCGAAGCAAACGAAGTGCTGTCTTTTCCGAGCGCGTGCTGTTCGCCGATGCCGCCCGCCGCCGGCAGAATTTGATTGACCAAGCCGGAAATTCCCGAAACCAATTCCGGCATCAGAGCATTTGCCTTCGCCGCCATTTCAGCCTGAACTGAAATAATCGCTTCGGCATCTCCGCGCCGACACGCTTCGATTATTTGTTTCGCGGCATCTTCCGCACCGATTGAAGCCAGCGGAAAAGCATCGGAAATGCTAAACCAAGCGTATTCCAAAGTATTTTTCCCTTTAAAAACGGCATTGACGTGGCTTCCGGTTCTCATCAAACCCGGACAAATGGTCGTAACATTAATATTATCTTTGGCGAGTTCAACGCGCATCGCGCCGGAAAGTCCGACGAGCGCAAATTTGCTGGCGCAGTAAGGCGCGAGATGCGGCACATTCATTTTGCCGCCGATTGATGAGATATTGACGATTTTACCTTCGCCGCGCTCACGCATTTTTGGAATCACCGCGCTCATCGTGTAATAAGGTCCCCAAAAATGGACGTTCATCGCGTCTTCAAAATCTTTTTTGGTCTGAACTTCGAGCGGTCCGACCTGAATTACGCCCGCATTGTTTATTAAAACGTCAATCTGTCCGTAATGACTACAAACTTTATCAATCATCCGGTCAACTTCGTTTTGATTCCGAACATCGCAAACGACATCCAAAACTTCCGCGCCGCGATTTTCCAAATCACTTTTAGCGCGTTTTAATTCTTCAGCGTCCCGCGCACAAATCGCCAATTTCGCGCCTTCAAGCGCAAATTCCCGCGCCATAACCAAGCCGAGTCCGCGCGAACCGCCTGTTATCAAAACAACTTTGCCTTGAAAATCATATTTCGGTTTTGGTTTTCCCAAAACCGTATAAGCCGTTATCGCCCCGACACCAACTGCCGTCGCCAGCCACCAACCGTTTTTTTTATTATCTCCCACCTTGTAAAATCCTTTTTGTTTTATTATTTAATGACGCAATTAAAGTGCCACGCGACTTAAAATGATTGAACACCTTAGATAAATTGATGCTTAACGTGGTAAAATCAAAAGTTATGGTTGAAAGTCTGTTTATTCCGAAAACGGTTGATCGCAAAACGATTTACGATGAACTTGAGCCGCAAATAAAGGCTTTGGTTGAAGATGAAACCGATTTGATCGCAAATCTGGCAAATATCACAGCCGTTTTGAAGGAAGCGTTCGGTTTTTTCTGGATCGGGTTTTATTTAGTCAAAGAAGATCAACTCGTTTTAAATGCCTTTCAAGGGACGATTGCCTGCACGAGAATTGATTTTAATAAAGGCGTTTGCGGGCGTTGTTACACGACGAAAGAAACAGTTATCGTGCCGGATGTTGACGAATTTCCCGGACATATCGCCTGTGCGTCGGCTTCAAAATCGGAAATCGTACTGCCGATTTTTGATAAATCCGGCGAGGTTTTCGGCGTGTTGGATATTGACAGCGACGAACTTAACGATTTCGGTGAAGTTGATGCCGAAGGATTGAAAAAGATTGTTAAAATTATTGAAGATATAATTTGAGGAATAAATGCGGAAGCACGCACGAAGTAAGAACGTGATGGTGAGAGAAGATTTCACGCTTACTTCGTGCGTGTTTCTGCAAAAAGAATATGAGTAAAAAATTTGCGACTTCGGACGGAACATCACAGTATGTTCAGCGTTTTTTGAAAAAATTCGTGCAGAATCATTTTCGCCAGACACAAGATTTGTGGCTGTCGTCAATCGGCATCGGCACATATCTCGGCGAAGCTAATAATCCGATTGATAAAAGTTACACGGATGCGATTGTCAAAGCCGTCGAACTCGGCTGCAATGTGATTGACACCGCCGCCAATTATCGTTTTCAGAGAAGCGAACGTGCCATCGGCAAGGCGATTCAAAAGTTAAAGAAAAAGAAATACGGGCGTGATGAATTTTTGATTTGTACGAAGGGCGGTTATCTGCCGTTCGAGAGCGAGCCGCCGACGAATGTGCGGCAGTATTTTATTGATAATTTTGTTGAAACGGGCATCGCGGATTTTGATGATATTGTCGGCGGAAGTCATTGTATGACACCGAGTTATCTGCAAAATCAGATTGATCAATCGCTGAAAAATATGAACATCGAAGGCATTGATGTTTATTACATTCACAACCCGGAAGCGCAGCAGGCGGAAGTAGAACAGGAAGAATATGAAGCGCGTTTGACTTCGGCGTTTGAACTTTTGGAGGAAAATCGCTCGAACGGAAAAATTAATTTTTACGGCGTGGCGACGTGGAACGGTTTTCGCGTTTCGCCGCAGAGCAAGGAATATCATTCGCTCGAAAAAATGGTTAATATCGCCAAAAAGATCGGCGGAAAAAATCACGGTTTTAAGTTTATTCAAGTACCTTTTAATCTGGCGATGCCGGAAGCGTTGGTTTTGAAAAATCAAAGTTTGAATGGCGAATCGCAGTCAACCGTTTCGGTTGCCCACGCGCTCGATATTACGGTTATCGCCAGTGCTTCGCTTTCGCAGGGACAGCTTGCTTCAAATCTGCCCAATGATGTCGGCGAAACGCTCGGCGAATTGGAAACCGACGCGCAGACGAGTTTGCAATTCGTTCGTTCCGCGCCCGGAGTTACAACCGCGCTCGTCGGAATGAGCCGCGCCGCGCACGTTGAAGAAAATTTGAAATTAGGCAGAATCGAACCTGTTTCCAATGAAATATTTATGGATTTGTTTGAAGAAAAGCGAAAAAAATAATTTACTTATTTTTGAAAAAAGAAAGGCGCAAAGATTTACTTTGCGCCTTTCTTTTTTTATTGGAGAGAGAATTTAATTATCCTGCATTTGTTTGGGCGCAGATTGTCTGTTTTGTCGGCGTTCCTGCATTTTTTGTTTTCTTTCGGCTTTCATCTGATTGAGTTGAGCGTGTTGTTCCGCTGTCAACAGAGCCAGAATTGTATTATGGGTTTGTTCGGCAGACGCTTTTGTCTGCGCTTTGAGCGTTTCAAACCTCGCTTGTTCATCAGCCGTGATGCTGCCGTTGCGTTTTTTCATTCCTAAATCGCGCAATTCCTGATGAGTTCCCTGATTTGCCGCGCGGTTGGTTTCCGTCAAACTTTTAATTTGCGTTTTTTGCGCGTCCGTTAAATTGAGCCGATTGAATTCGCGCATCATCATTCTGTCGCCGCCTCTGCCGTGTTTTTCTTTGCCGAATCTTCGTCCGCCTTCGCGCCTTCCGAAATCTCCACGCTCACTTTTCTGCTGTTTTTTTACAGAATCCTGCGTTTGGTTTTCAGCTTTCTGAGCTGATGCAAATGTTGTAAATGCAACGATTGCAAAGACTAATGTAACGGTTGAAACTAATTTTTGTTTTAATGACATAATTTATCTCCTAATTTTATTTTTATCCTTGAGCTTTCGCTTTTCACATTTTAAGACGCTGACAAATATGATTTAGTCTAAAGTTTTTTTGTCAACGACGTAAAGAAATGTAAAGACAGGCGGCAAAATAAACCGGAAACATATCTCTGTTTTACAAACAAAATCCGGTTCTTCATTTAACATTTGCTTCACGGCAAGTTAAAATGTGAAGTTTGATTGACAGAAAACGGGGAAGTTAAATGAGATTTTTATCGGAAATAAATACGCCGGCGGATTTGCGGCAATTGAAAATTGAAGATTTGCAGGAAGTTGCCGACGAAGTTCGGCAGTTTATATTGGAAACTACTTCGCGCGTCGGCGGACACACGGGCGCTTCGCTCGGCGCGGTTGAACTCGCCGTGGCGATGCACTATGCGTTTGATACGCCGAAAGACCGGCTCGTTTGGGATGTCGGACATCAGGCTTACGCGCATAAAATTTTGACCGGCAGACGCGACCAGCTTCATACGATCAAACAATATCAGGGTTTAAGCGGATTTTTGCGCCGCGACGAATCGGAATACGACACATTCGGCGCGGGACACGCTTCGACTTCTTTGAGTGCCGCGCTCGGAATGGCGATTGCGCGGGACACGAAAGGCGAAGATTTTAACGTCTGCGCGTTGATCGGCGATTCGAGTTTGGCGGGCGGAATGGCGATGGAAGCGATCAATCAAGCCGGACATCTGAAAACTCGTTTGATTGTGCTTTTAAATGATAATGATATGTCAATCGCGCCCGCCATCGGCGCATTGACCAGATATTTGAATCGAATTAAGGAAGCACAAAGTTATCATCGTTTGAAGGAAGAATTCGGCGACACGCTTCAAAGTGTTCCGGGTGTCGGAAACAGTTTGCGAAATATGGCGAAAACGGTCAAAGACGCGATTGCGGCGGCGGTTCTGCCGGGTGCGCTCGTCAACGAACTCGGTTTCAAATATATCGGTTATGTTGACGGACATAATGTGCCGATGCTCGTCCGTGCGCTCGAAGAAGCGAAAAAGGTCGAAGACGGTCCGGTTATCGTCCACGCTTTGACGACGAAAGGCAAAGGTTTTCCGAATCCCGAAAAAAATTATTACGCCTATCACGCCACCGGACCTTTTGATCTGGCGACCGGGAAAATTCACAAATCAAACAAAGTCGCGCCGAAAAGTTACACGCAGATTTTTGGCGAAACGATGTGCGAATTGATGGCGAAAGATGAAAAAATCGTCGCGCTGACCGCCGCGATGCCGGACGGGACGGGGGTTGATAAAATACTAGAACAATTTCCCGAACGAGCCTTCGATGTCGGCATCGCCGAGCAACACGCAGTGACGTTTTGCGCGGGAATGGCGTGTGAAGGGTTAAAACCCGTCGCGGCGATTTATTCGACATTTTTACAGCGCGGTTTTGACCAGATTATTCACGATGTTTGTCTGCAAAATCTAAATGTTACGTTTGCGATGGACAGAGCCGGAATCGTCGGCGCGGACGGTCCGACGCATCACGGGTTGCTCGATATTGCGTATTTGCGCGGTTATCCGAATATCACTTTGATGGCTCCGAAAGATGAAGCCGAAATGCGCGATATGCTTTTGACGGCAATTGAAGAAAACTCGCCGTCGGCGATTCGTTACCCGCGCGGCAACGGTTACGGTGTTGATATTTCTGAAGCACCGAAAAAATTGGAAATCGGAAAAGCCGAAATTCTGCGTGATGCGGCGGGCGAAGTAGCAATTTTGGCTTACGGTTCGATGGTTTATCCGGCAATGGAAGCGGCTGACAATCTGGAAAAAGATAACATCGAAGCAACGGTTATCAACGCGCGTTTCGTCAAACCGCTCGATGCGGAATTAATTTTGGCATTGGCGCAAACCAAACGCATAATTTTGACAGTTGAAGAAGCATATCTGGCGGGCGGTTTCGGATCAGCCGTGATGGAATTATTGGAAGAAAACGGACTTTTGGACAAAGTTAAAGTCGTGCGTTTGGGCGTTCCCGACAGAATTATTACACACGGCGACCCGAAACTTCTGCTTGCCAAATACAGTTTGGACGCGGACGGAATTTATAACAAAGTCAAAGAAACAATCGAAGTTTTGGAAGAGCGAAGGGCGGGAAAGAAAAGATTAAAAATTGTCGGATAAATTATAAAAACAGTAAATCGTAAATCGTGAATCGTAAATAGATAAAAATTACGATTTACGATTCACGATTTACAATTCACGAAATATGAACAACACTACTAAAAACAGCAGTAATCTGCCTTTTGCAATTATCGGTATAGTTTTACTCGTCGCACTGGTCGGCGGCTGGTGGTTTTATCAAAACGCGCAAACGCCGGGTAAAACGGGAAATTCTAATGTAAATAAGCCGGTTGTAAATGCAACGCCGGGCAAAACAGAAGAGGAAATATATGATAGTGCTTTGACCGGCGCAAATCCGCCGAATATGTTGGGATCGCCGACAGCGGCAGTAACGGTTGAAGAATTTGCCGATTATCAATGTCCGACGTGCGGAACGATACATCCTAAATTAAAGGAGTTGACCGGAACTTACGGCAATAAAATCAAGTTTATTTATCGAAGTTTTCCGCTGACGCAGATTCATAAAAATGCGTATGATGCAGCAGTTGCGGCTGAAGCTGCCGGAATTCAGGGGAAATTCTGGGCGATGCAGGATCAGCTTTTTGAAAATCGTACGGAATGGGAAAATTCCAACGACGCACGAAAAATTTTTGAAGGATACGCTCAGAAACTCGGAATGGATGTGGCGAAATTTCAAAACGATATGCTCGGATTAGCGACGAAATCGAGAGTTGATGAAGATATGAAGCGCGGACGTTCGCTCGGAATTAACGGAACGCCGACGATTATTATCAATAAAAAAAAACTTACGCCGGAACAGATGGAAGTTTCGGCGATGCGTCAGATCATTGATGCCGAACTGCAAAAAGCTGCAAGTCCGGCGCAGTCGAATCAACCGGCGAATAATTCCAACACCGGCGCAAATCAGATGAGCAATTCCGAAAACAAAAAATGAATAGTTCAGAAGATTCAATCGGTCAGAACAAGACTTTACGCAAACTTCCGTTAATCGCGGCGTTAGTCGCGCTTGGCGGATTAGCCGACGCTGTTTTTCTGACAATAAAACATTACACGGGCGGACAAGTTCCGTGCAGTATTATCGAAGGTTGCGAGCGTGTTTTGACGAGTCAATACGCCGAACTGTTCGGCATTCCGTTAGCCGTTTTCGGCGCGATTGCATATTTCGTCGCTTTTTCGCTCGCGCTTTTGGCGGCTTTCGGTAATCGCCTGATGTGGACGTTGTTTGGTGTTCAAGTTGTTTTAATGGCGATTTTTACAGTCTGGCTGATTTATTTGCAGGGATTTGTCATCGAGGCTTTTTGCCAGTTTTGCCTGATTTCAGCCGCCGTTACATTTACACTTTTTATTACTTATATCATTTCAAGATTTTCACGTTTGCCGTAACGCGGTCGTCCCGACTGCCGTATCGGATGCGTCCCGCTTCCAAGTAAAATAAATGCAAGCGCACTAAAACGTGAGCGCGGGACGCAATGCCTTCGGCGACAGCAGTCGGGACGACTGCGTTACATAGTTATGAAAGAACAAACTGCAAAAAAAGTAAAACCCGATATTCGCGCGATCACGCGCCTCGTTCCGCCGAGCGGCAATCTCGTGCAAGGTCAATCCGAACTTCCGATTGATCCGCAACTTGCCAAAGAAGCGGCGGAAATTATCGCCGCCAGCCAAAATCATTACGGCGGTTCGGAAGGTGATTTGAATCTGCGGAAAGCCGTTGCCGCAAAGATCAAAAAATATAACAATATCGAAGTTGACGTTGACGCGAAACCGATTGAATTGATGATTACGACGGGCGGAACGGGCGCATTGATCGGCATCGCGCAAGCCTTTCTGCGAAACAAATCCGCGCTCGTTTTCGAGCCTTATTATCCGTATCATCGGCGCATTTTGGAAGAATTCGGCGCGAAAACGGAAACTTTTGAACTGGATAAAGATTTGACGTTTGAAAAAGACACGCTTTTGAAAAAATGTAAGGAATTAAAGGACAGAAGCGAGTTTCCGTTAAAAGCGATTATCGTTTGCACACCCGCGAATCCGTCGGGCAAAGTGATGACGCAGACCGAACTCGAAGCGATTGCCGAAGTCGCGCGGGAATTGGATTTGCTGGTTATTTCCGATGAAGTTTATGAACATTATGTAACGGGCGAAAATCCGCATATTCCGATTGCGAGTCTGCCGGAAATGTGGGAGCGGACGATTACGGTCAATTCATTTTCAAAATCGTGGAATATTTCCGGCTGGCGACTTGGTTACGCTTACGGCAAAGGCGAACTCATTCAGCAGATCAACAACGCCGCGAATGTCATTTACGTTTGTCCGGCAACGCCGCTGCAATCTGCGCTGTCAAGAGTTTTGATGGCGGACGACGATTACTACACGAAACTGTGCGACAAATTCGATGCGAAACGCCGCTTTGCTTCTGAAGCATTAACCGATTTAGGATTCAAAATCTATAATTCCGGCTCGGCGTTTTATCTCTGGACGCGGATTCCCGAAGAGTTTGATGATGCTTTGCCATTTAACGAAATGCTGATGAAAAACGGAGTCGCCGGAACGCCCGGCAGCGCGTTTGCCGATTCCGACGATTGGGACGCATATATGCGAATCTGCGTCGCCCGCGAAGATTCCGTCCTCGAAGGCGCGTTGGAAAAAATCAAAACTGCTTTGCAATAATCAGTTATCGGAGAATTCTGTGAGGTTCGGCAAGCTTTATGCCGAACTTCGCAACTTTAGAAGTTATTATCTATGCGAATCAAGAGTAGGATTAAATACTTGAAAATACTTGGTTTTAATTTGCGGACTTTGCGCCTTTGCGGGAAACTATTCTCCCGCAAAGGCGCAAAGTCCGCAAAGAAAGAACTTAAAAATCAGTTAAATTTTCAACCCTTGATTCACATTATCTGTTGATTTCTATAAAAATTACTCTCTCACAATGCCAATTGCGGAGTTTTCAAACGACCTCCAAAATAATATCTCTGCCTCTGATTTTTCGATATTTCCCGCCTGATTTCTAAAAAATACTTGTTTGAAAATAACGGCACTGATGCCGCGAATGAAAAATATTGACAATCACTCAACAAAACCCATAAGATAAAGCTGAAGTCAACAAGTTTTGTGAAAAAAGAAAACCAACCTTTAACGATTGAAAAAATAAAGACGGCATATTCCGAACGAGGCGCGGAAATTCGCGCTCGAATAAAAGAATTTGAAGCGGTTTGGGAAACGGGAACGGACGAGCGTTTGTGGGAAGAAATGGTTTTTTGTTTCTTTACCGGCGGTTGTTCGGCAAAAATGGGACTTCGTTCCGCTGAAGCCGTCAAACCTATTTTGATGAGCGGAAATCACGCGGAACTCGCCGACGCTTTGCGCGGAAAACATCGTTATCCGAATGCACGGGCAGGTTACATTGTCGCTTCACGAGAATTTTTGCAGAATCATTGCGAAATGCGTCTGCGCCGGAAATTACAAAGTTTCGACAATCATCTTGAACGGCGCGATTGGCTCGTTAAAGAAAAGGGAATCAAAGGTTTAGGTTACAAAGAAGCCAGTCATTTTCTGCGAAACATCGGTTTCAAAGGTTACGCGATTCTTGACAAGCACGTTTTGCGAAGTCTTGCCGAACTAAAAATTATTGACGATCCGAAGCCGCCGAGTACAAGATTGAAGTATCTGACGATTGAAGAGCAAATGAGAAATTTGGCGGGTTTGACGGAGATTGATTTTGACGAACTCGATTTGGTTTTATGGTCGCTAAAAACAGGCGAAATTCTTAAATAAAAAATTCAGCCGAAAAGGAAAGGAGCGTTTTATGAAGTATAAAGTTTTTTTGACGGGCGTTGTTCAATTTCCTTTCCACATCAAGCGTCTGACAAATTTAATTTGTATCGGTTTATTAGTCATCGGTTTGACGATTTCGACATCGGCAAATGATGATACTCAGCAAATCAGTTCCGATGATACGCGCCAACTTCTCAAACAAGCCGGAAAACTCACACGCAAAGGCGATGTGGCGGAGGCGGAGAAACTTTTGCGCCGCGTTTTGAAAATAGATTCGCGGGAATCGAAAGCCAAACTTGCGCTCGCGTTTGTTTTGTTAAAGCAGAGAAGATTGATTGAATCCTACGATTTATCGCTTGAAGTTGCCAAAGCCGAGCCGAAAAATTCTTATGCTTTTGCGGTTTTAGGCTCAATTCTTTTGAGCGCGGGAAATTTCCCGAATGCCAAAATCTCTTTTATCAACGCCTTACGGCTTGATAAAACTGAAGCTCTGGCGTGGGCTGGTTTAGGAACGCTCGATTTTTACGAAAATCGCATTTTCGCCGGTCTTGAAAATCTGCGCGAAGCCGTCTATTACGAACCGAATGAGCCTGATTATTTATTTACTCTCGCACAGGTTTCGGCGCGGGCTGAAAAATACAAAGAAGCGGCGGATGCGTATGAAAAATACTTGCAAATTTCCCAGCAGACCGATGCTGAACGACGCGACCGCATCAAAGGACTCATTAATTTTCTGAAATTTCTCGGTGTAAAACAATCGCTGTATAATTTAGGCGGCGGCGACGAAACTACCGTTCCTTTTGAATTGATAAACAATCGCCCGATTATTGAAATCAGAGTAAACAGTAAAGATGAGCCGTTAAACTTCGTGTTGGATACGGGTTCGGGAATTTCGGTAATTTCTAAAGAAACGGCGGAAAGACTAAAAATCAAGTCAATCACCAAAGGAGGTCTGGCGCGGGCAATCGGCGGCGACGGTAAGTTTGAAATTGTTTATGGATTTTTAAAAAATGTTACTATCGGCGAAGTGAAAATTAAAAATGTTCCGGTTTATATTCGTGAATTTCATACTAAAAGCGATAAAATTGACGGGTATATCGGATTGTCGCTGATCTCGAAATTTTTGACGACGGTTGACTACGGCAACTCCACTTTTGCATTGAAGAAAAAGGATTCAGTCAAAGTCCGGGAAAATACCGAAGAAGTATTGTCGTTGCCGCTGCGCCTTACTTCGAGCGGTTTTTTGAGCGGTGAAGTCCAACTCGAAGGCGTTCAAGCACCTATGAATTTTATTGTTGACACGGGCGCAAGCGTGTCGGTCATTTCCGACGAAGTTGCCGGTTTAAAGGAAGTCAGCCGCTTTCTCAAAGAAGAAAAAATGCGCGTCATCGGTGCGGCGGGAATTACCGAAGACGTGCCTTCCTTTCTGCTTCCGCGTGTAACCTTCGGCACACACAGCCGCGAAAGTATTACGGCAATTGCGCTTGACTTAAACCTTATAAACGAAGCCTCCGGTTTTGAACAAGCCGGTATTTTGGGCGGAAATTTTCTAAAAAATTACAGCTTGACCTTTGATTTTACAAATTCTAAAGTAATTTTTGTGCCGATTGTAAAATAGTCCAAAGTCTAAAGTCCAATGTCCAAAGTTAATTTGTTCTTTAGACTTTGGACTTATAAGCAAATGAAACAGAATTTATATTTAGAAACATCGGTTGTCGGGGCATATCTTGACAATGGCGAACCTTTTCGGCGTGATTTGACGATTCGTTGGTGGGAACACGAATTGACGGAATATCGCGCTTTCAGTTCGATTCTCGTGCGGCGCGAACTCGAACAAGTGAGCGAACCGCACCGCACGGGTTATCTGAAATTGATAAAACCTCTTGAAAATCTCGAACTCGCCGAAGAAGTCGCTATTTTAGCCGAAGGTTATATTTCACGCGGCATTTTTCATCGAAAATTCATCGCCGACGCTCTTCACGTTGCGCTGGCTTCATTTCACAAAATTGATTATCTCGTAACGTGGAATTTCGGACATCTGGCAAACGTCCGCAAACAGGCGCGACTGCGGCTTTTCAACACCGCCGCCGGATTTTTTGTGCCGATGATCGTAACGCCCGAATTT
>JBBPXX010000137.1:0-14035 GCA_038200505.1 Pyrinomonadales bacterium | reverse complement strand
AGCCGTTAGTCTAAAACTATGCAATTTCATTGCAAGAATTTATTGTAATTTCTTTTCTTGGTCTGAGAAGAACAAATCAAGCAAATTTTATTTGCGTTCAACTCTTAAAACCTCTGCACTTCCAGTGCAGAGTGGTTTAGTGTAATTTCTTTTCTTGGTCTGAGAAGAACAAATCAAGCAAATTTTATTTGCGTTCAACTCTTAAAACCTCTGCACTTCCAGTGCAGAGTGGTTTAGTTTTTTATGCGGCAAGAAACTCGAAGAACCTTTTTTGCATCAAAGTTCTCAAGTTGCCAAACATATTATAGAATATTAAGATTTTCAATCAAGTTTTTTTGGAGAAAAGGAATAAAAAATGAGATATATCAACTTCGCAATTTTTACAATTGCAGTTTTGTTTTTGACGAATTTAGCCGTTTCCGCGCAGGAAACCGAAATGAAGGTTGTTGACGAGGTTATCGCGCAGGTCAACGAAGGCGTAGTAACGCTTTCGCGGGTTAAACGCGAAATGAAAGATATTGTTGACACATCGGTTTTACAAGGCAAAACGCGCGAAGAAGCGCAGGCGGAAGTCGAAGGCAAACAAGCCGAACTGATCGCCAATATCATTAACGAAGAACTTATTTTGCAAAAAGGCAAAGACCTCGCAGTCGATTCCGAAGTTCAGGTGCGTATCAATGAACGGCTTGCTGATATTATGAAACAGCAAAATATCAAAACGCTTGATGCTTTGTATAAGGAAATGGAGAAAAACGGCGTTGATCCGCAGGAAATCCGCGAAGTTTGGCGCAAAGAATTTACCAAAGATTTGGTTATGCAAAAGGAAGTTGACCAAAAAGTTTATTTCGGTTGGACACAAAAGGAAATCAAAAGTTATTTTGACGCAAATAAAGACAAATTTACCAAACCCGAAACCATTTCGATCAGTGAAATTTTCTTGAGTTTTGCCGGACGCGATGAAGCGGCAGTCAGAGAAAAAGCCAAACAAATTGTCGCACAAGCGCGAAAAGGTGTTGATTTTGAAAAACTCGCGGTAGAAAATTCGGAGCGTTCCGATGTCGCAACGACGAAAGGAAAGGTCGGAACGGTTAATCTCAAGGAAATGGACACGAGATTTGCCAAACCGCTGGAAACTGTTAAAGTCGGCGGCATAACCGATCCGATTGAAGTTACCGAAGGTATGGAAGTTCTGCGCGTTGACGAACGTACGAAAGCCAGTAACGAATCATTTTTTGACGAGTCCGAAGTGCGAAAAGCGATGACCTACGAAATACTTCCCAACAAACGCAAGGAATATCTGTCAACCTTACGCGGCGACGCTTATATCAAAATCAACGACAAATATCGCCCGTCGGTTTCGCCGATATTGTTCACCGAAGAAAGAAAAGCCGAAGTCAAAAAAAGCGAGAAATGATTTGTTAATGGTTAATGGTGAATGTAAGAATTTTTCTTACTTTCGCCTTTCGCCTTCAGCCTTTCGCCTTTAAGAATATGCGTCTTGACCTTTTTTTAAAAGCCAGCCGTTTGATTTTGCGCCGGACATTGGCGCAGAAGTTTTGTGATGCCGGATTGGTCAAAGTAAATGATTTGACGGCGAAATCTTCGCGTGAAGTAAAATCGGGCGACGAAATCGAAATCAAACGGCACAATCGTTTGACGAAAGTAAAAGTTCTCGAAATTCCTGCCAAAAAACAAGTTTCCCGCCAAGATGCCGACAAACTTTACCAGGTTATTTCCGAAGAAATTTTAGAAGAAGACGCGCCGTTCGAGATAAATCTCGCCGTTTGATTTTCAAATTATTATGCAGAGCAAAGTATTTTGGATCAGTTTTTTTATTTTGGGTTTGTTTGCCGATATTATTCTGCCTTTTGTTTGGGCAATTGTCGCCACGATTCCGATCTTGCTTGTGTGTTGGTGGCTTGCTTACAAAAGTGATTGGTTCGAATGATATTGAATTTGATTATTCTTTTGACGAAACCGGCGGAAGTAAAAACAATCCGAGAAGATAAAAAACCACGGCAAAAAATTGGATATAACCTGTTCCGGCGGCAAATCTTGGCAAATCAAACAAATATGTGAAAAATTCCTGCGTCGGATTTTCCAATATTCCGCGCCACCAACTTTCGCTCGTCGGTGCGGTCATATATGCCAAAATCAAATATTTGGCGACAAATGCAAGTCCGAAAACGCTGCCCAAACTTTGCAAAAGGCGTTTGCCTTGAAATTCGACAAACAAATTATTCCAAAGCGTCCAGAAAAAACAGAATGCGAAAATCCAGAACGGCAAGCCTTTTTCCGGCAAAAGCGAATTGAAAATTTGAGTCGAAGCGAAAAACAGCGTCAGCAAAAGCGTTCCGTTGACAATATTTTTTAATGTCGAAAAACTCTCCGAAAACCATCCTTCCAATTTCAATAAACCCGAACGGAAAAACAAAACAAGCAAAATCACGGCAAAAATCAAACAAATAAGCGGCGGTTTCAGAAAGACAAAAGCGTTGTCCGCCGCGTTCAAACGCAATCCGCCGAGCAGCGCGACGGTCAGAAATATCAAAGGCAGAAAGATATACTGCAAATAAGTTTTCTGTAATTGTTCGTTGTCTGTTGTTCGCCGTTCGCTGATTTCGGTTGATAATTTTGCGCGTTTTCCAACTTTTGTATGTTCTTCATCGGTCGGAATTTCGAGCAATTCGCCCTCGATTATCGGAAGAATTTCGATTTCTTCAACTTTGGAATTTGGGCTTTGAACATTGGACATAATTTATTTTCTTTCGCGCAAAACTTTGAACGGGTTAAAATCGGCTGTCGTTACTTTCAAACCTTCTTCAAATTCATTTTTCAATTCGGCAGGTGTTTTTAACTGCAAATTCGCGTCGTCGCTTTTGAAATTTTTATCAATCGCAACGACTTTGTTTGCTTCTTCCAAACCTTGTTTGAAAAGTTCGTCATCGTTATAAACTTTGCCGAAACCTTGTCTGTAAAAACTGTAAGCGATATAAAACTGCGTTTCCGCGTCGCGTCTTTCGGGATCAGCACGCTCGAAATAATCACGCGCCGCAACAAAGTTATCGGCGCGAAACGCTTTTAATCCGTCGTCGAATTTTGCTTTATCAACTTCGTAAGTGTTCGTAATAACCTGCGCGGTCGTCGTTACATTTTCAACGGTCGTTTGTGCTTTGGTCGGCACTTCGCTCAGAGATTTCGGCTCGACGAGGTAAATCCACGCGATAAATAAAAAATAAACTCCTGCAAGCAGAATACTTAAAATGTGGATATGTTTTTCTTTCATTGGTATAATGTTCCCGTCTTTAAGAATACACGATTTGTGAGGAAATTATTATGAAAAAATTTTTAGGATTGATTATTTTGATGTCGGCGTTTGCGTTTAAGGGTTTGGCGCAGGAAAAAATGTCTATGGAAAAAAGCCCGACGGAAGCCGACAAAGTGGCGACTTTTGACAAAGACGGCAGACTAAAACGCGGCGCGGCGATTGGCAAAGCCGACAAAGTTTCGCTGGCGAAGGTTTTGGAAAATCCGAACAAATATTCAGGAAAAACGGTTGCTGTCGAAGGCGTGATTGTGCGTTCCTGTAAGGTGGAAGGCTGTTGGATGGAACTCGCGCCATCGAAAGATGCTCAATCGGTGCGTGTGAAGTTTAAAGACCACGCCTTTTTTATTCCGCTGGATTCAGCGGGAATGAAAGCGAAAGCCGAAGGCGTTTTTAGTATCAAAACTTTGAGCAAAGCGGAAGTTGATCATCTGATGAATGAAGACGGCGCGAAGTTTGAAAACATCAATAAAAACGGTAGCGTTACGGAAATTTCGTTTGAAGCGTCCGGCGTTGAGTTGAGTAAATAATGTTCGTAAATCGTGAATAGTAAATCGTGAATCGTAAGACAAGTGCTTGAGTTTGCGGTATTTTGCGAAGTCTTTTACACAGATAAAAAGGATGAGAAATTCAATTGAACTTCTCATCCTTTTTTGTTTTAGTTATTTACCGAATTATTTCGACGGAATTTTAATTTCACGTCCAATCGGTAAAGTCGAAGTCGTCAACAAACCGTTAAACTTGGCAAGTTCAGCTAATGAAACACCTTCACGTTCGGCAATCTTTGTCAGCGAATCTCCTGCTTTGGCTTTGACTACTTTGACACTGGCGGCGATTGCCGTCGCATTGGTCGGACGCGAATAAACGATATTATTTACGTTGTTGCCTTTTTGCGGAACGAAGACTTTGCCGCGCGGCACAGGCATATTCGGATTTGCCGCCATTAAATCTCCGACGCTGATACCGGTTCGATTGGAAACATTCTGCCAACTTTCGCCCACGGTACTTTTTGTAACTGCTGCCGTATTGCGGCTCGCCGCCGGAAGTCTTTTGAACAAGGCAACCACACCATTGGCTTTTCCGGGCGGAACGCGAACGATATAAGGCTCAGGCGGCGACATATTCGTGCGAAGTTCGGGGTTCAGATAACGTAAATATTCTGTCGTCGTATCCGAAGCCTGTGCCAAAAGTCCCAAACTGGTTGAAGCCGGAACGCGTATTTGGTCATACATCAATTGCGGCGCGGGGCGAATATGTCCGAAACCGTATTGATTCGGACTGTTCGCAATCAAAATTGTCGCCAGAATATTCGGCACATAATTGCGCGTTTCCTGCGGCAGATATGGATAAGCAACCCAGAAATTGGCAACACCGGCGCGGCGGATGGCGCGATCAACATTTCCTTCGCCGGAGTTGTATGCCGCCATCGCTAATTCCCAATTGCCGCCGTAACGATTTGCCAAAAATTTCAAATACTTTGCAGAAGCGCGGGTTGCGCTTTCAAAACCGTTTCTTTCGTCAATGTGCGACGTGCGGCGAAGACCAAAACGTGCGCCCGTGCCGGGAATAAACTGCCACAAACCGGAAGCCGAAGCCCACGACAAAGCCGACGGTTTCCACGCACTTTCAACCTGTCCGAGCCACGCGACGTTTTCGGGAACGCCTTCTTCGCGGAAAATGCGCCGCGCCATTCGCATAAACATTCCCGAACGATAAAGTCCCGATTCCATCGTTCCGCGTCCGCGTCCTTTGTAGTAATTGACGAACTGCTGAACCATCGGGTGCATTTGAAAGCTGAATCCGAGCGATTTGTTGGCAACTGCATAAACGGCGTATTGATATTGCTGCTGTGCTTCGGGCGTGTCAACATTCACTTCGTCCTGTGTTAATTCGAGTTTTGCCAAATCATCGAGCGGCGACACTTCAAATTTTTGTTCGTTAAATCCGATCTGCATCTGCTCGGCTTGATTTTCATTAACTGTCATCGAAGCGACCAATTCACTGTTAGCTGTTTCGGTTAGCGGCTGCATTCTGGCAAGTTTGGCAACATTGTCGGCAGTTTCATTTTTAATGTCCCAACTGCAAGTTGCCGAAAGACTGCGAACTTGCGGAAGTTGATCGTCGGCTGGAAATTCGATGCGATAAACTGTTTCGATTAGTTGATTATAGCATTCGCGCAGCTTCTGATTCCTCTGGACATCAACGCCCGACATCAAAAAAACTTCGATTGATTTATCAAATTTTTCACCGGCAATCGAACGCCGATTATCGCTTAAAGCAGTCAAACCTTCTTTGAAAAGAATGCCTGATTTGTTGGTTAAATCATTGACTATTCGCTCGGCTTGCTCGGCTTGTTGTGTTTTGGAATCGTTTCTTCCGCTCGAACTCGAACTGGTAATTTGTCCGAAGGCGAAAGACGCAGATATAAATATTAAAAATGCGGTTATATTAAAAACCTTGTAAAGGTATATTTTCATTAAGTTCGTCTATACTCCTGTAATAAATTTTCGGGGTTAGGGCGAATCGTTAAACGACCTAAAATAGAAATGTTGACGTTAGTATTTTCTAACGCCGATTGTATAAAAAAGTTTCTTAATTTGTCC
This sequence comes from Pyrinomonadales bacterium, assembly GCA_038200505.1. Classification (GTDB taxonomy): domain Bacteria; phylum Acidobacteriota; class Blastocatellia; order Pyrinomonadales; family Pyrinomonadaceae. Next base: position 8,107 of record JBBPXX010000137.1, on the reverse strand, counting down.
TGAATAATTATTGTAATTACAAAAACCTCTTCAAAATATCACACGAAAAATGTGGTGTCAACGTATTAAAACCCGATATAACTCAATAATTACCTTTATTATTTAGAATTTTGATGGTTTCTATCGGTTTTGTTTATCATACGTTTTTGGCGGATGCTTTTTTGGACTTTTCAATCGGCGAAATTTTTTCAAGGAGTGCTTTGTCGAAAACCTCGCGCACGTTCTCTACAAATATAAATGTCAAATCGTCCAAAACTTCCTGAGATAAATCTTCCAAATCGCGTTCATTCGGCGCAGGTAGAATCACCGTTTTAATATGCGCCCGTCTTGCCGCCAATAGTTTTTCTTTGACTCCGCCGACCGGTAAGACGTTGCCTCTTAATGTGATTTCGCCCGTCATCGCCAAATCCTTTCTAATCGGACGCTGTGAAAGGACGGAAACAATCGCCGTCGCCATCGTAATTCCCGCGCTCGGACCATCTTTCGGAATCGCGCCTTCGGGCAGATGAACGTGAATGTCGTATTGGTCAAAAAGGTCTTGGTCAATATCGAGTTCTTCAGCCCGCGCTTTAGCGTATGAAAACGCCGCTTGCGCCGATTCCTGCATCACTTCGCCGAGTTGTCCGGTTAGAAGAAGTTTGCCTTTGCCGCGTATTTTGATTGCCTCAATAAACAAAATATCGCCGCCAACCGCCGTCCACGCCAAACCCGTCGCAATGCCGATTTGGTCTTTTTTCAACGCCTGTTCCGGGAAAATTCGCGGCGCACGCAGGAAATCTTTGACATTATTTTCCGTGATTCTGACAGGTTTAAACTCGTCTTCGAGTTCGGCTTTTTGCCGTGCGACTTTGCGGCAGACTTTGCCGATTTCGCGCTCCAAATGCCGAAGTCCGGCTTCCTGTGTGTATTGGCTGATAATCTGCATTAACGCTTTGCGATCAAATTTTATGTCGCCTTTTTCGAGTCCGTTTTCTTCGATTTGTTTCGGCAGCAGATGACGTTTGGCAATTTCAAGTTTTTCTTCTTCCGTGTAACCCGACAATGAAATAATCTCCATTCTGTCGCGCAATGCCGGTTGAATCGTATCCAAGACATTCGCCGTCGTCATAAACATTACGTTCGATAAATCAAACGTAACGCCCAGATAATTATCGCGGAAAGTCGAATTTTGCTCAGGATCGAGAACTTCCAAAAGCGCAGATGACGGATCGCCGCGAAAATCCGCGCCGACTTTATCAATTTCGTCGAGCATTATCAGCGGATTATTTGTTCCGGCTTGCTGAATCGCCTGCAAAATTCTTCCCGGCATCGCGCCGACATACGTTCTGCGATGTCCTCGAATTTCAGCTTCGTCGTGCAGACCGCCGAGCGACAGACGGAAAAATTTTCGATTCAAAGCGCGGGCAATCGAGCGTCCGAGTGATGTTTTACCGACGCCCGGAGGTCCGACTAAACACAAAATCGAACCTTTCGGTTTTTTCTTTAATTTGCGAACCGCCAACGCTTCGATCATTCGTTCCTTGACGCGCTCCAGTCCGTAATGATCTTCATCTAAAATTTTCTCGGCTTTTTTCAAATTTAAATTGTCTTTAGAAGCATTCGACCAAGGAAGTTCGGTCATTATGTCGAGCCAATTTCGCAAAGTCGCCGTTTCCGCTGTGTCCGGGTGCATTCTTTCAAGTTTTTTAAGTTGCCGGAGTGCTTCTTCTTCAGCGTGTTGCGGCATTTTTACTTTGAGAATTTTGTCGCGGTATTGTTCGATTTCTTCGTAAAGTTCGTTGCCTTCGCCGAGTTCCGCCTGAATCGCTTTTAATTGCTGACGCAAAAAATACTCGCGCTGTGAACGGTCAATTTCGCCGCGCGCCTGTGTGTTGATTTCCTGTTGAACCGTCAAAACATCAATCTCTTTGCTCAACAAATCATTGACGCGCCGCAGACGTTTGACCGGATCGGAAATATCGAGAACGCTCTGCGCGTTTTCGACTTTCAATTCGAGATTTGACGCGGACAAATCGGCTAATCTGCCGGCTTCGTCCAAATTGGCGATAATCGCCAAAACTTCCGGTGAGATGTTTTTGCCCAGATTTGAAGCGCGTTCCATCGAACCGCGCACATTGCGGACGAGTGCTTCGACTTCGAGCGAATTACTCGGCGCGAGCAGTTCGGAAAGCGGCGTGATATTCGCTTTGACATAATCGCCTTTTGCCGAAACGGAATCAATACGGGCGCGTGAAAGTCCCTGAATCAGAATGCGAATTCTTCCGTCAGGCAGTTTCAGCATCCGCATAATAACGGCAACCGTGCCGACTTTATAAAGGTCTTCCTGCGCCGGTTCTTCCTTGTCAACATCCTTTTGCGACACGAGCATAATCATCCGATTTTGCCCCAACGCTTCATCAACAGCTTTAATTGATCTGTCGCGCGAAACAAACAGCGGCACAATCATAAACGGATAAATTACAATATCGCGCAGAGGTAGAACAGGCAGTTGCGAAGGAATTTGAATTTGCGGCTCGCTTAAATCGGCTTCACTCAAATTTTCCGGGAAATCTTCAATTTCGTCCATATAAATTTAATGTTAGGAAAAAACAGGAGGAAAGTAAAAAGTAAAAAGGCAAAAGTAAAAAGTGAAAACACAAAAAGACAGATGTTTTTCACATTCTGTCTTTTATTTATATTCTGACTTTTTTGTATTCAAAAAATCGGCAAAACTAACGATAGTTTCTCGAACCGACTGTCGGGATTTGATAAATTCCAGCCAATGTATTTATATCGGCGCGAAGTCCGAGCCAAGCTGCTTCCGTTTGATTGCCGAAGTTTCGGCTTTTCATAATGCGGTCAACAACCGTCGCCGCATTCAACACTTTTATCGCGTTTTGTCTGGTTTCTCCACGCGGATCGCTGTGATCAAATTCGCGCCGCAATTCGTCCGCCGCGTTTTCCAAATTTCTGGCGCGGTCGGTGTAATTTTCTTCGGCGCGGCTTCCGTCAAGTCGGCTGTCGTCCAAAGTTTCGTCAAAGCGTTTGGTAAAAGCGTCGCTTCCTTCTTCGATTTTTGCGATCAGGTCTTCGATTTGCTCTTTTGAAAAAACGCGCCCGCGTGTATTTTTTTGAACATAAATGACTTTTCCCGTTGAAATGCCTCGATAAGAACTCGAACCAACGGCGGGAATGCGGTAAATTCTTGCCAGCGTATTAAAATCGGCACGCAGATTAATCCATAAATTCTCGGCACTTCTGCCGAAATTTCGCCTTTTCATTACGCGGTCAACATCGGTTGCGGCATTTATCACGCTTCGCGCATTCGGCGTATTTTCCGCATACGAATCATTGCGGTTAAATTCGCGCCGCAACTCGTCCGTTTCATTCTCCAGATTTCTAGCGAGATCGGTGTAATTTTCTTCGGCACGGCTTCCGTTAAGGCGGCTGTCATCCAAAGATTCATCGAAAACCTTAACAAATCTGTCGGTTTTCTCCTCGATTCTTCTCAAAACCTGTTCGACCTGACCTTTGGAATATGAAATCGTGCGCGTTCTGCGTCTTTGCGCGTAACTGATATTTGTCAAAATTAAAATTGCCGAAAATGCTGTTAAAACTGTCAATAATTTAAAAAACTTTCCTTTCATTTTCATTCTCCTTATTTGTGATTTTTGCGTTAAAAATTTTGTGCAATAGTTTTATTGCCCTTATTTCTGACGCAAAAACATCTAAAAAGGTTGAATTTTAAAAGAGTTGGATAAACAAATCGGCATTTTTGTATTGCCGCGTAATCAAACTCTTTAAAGTTTTTTGTTATACTGACAGACAAATTTATAAAATTTACGAGGAGATTAAAATGGCTTTATTTTCAAACGAAAAATTCAAATGCGCCCGCTGCGGCGAAAAAAACGAACCAATTGGCTACGCGCCGCTGCCGACTGAACTCGGACAAAGAATCGGCGAAGAATGTTGTGCAAACTGTTGGAAGGAATGGCTCGAAAAGCAAAAACAACTGATCAATCATTTCGGTTTGGACGTTTCAAATCCCGATTCACACCAGTTTTTATTCGACCAAATGAAATTGTTCTTTTTCGGCGAAGGAATCCAACTCGAAACAATTGACGAATCAAAAGAGGGAACAATTCAATGGTGATTCGGTATTAACAAGTTATGAAGTTAAAGATTTTTTTGTGTTCGATTTTGATTTTTGGATGCGTAATTTCGCTTTTTGCTCAGGAAATGAATTATTTTGGTGAAAAACAAAGAGTTCGTGCGCCGGAATTAAACGGTGGAATCGGTTGGCTGAACACCGATAAACCGCTTTCACTGGCTGGCTTGAAAGGGAAAATCGTGTTACTCGATTTTTGGACTTACGGCTGTATCAACTGTATTCATATCATCCCGAAAATCAAAGAGTTAGAAACAAAATACGGCAATCAACTCGTCGTCATCGGCGTTCATTCGGCAAAGTTCGACAACGAAAAAGACACGGAAAACATTCGCAAAATCATTCTGCGCTACGGTGTCGAACATCCGGTTATCAATGACGCGAACTTTAAAATTTGGGACGCTTATGCGATACGAGCCTGGCCTGGGTTAGTTTTGATTGATCCGGACGGATATATCATCGGCAGATGGTTCGGCGAAGGACAGTTCGATACGATTGAAAATCAAATACAGCAGGCAATTACCGATTTTCGCAAGAAGGGAAACTTAAACGAACAGCCGTTGAAATTCGCGCTCGAAAAAGCCAAAGTCGGCGATTTGCCGTTGGAGTTTCCGGGCAAGGTTTTAGCGGACGAAAAATCGAAGCGGCTTTTTATCAGCGATTCAAATCACAATTGCATTGTCGTTACTGATTTTGACGGAAAACTTATCGAAACAATCGGCAGCGGCGCGGCGGCGGCGAAAAACGGCGATTTTTCGAGCGCGAGTTTTAATCGTCCGCAAGGTTTAGCACTCGACGGCGATAAACTTTATGTTGCCGACACGGAGAATAATTTGATTCGCCGGGTTGATTTGAAAACTAAGAAAGTTGACACAATCGGCGGCACGGGAAATCTCGATGATTTTACCGGCGCGGGCGGAATTGCCGATAAAACTGCGATAAGTTCGCCTTGGGATTTATCTGTTGTCGGCAAAAATCTGTATATTGCGATGGCTGGTTCGCATCAAATTTGGCGGATGGATTTGGAAAAAAATCTGCTCGAACCGTATGCCGGAACGCGGGCGGAAGCGCGGCTTGACGGCAAAATTGACGAGTCTGCTTTTGCACAGCCTTCGGGAATCGTATCCGACGGCAAACATCTTTTTGTCGCCGACAGCGAATCGAATATTATCCGCGAGATTGATTTTCAGAAAGAAACGGTTGAAACCTTAGTCGGCGGCGATTTATTCGATTTTGGCGACATAGACGGCGCTGAAGACGACGTTCGCCTTCAGCATCCGTTGGGCGTTGCACTTTATAACGGAAAAGTTTTGATTGCCGACACTTATAATCACAAAATCAAACTTCTCGATCCTGAAAATAAAACAGTTGCGACGTTTTTGGGAACAGGGAAGTCAGGGCAAACGGACGGTAAAACGCCGACGTTTTACGAACCCGGCGGTTTGAGCGTGGCGGACGGCAAACTGTTTGTCGCCGACACGAATAATCACGCGATTCGCGTTGTGGATTTGAAAACAAAGGAAGTTTCGACGCTCAAAATTTCAGGTTTAACGCCGCCGAAAAATTTAAAAAGTGAAACGGATGAATCTTCGCCGAATACGAACGAAACAAAACTCAAGACTCAGGAAATTTCGGCAAATAAGGCAAATTCTCTAATTTTTAATTTGAATTTACCGGAAGGTTATCATTTGAATCCGAACGCGCCGCAGCGTTATGAAGTTTCGGTGGAAAGCGGACAAAATGTAAAAATTGCCAACCCGAAGGAAAAGTTCAAAGAACTTCCGCTGATTCTACCTTTTCAAACTAACCAAACAGGTGCGGCGACGTTAAAGGCGAAGTTGACGGTTTATTACTGCCGCGAAGATAATACGGGAACTTGCCGAATAAAAACGCTCGTCTGGAAAATTCCGGTCAATGTTGTTGCAGACAAAAAAGCCGCTTCCAAAATAGAAATTTCCGCGAGTGTCGAATAAGCAATCGAATTTTGATTGACAGGACATTTAAGATATTCAGGATTTTTTCGTTCAGAATTTAAACCCTTTTTTTAACGCTCTAAATCAATTCGCTCAAAGTTTCAATTCCTTTTTTCACATCGGAACCGAGATGAACGCGCAAAGCGCGACGGTTTCTGTCTAATAAAACCTGAAAATCACCGCGAGCTTGTGCTGCTTTGACTGTGCCGAATGTGTATTTTTGGTCGGGAACATCCAAATCTTCTGCGTCTTCGGATGTAATTTGCAAGAATACGCCTTCGTTTGAACCGCCTTTGTAGGCTTGTCCGGTTGAATGCAAAAATCGCGGACCGAAACCCAAACAAGTAGCGACGAGTTTTGATTCCAAAACCTTTTTTCTGATTGATTGCAGCAACTTTTCGTTTTCTTCGTTGCGTTCGATATACGCCAAAATTGCGAAATAATCGGTTTCCTGCAAATGCACGAGATGCGCTTCCAGATATTTTTCCAAAGATTTATCGCCTTCGATGTATTTATCGAGTTGTGAAACGTATTCCTCACTCGAAAAAAGTTTGATTCCGTCGGCTTCATAAAACGGAGTTTCCTTCGGTAATTCGCCTGTTTTTTCGTATTCTTCGGTTAATTTTTTCGCCTCAATTTTCGCTGCTTCAACGTCGGGCTGATTAAACGGATTGATTTCCATAATCGAACCGGCGACGGCGGTGGCAAATTCCCAACGGAAAAATTCCTGTCCGAGATTCATTTTGTCCGCGAGTTCGATTGTAACAACCGGATGACCTTTTGCTCCGAGCGCGTCGAGTTTTTCGTCCAACGAATTATCGTCCGAATTTTTTAACTTCAAATAAGCAAAAACACGGTCATCGCTGTAATTGTCAACCGGCTCCAAAGGTTCGCGGTCAACCGGAATAATCGAAATATTCTGTTTTCCGGTTGATTCGGCGATCAGTTGTTCGAGCCACGCGCCGACATCGTAAATTTCTTTCGAGGTAAAAATCGTCAATTTATCACGCCCGTTTTTCTGGCAAACGCCGAGAATCGTTCCTAAAAGCACGCCCGGATTTTCCTTTGGAATATGTGATTTACAGGCGCGAACCATCTCCATCGCGCTTTCTAAAAAATCCGTAATGTCCAAACCCATTATCGCGCCCGGAATCATTCCGAATACCGACAGAGCGGAAAATCTGCCGCCGATTGAAGGATCGCCGAAAAAAATATTGCGGAAATTATCGTCTTCGGCAACTTTTTGCAATTTTGAATTCGGATCGGTAATCGCAATAAATTGTTTGCCCGCGTTTTCCGCGCCGACTTTTTCGGAAACTTTTGTATAAAAATACTGCTTGAAAGTGTTCGGTTCGAGCGTCGAACCCGATTTTGAAGCGACAATAAACAGCGTTTTTGCCAAATCAATCTTATTTTCCAGAGTTTTGATTTGCGCCGGAACGGTTGAATCGAGAATGTGAAACTGTTTTTTGCCGAAGGTTTCCGCCAAAACTTCGGGACACAAACTCGAGCCGCCCATTCCGAGCAAAACCACGTCGGAAAAATCCTTCGTGTCTTCGGCGATTTCAGCGTATTTTTCCGCGTCGTTCAACTCGTCTTCAACAATATCGAGCCAACCGAGCCATTTTCCTTCGTCGTCATCCGTCCAAACGCTCGCGTCTTTTGACCAAACGCGGAAAATTTTGTCGTTCTTTTTCCATTCGTCCATTGTTTGACGGACGATTTTTTGTAAATTTTCGGGCAATGAGTAAGTAATTTGATTCAGCATATTTTTATTTAATCACGAAGCCGCGCGAAATTCCACAAAGCAGGGAAAAATGTCAAACACAAATGTTTGCCCACGAAAGAAACAAAAAACACGAGAATTAAAACAAAATTCTTATTTTTTTGTTTCTTTCGTGTATTTCGTGGGCAAGTCTTTCGCTGCAGAATTTTCAAGCATCCAAATCAATCAGCGCGAGTCCGAATTTCTCGTTATATTTTTTTT
>JBBPXX010000136.1:0-4924 GCA_038200505.1 Pyrinomonadales bacterium | reverse complement strand
GGGTCTTTTATTTTCCCGACACTTTCAAATAACGTCTTTGTTTTTAATTGTTTCAATCTCTCTCCTCATCCCAAAATAGAATAAGTTCAAGTTTTACACACTTTTCTCGCTTCTTACATTTTTAATGCGTTTGCCCTATTTGGTAGGAAAGACATCAATCTCATACAATTAAAAACAGGAATGGCGTTGTATTTCCAACAAAACGGTTACAAGCAGCTAAACGGTGATCGTAAAATTTACGAATAAGCCGAACAAACGGCACGAACCGAACGAAAAGGTTTATAGAGAAATAAAAATCAAGTATTGCTGTAAGAATTAACAGGAAATAAAGAATATATAAGACTTTAAATCAATTTTATTATTAACTTGAATATTAGCTCGCAAATGATATTTTGGACACAGCAGGCACATTAATAAGAAAAGGGCATCTTTTACAGATGCCCTAAACTGTTGAGAATAATGGTGATCCGAGAAGGACTCGAACCTTCGACCCAATGGTTAAAAGCCATTTGCTCTACCGACTGAGCTATCGGACCACATTTTGAAAAATCGTTCGCCAAACTTTTTCAAGCTAACGAAACTTTAGATTCTAATAAGCGAACGACAGAAAATCAAGTTTGCAAATCAATTATTTTAATTAAACCAACTTTCCATCACCGAATCCTGTAAAATTATCGTCTGGTCGCGCTCAGGTCCGGTCGAAATTAAACCGATTTCGACACCGATTGAATTTGACAGAAAATCTACATATTCACGCGCTTTTTTCGGCAAATCTTCGAGTTTGGTTGTTCCGAGAGTTTCACTTTTCCAGCCGTCGAGCGTTTCGTAGATCGGCTTGATTTGCCGCAAATCGAGCGAAACCGCCGGAAACGTATCAACTTTTTTGCCGTCAATTTCATAACCGACGCAGACTTTTATTTCGTCCAAAGCGTCGAGAACGTCCAATTTTGTCAGCGCAACCGAATTAAATCCGTTGAGTTCGGCGGCATATTTCGTTGCAACCGCATCAAACCAGCCGCAACGGCGCGGTCGTTTCGTCACCGAACCGTATTCGTTGCCGCGCTGTCGAATCAAATTCGCCACATCTTCTTCATCGTCGAGCATTTCCGTTGGAAAAGGTCCTTCGCCGACGCGCGTTGTGTAAGTTCTGACAATTCCCAAAACTCCTGAAATATGATGCGGCGGAATTCCCGCGCCGACTGCCGCGCCACCCGCCGTCGGGTTTGACGAAGTTACAAACGGATAAGTTCCGTGGTCAACGTCCAAAAGCGTCGCTTGTGCGCCTTCGAGCAGGATTTTTTTATTTTGTTTTCCGGCTTCTGATAAAAAATGCGAAGTTTCCGCAACATACGGGCGCAATCTTTCGGCTAAAGCGGAAATTTCCTCGTAGATTTCATCCGAGCGAAGCGGTTCGCGTCCGTAAAGAACAATTACGCGATTGGCTTCCGCCAGATTTCTTTCGATTCGTGATTTTAAAAGTTCGGGAACGAGCGCGTCGGATACGCGAATGCCGCGCCGTCCGGCTTTGTCTTCATAAGCCGGACCGATGCCGCGCAGAGTCGTGCCGATTTTTTCGTTGCCCAGGCGTTCTTCGGATGTATGATCCAAAGCCCGATGATACGGCATTATAAGATGTGCGCGGCTCGAAACTTTCAATCTGTCCGGCGAAACCGAAATTCCCTGCGCTTCCATCTGGTCAACTTCTTCAAAAAACGCCTTCGGATCAATGACCATTCCGTTGCCGAGAACGCAGGTTTTGCCTTCGTGGATAATTCCCGACGGCAATAGTCGCAAGACAAACGCTTTATCGCCGACATAAACGCTGTGTCCGGCGTTATGTCCGCCTTGATAACGGGCGACAATATCGAATCTGTCAGCCAGTAAATCAACAACTTTTCCTTTTCCTTCGTCGCCCCATTGTGCGCCGATTATAACTATTATCATAAATTAAATACTTTTCGTCATTTGATACAATCGGACATAATTACGCGCCGCATTTTCCCACGAATTATCTTCGGTCATTCCGTTGCGCTGAATTTTGCGCCACGTTTCCGGTTCGTAATAAGCAAATAATGCTTCGTAGATTTTTTCCAGAAACTCATCCGCGCTGAATTCTTTAAATTTAAAACCGTTTCCTGTGCCGTTGACAACATCGAAATTTTGCACGGTATCTTCCAAACCGCCGACGGCGCGGACAATCGGAATCGTACCGTAACGCAGTGAATACATTTGGTTTAGACCGCACGGCTCGAATTTCGACGGCATCAAAAACATATCCGCGCCGGCTTCGATCAGATGTGCTAAATCTTCGTTATAACCTTTAAAAATACCGACTTGCTGCGGCGCGTAATCTCTCAGCTTTTGCAAAAAATCTTCGTAACTTTTATCGCCCGAACCGAGCGCGATAAAACACGCGCCGGTTTCTAAAATTGCGCCCGCAACCTGCTGAATCAACTCAAAACCCTTTTGCGCTGTCAAGCGCGTTACGCTGGCGAAAATCGGTCGTTCCAAATCAATCGGCAAAAGAAAATTTTCCAAAAGAGCGCGTTTACACATCCGTTTGCCGTCGAGATTCTGCGCGTCAAAATGCGCGGGCAAAACCTTATCAGTCGCCGGATTCCATTCGTCGTAATCAACACCGTTGACGATGCCGAAAAATTTATCGCTTCTTTGTCTTAATAACCAATCCAGTCCATAGCCGTTTTCCGGTCTTTGAATTTCCTGCGCGTAAGTGCGCGAAACCGTCGAAAGCATATCAGCCGTTGCTAAACCGGCTTTCAAAGCCGAAGCCGCGCCGTCCGCCATAAAAGCGTTGCGTTCAAAATCGCTGCCGAAACCCATTTTCCAGAGTTCTTCCGTGCCGAAAACGCCTTGATACGCGAGATTGTGAATCGAAAAAACCGTGCGCGTTTTTGACCAATACGAATCCCAAAACCTCAAATGCGCGATTTTCACCGCCGCAAATCCGCAGTGCCAATCGTTTAGATGAACAATATCCGGCGGCGCGCCGACGCGCTTTATCAAAGCCAATGCCGCCTGATTAAAAAACGCAAAACGCTCGTAATCTTCACGAAAACCGTAAATCGAAGACCGATGAAAATACTCCGGCGCGTCAATCAAAAACGTCGGCGAACCGTTCGCTTCCGAATAAAAAGCCTTTGCACGAAACATCCTGCCGCGCCATTCGACATTCAAATCGTCAATCGCCAGATGCCCGATGTCTTTGCCCTTCGTCTGCAAATACAAAGGCGTAATCAAAAAAGCATCAACGCCGATATGCCGCAAAGCCTTCGGCAGCGCACCGGAAACATCCGCCAAACCACCCGTTTTTGAATATGGAACTGCTTCCGCAGATAAAACCGCTACGCGCAAAATTTATTTCCTCTTTTTATTTGAAATGTCGCTAAATCCATTGAGATTCTAACAAGACTTCCCGCATTCGTCTAATTAGAGATAAAAGGTTTAACGGTAAATGGCAAATGCTCAATGTTTTTCTTGACTTGCTAAAAGATTGTGGGTAAGAATAAAAACGGCTACAAACACAACAGTCAATCGCGTTCATCAACGGTTTGGAGAAAGTTCTCGGCAAAGGCGCGTTGTTCGCCTATCTGGTTTCGATGACCGTCCGCATCGCCGAGATTCACCGCGCACTCAAACCGACGGATTCGTTTTTGATATAATAAATTTATGAATTATTGGACACAATTAAGCATTGAAATTGCAAATCAAAGGAATTGTTTAGATGAATTGTTTTCAGTTTATCCGACAATTCCCGAAGGCATTAGAACAATTAGTGAAATTTTATGGGCAGAAGTTGAAAAATCATTTGATAACAGAAATAACCTAGAATTGTTCAAGACATTATTAAAGTTTGATTTGTTTCCGATAAAAGATTCTTACATTGCATATTTCAAGAGTGATAAATCGGCGATTGAAAGAAATCCGAACACACTGTATATAGATTGTGCGGCAGATTGTATGAAATGGGTTTAGATACGATTTATGCAAGATGTAGCGAACTGTCGGTAAATATAGAATCCTAAATTAATGAAATTAGTAGAACTCATCATTGATATTCTTGAAGAATCTCTTGTGCCGCTTAAACAAGGGGAAATTCTTGAATTAGCAGAAGATCATCCGGCTTATGATTCTTGCGGAGAATTGCAAAGAGTTGCCGTTCCGCTGTCTGCTGTTGCGCGTTGCCTAACGAAATTTTCAAGCGGAAGCAATCCTGTTTTTGGCGTTGCGGATGAAGGAAAAGTAAAAAGAAGTCAAAAAAGATTTTTTCTCAAAACAAAAAATATTCCCGAAGTTAAGAATATTCCTGAATTGAGTTTGCATCCTTATTTGGTAAAGTTCGTTCACGAAAGATTCAATGTTTATTCAAAAACAATCAACGCTCTAAAGGTCGCCAAGAAAAAAGATAAAATCGGACGATGGACAAATCCAGATATAGTCGGTGTTAGTCCTGCGCTTCTAAATTTGAGTCCGTTGTTTCAAAAAGAAGTTGAGAAATTGGGTTTGCTCTCAACTAAAGTTATCCAATTTTACAGCTTTGAGTTAAAACTAAAAATTGATAAAAGTAATGTCATCGAAGCATATTTTCAAGCTGTCTCAAATTCGAGTTGGGCAAACTTAGGATATTTGGTGGTTGGAGATTTAGATACCGATGCCGTTTTTCTTTCAAATTTAACAAGACTTAATCACGGTTACGGCATCGGTGTAATTAAACTCAATCTAGAAGATCCAATAAGAAGTGAAATTATTGTTTCTGCGAGAGAAAGGGAAAATGTAGATATAAATTTTATGAACTTCTTAGCGGAAATGAATCAAGACTTTTATAATTTCATTGAAACGACGGTTGACATTATTGCGAGGAAAGAAATTAAACCAAATAATTTCGATAGAATAATATGAAAGAAAT
>JBBPXX010000135.1:0-23483 GCA_038200505.1 Pyrinomonadales bacterium | reverse complement strand
ACCAATCTTTTCGCTTTTTCAATCACCATATCAGCGACTTGAACGTGGCGCGTCGGCGGTTCGTCGAAGGTTGACGAAATAACTTCACCTTTGACAGAACGCTGCATATCGGTAACTTCTTCGGGACGTTCATCAATCAGCAGAACAATTAATGTTACTTCGGGATGATTTTCCGTGATGGAATTTGCCATCATCTGAAGAAGCATCGTTTTACCCGTGCGCGGCGGAGCGACGATTAACGCGCGTTGTCCTTTGCCGATTGGAGTTACGAGGTCAATGACACGCGCGGAAATTTTGTCGGGCGTGGTTTCCATTCTGAGCTGTTCGTCCGGGTAAAGCGGCGTGAGATTGTCGAAAAATATCTTCTCGCGCGAGTGTTCGGGTTGTTCAAAATTTATCGCTTCGACTTTGATGAGCGCGAAATATCGTTCGCCTTCTTTCGGCGGGCGAATTTGACCGGAAACAGTGTCGCCGGTACGTAAATCGAATTTGCGAATCTGCGAAGGCGAAACGTAAATATCGTCGGGACCCGGCAAATAGTTATATTCCGGCGCACGCAAAAATCCGAAGCCGTCGGGCAGAGTTTCAAGAACGCCCTGCGAAAAAATCAGTCCGCTTTTTTCGGTCTGCGCGGCGAGAACTTTAAAAATCAGTTCCTGTTTTCGCATTCCAGACGCGCCTTCGACATCCATTGCTTTGGCGATTTGCGTCAATTCGGAAATTGACATATCTTTCAATTCCGCCAAATCCAAAGTTTCATCCTTTGATGGAGACTTGTTTTTTCCGTCGTTTTCAGCGTTGACTTTTCCATCCGTCGAAGCGTTGACTTTTTCGTCGGTCGAAGCGTTGCTTTTTCCGTCTTGTTCTTCTTTTTCCGGCTTTGAAACTTTAACTTTCGCGGTCGGCTTTTCCTTTACCTCTTCCGCTTCTTTTTCAAAACCGTTTTCTTGCGATTTTGCTGCCTTTTTTGCTCTGCCTTGTGTTGTTTTGGTTGCCATTTTTTTATCCGTTTGTATTTGGAAGTTTTTTTTGTAGTTTGCCAAGATAGTCTAGAGTCTGTTGAAAGGCACGAATTAAGCCTATCTATTATCTTTTAAAATACTAAACTCTTGGAAAAGATTGTATGGAATTCCGTAGTGGTGAAATTGAAAAAATAAGCTCGATAGCTTTTTCAAAACCCCTGAGTTTTGGGAATGTTTAATTATTACTTTATTTATTTAAATAAATCAAATTTATTTTTATCTTTTTTCGAGAGCGTCGGCAATTTCCCGCCAAAGCGTGTCTTTTCCCTTTCCGGTCAGCGCGGAATAAGTGATAATTTTGCTTCCGGGCAAGTTATCTTCTATTTCCTGCAAACTCTTTTTCAACTTATTATTTGAAAGTTTGTCCGCTTTGGTGGCGACGACAATATGATTTTGCTGATGATAAATTAGCCATTCGTGAAGCTGCCGGTCGAGTTCCGTCGGTTTATGGCGCGAATCTACAAGATGGATGGATAACACGAGTTCCTGCCGGTTGCCGAGATATTCTTCAGCCATTATTCCCCAATCAGCCCGCATTGCCTTTGAAACTTTGGCGTAACCGTACCCCGGCAAATCAACGAAATAAAATTTCCCGTTGACGAGAAAAAAGTTGATTGACTGCGTTCTTCCCGGCGTATTTGAAGTTCGCGCCAAACCCTTTTTCTGCAAAAGCGAATTCAGCAAACTCGATTTTCCGACGTTTGAACGTCCGAGAAATGCAACTTCCGGCAAACCGTCCGTCGTCCAGTGGCTTTCATTAAACGCGCTTTTGGTAAATTCGGCGGATGTGATTTTCATATATCTATTTCGTGAATCGTTTTTAATCGTGAATCGTAAATCGTGAATCGTAAATTGATTTTAGATTAGAAGTTTCCCTGTTTCAATTAAACTTTTGTAAATCCGAGTTCACGATTTACGATTCACGATTTACGATTTACGATTCACGCCTTCTGTGCCGATTCCTTTCTCGCGTCGCGCATACGCTTGGACATTTCACGTAATTTTTTAAGCGTTTCCTTCGCGTCGGGCATTTTCATTACTAATTTTTCAAGATTCGCCAGATAATTCGGACTATTAATCGTCTGCCGGATTCCTTCTAAAAAAGGCTCGATTTTTGAAAATACATAAAGATGTTCACCGTTTGCGTCGTTAAACATTTCTTCATCAATCGCACCGTGATTAACAAGCGAAGCCGCCATATCCCAATAGCTCGTAACCATTCGGAAATACGCGCTCGATTGCTCATTCTGCATTACGCCCATCAAATCTTCCGCCGTTTCGGGAAGAAACGACCCTATCCAACTTCGCGCTTCGCGCATTGTCGCTTCGCGCCGCAAGTCGTAAAGTTTTAAAATTAAATCTGCCGATTCTGCTTTATTCATATTTTCTCCTGTTTTTTATTAGTATTTGAGATCATAAGGCAGAAGACTGTGTGTAAGCAAGGACGCAATTCCGGATTCCAAACTCCAAATTCCAGATTCCAAATTAACTTGAAACCTTGAATCTCAAACCTTGAACCTTTTCAATTATCTTCTATAATCTGCACGTCGGAGTTGGCTTTTTTGAATTTTGAGTAGGAAAAATCAACCTGCGTATCTTTGACGGCGAAAATTTGGCTGTCTTTACCGTTTTTCTTGATTCTATAATTAATAAGTGAAATTTGTTTGGGAACTAAAATACCGAATTCGCTCGGCTGATATTCAAAATCTGTTTTCAAAATAACCGTCGGGTTTGCAGTTTGAGCGATCAACTCTCTTTCTTCGCGCCAAAGTTGAAACGTCTTCGCGTCAATCCAAAGTTTTCCGCGCAAAAATACGTTGGATTTGTTTGAAGTCTTTGGCAAATCGAGATTAAAACCCAAAGATATTTTATCATCCGACGATTTTTTTTCGTTAATCAAAATATACGGCGACGGCTTCGTTTGTTGATATTCGACGACATACACTTCCGAATTATTGATAACATCGCGTCCGGTAAGTTTGAAGTCGAAATAGGGACGGATATATTCTTCCAAAATCGGTGATTGCAGAAGCGTCAAACCGGAAATTATCAGGCTTTTATCATAACGCAAACTTTCAATTTGAATTTTTTTGAGTTCCTGTTCGGCGGAATTCGACATTGCCAATTGACTTAATAAGTTGTTCGCCCGCGTTTGATTATCGCTGACAACTTTGCCGTCAACTTTATAAACGTCGCGGTATTCGCTTGTTACATTTCGGTCTTTTGCCGATTGAAAGATAATAAAATTCGATTCGACAACGCTGCTTTTTTTCAAATTGCCTTTTTTATCATAAATTTCAAACGTCTTGGTTTCTTCGGCTAGAAGATTTTTAAATTCTTCCCGATAATTTTGTGTTTTTTCGTCGGCATTTCTCAGAATCGTTTCTAAATTCAGCTGATTTTCTTCCTGCGCTGAAACAAAAACAGAACAAATCAGCAGGAAAACACCGGCGAAAATAATGTTTCGTGAAATAGATTTAAACATTTCCATTACCTCAAATAAAAGTTAAACTTGATTTCTAATTGAAACACATTTCTAATGTTATTGAAAACAAATCTATGACGGAAAAGCCCGAAATTTGGAAAAAAACATCATCACGGCAAATTGCCGATTGCCGCGTGTTTAAAATACGCGAAGATATTTGTGAACGCGAAAGCGATAAAAAAGAAGGCACATTTTTTGTCGCTGAAAATCCTGACTGGGTTAATGTAATCGGTTTGACAAAGGACGAACAAGTCGTTTTAATCGAACAATTCAGGCACGGAACGGAAGAAATCATTTTGGAAATTCCGGGCGGAATGATTGACGAAGGCGAAAAACCGGAAGCGGGTGCAAAACGCGAACTTCTCGAAGAAACGGGTTTTACGTCCGACAAATTCGTTTTTTTGGGAAAATCACATCCGAATCCGGCGATTCAGAATAATTTGATTCATCATTTTCTCGCCGTTGATTGTGAGAAAACCGGCGAAACCGCTTTTGACGAACACGAAAGCGTAATTACAAAAATTGTTCCATTGACGAAAATCAGAAACTTAATCGAGGAAGAGAAAATCACTCATTCACTCGTGTTGGCTGCTTTTTATAAATTTGAAATGCTTGGCGATTATATTTTAATAAATTAAGTAAATACAGTTTTTGCTTCATTTAACTGTCAAGAATGAATAAAAAACTTTAAGAGTTGAAATTACGACTCTTAAAGTTTTAGTTGAAATAAAAAAAATAAAAAAGTTATGAAAATAGAATTAACAAAACTCGCTCACGCCCGTTCGGGCGACAAAGGCGACACGGCAAATGTCGGCGTTATCGCGCTCAAAGAAGAATTTTATCCGCTTCTCGTACGTGAAGTTACTGCCGAAAAAGTAAAAGAACATTTCGGTGAAATGGTTAAAGGCGAAGTCGAACGCTTTGAACTGCCGAATTTGGGAGCGTTGAATTTTCTGCTCCACGAATCGCTCGGCGGCGGTGGAACTCTGTCATTGATGACCGATGCGCAGGGCAAAACCTTTTCAACTGCGCTGTTGCGAATGAAAATCGAGATTGATGATAATGAAGCAAGTGATTTGGGATTAGTTTAACGAAATCATTATCTTTTTTTTGTAAAAATAATGTAAAGTTCATAGTGTAAAATGTATAGTTTGGACAACTTTACACTATAAACTTTACACTTTTAACTATTTTACAA
Source organism: Pyrinomonadales bacterium (assembly GCA_038200505.1). GTDB lineage: Bacteria > Acidobacteriota > Blastocatellia > Pyrinomonadales > Pyrinomonadaceae. The sequence goes on along the minus strand of JBBPXX010000135.1, from coordinate 18,778 downwards.
AAAGAGGATTTTAAAAATGAGTCAAAGCATAGTTCTCGAAAAAGCCTTCGCTTTTGCGCTCCGAATCGTTAAACTTTATCAATATCTGTGTGATGAAAAGCACGAATACATTATCAGCAAACAATTACTTATTGCCGGAACTCACATCGGCAAACACATCAAAGAAGCCGTCGCCGCCGAATCGAAACAAGTTTTTACCAACGAGATGGGTATCGCTTTGCGAAAAGCGTCGGAAACCGAATATTGGCTGCAACTGCTTTTTCAAGCCGATTTTCTATCCGAAAAAATGTTTAATTCAATCGACGAAGACCGCACGGAACTTTTCAAAATGCTGACGGCGATTGTCAAAACATCCAAAACGAGAATGGAATAAAAAGTCATTGGCTTTTTAACCGAAACTTACATTACAATAAAAAACATCTTTCTAAAATTCTACAAAAAAGAGGAAAATCTTATGTGTATTTCTGTTGTTCGGATGTTTTTGGTTTGTTTATTGTCGTGTTCGGTTCTGGCGCAATCAATGCCGAACGACAAAGTTTTGATGGGCTTTTCGGCTGAAAACTCGGCGAAGCAAAAGGTTTTGGAAGCAAAATTCGATTCGTATTTGAAAGCGGAAAATCTTCGGACGTGGATGAAGCGTCTGTCGGCGCGTCCGCATCACGTCGGTTCGCCTTACGACAAGGAAAACGCCGATTTTATCGCCGCGCAATTTAAATCTTGGGGTTTCGATACAAAAATCGAGCAATTCGACGTTTTGTTTCCGACACCGAAAACACGCCTTTTGGAAATGACCGCACCGGAGAAATTCACCGCCAAACTCGAAGAACCCGAACTCAAAGAAGACGCGACTTCAAATCAAAAAAGCGAACAACTGCCGACTTACAACGCATATTCGGCGGACGGCGACGTAACGGGCGATTTGGTTTTCGTCAATTACGGCGTGCCTGCCGATTATGAAACTCTGGCGCAACGCGGAATTGATGTCAAAGGAAAAATTGTCATCGCTAAATACGGCGGTTCGTGGCGCGGAATCAAACCGAAAGTCGCGGCGGAAAACGGCGCAATCGGTTGTTTGATTTATTCCGATCCGAAGGACGACGGCTATTTTCAAGGCGACGTTTATCCGAAAGGCGCGTATCGCAGTGAAAACGGCGCACAGCGCGGTTCAGTTGCCGATATGCCGGTTTTTCCCGGCGATCCGCTGACACCGGGAATCGGCGCGACGAAAAATGCGAAAAGATTAGACAGAAAAGACGCGCCGACGATTATGAAAATTCCGGTTATGCCGATTTCCTACGCCGACGCTCTGCCGCTTTTGCGAAATATGGGCGGCGCAGTCGCGCCCGAAGATTGGCGCGGCGCGTTGCCGATAACTTATCATCTGGGCGGAGATAATTCGGTCAAAGTTCATTTGAAATTAGAATTTAACTGGGACATCAAACCGATTTACAACGTCATTGCCAAAATGCAGGGAAGCGAACGCCCCGACGAATGGATTATGCGCGGCAATCATCACGACGCTTGGGTCAACGGCGCGGACGATCCGATTTCGGGTTTAGTTGCCGAAATGGAAGAAGCCCGCGCATTCGGCGAACTCGCAAAAACAGGCTGGAAACCGAAACGAACAATCGTTTATGCCGCTTGGGACGGCGAAGAACCGGGACTTTTGGGTTCGACGGAATGGGTTGAAACACACGCCGAAGAATTGAAAAACAAACTCGCCATCTATATCAACACCGATTCAAACGGGCGCGGTTTTCTCGGCATCGGCGGTTCGCACACGCTCGAAAAATTTATCAACGAAGTTATAAAAGACGTTCCCGACCCGCAGGTTAAAATGAGCGTTTGGGAACGCCGCCGCGCTTCAAACATCGTTAATGGTTCGGCAAACACGAGAAAGGAAACGATGAACCGCGCCGATTTGCGAATTTCCGCGCTCGGTTCGGGTTCGGATTACACGCCGTTTCTGCAGCATCTCGGCATCGCGAGTTTGAATATGGGTTTCGGCGGCGAAGACGGCGGCGGTTCTTATCATTCGATTTACGATTCGTTCGACCACTACACGAAGTTCGGCGATTTTGATTTTGCCTACGGAGTTGCGCTCGCAAAGGTTTGCGGACGCGCGGTTTTGCGTCTGGCAAATGCCGACACGCTACCGTTTGAATTTACAAATTTTGCCGATACGGTCAATAATTACGCAAACGAAATAATGAAAATGACTGATGCAATGCGCGAAGAAACCGACGCGATGAATCGAATGATTGAAAACGGAATGCTCAAATCGGTTCAAAATCCGCAGGAAACTTTTGTGATGCCGAAACCGAAGTCGGAAGTGCCGTTTTTAAATTTTGCGCCGCTTCAAAATGCAGTTTCTAAATTGCAGGAAAGCGCGAAAAATTTCCAAACCGCTTCAAAAGGCAAAAATTTATCAGTCGAACAGCAGAAAAATCTCGACCAAATTTTGATGAAAACCGAGCAATCTTTAATCAGCACTCAAGGTTTGCCGCGCCGTCCGTGGTTCAAACATCAAATCTACGCGCCCGGATTTTATACGGGTTACGGCGTAAAAACGCTGCCGGGAATTCGTGAAGCAATCGAACAGAGAAATTGGAAGGAAGCGGGCGAGCAAATAAATATCACATCTAAAACAATCGAAAATTTCGCGGCGGATATTGATCGGGCAGCGAATTTGATTGAGCGATGATTTAAGAATTACGAGCGGTGTTTTATGCTTTGTGCCGATGGATAAATCTAAAACACCACTCGTGCATTTTACTTGTTAATCAAAATCGGTTCGCCAAATCCCAATTCCTTCAAACGCGGCAACTGAGTTTTGGCATCGCCGACGATCAGCCAGATCATTTTATCGGCATCGAGATATTTTTCCGACAAATCTTTTATTTGTTCGACAGTCATACCTTTGACGATTTGTTCTCTGCCTTTGACGTAATCATATTTCCAGCCGTATTTGCTGATGTTTTCGAGCATATTCAGTTTTGCTCCGGCAGTTTCAAAAGCTCGCGCATTGCTTTTGACTAGAAAACCTTTGGTAGTTTCAAGGTCTTTTTCCGAATAATTTTTCGGATAATTCTCTAAAATTTCTTTGACCAACTGCGCCGATTCCAACGTAACATTTGTTCTCACGCCGCTGGAAATCGCAAATGCGCCGGGCGACCTTGTTCCCGAAAATCCTGAGCCGATGCCGTAAGTATAACCTTTGCCTTCGCGCAACTGCTGCGTTAATTGCGACGCAAAACCGCCGCCGCCCAAGATATAATTCATCACAGTCGCTGGATAAAAATCTTTATCGGTTTGTGCCAACGCCGGATAACCGAAACGAATAACCGACTGTTTCGCGTCCGGCACGTCGTAGAAATAAATCTGCGATTTAGTCGGCGGTTTCGGCGTTTTATATTCGGGAATCTCGACTTTTTTGCTTTCCCATTTTTTGTTGAGTTCGTTCAGCGAACTGACAATCTTAGCTTTATCCAATGCTCCGACAACGTGCATCCGCGCAACCGAAGGCGAGATGTTTTTGTTGTAAAAAGCCTTCAAATCGTCGAGCGTGATTGCATTTACCGATTCAATTGTGCCTAAAATATTGCGCGAACGAATGTTGTCTTTTCCGTAAATTAGTTGATTGAAATTATTTTGTGCAATCGCGTTTGGATTGGCTTCCTGCTGGCGAATCTGGCTGATAATGCTTTGTTTTATCAAATCGAATTCCTTCGCGTCCCAGCGCGGTTCGAGCAGAATTTCTTCGACCAAATCAAGGGTCGCATCATAATTTCTCGCTAAAGTGTTGACTGAAACCGTAATATCTTCCGTTCCGGCGGAAACATTGATCGAAGCACCAAGCTGCTGAATCGCTTCTTCGAGTTCCTGCGGCGTTTTCTTTGCCGTTCCCTGTGTCAACATCCGCGCCATCAAATTTGCCACGCCGACTTTGTTTTTGTCTTCCAAAAGCAAGCCGCCGTCAATGACAATTTCAAACTGCACGAGCGGAACTTCCCTGTTTTCAATGCCATAGACGAGCAAACCGTTGGAAAGTTTGTTTTCCCAAATTGCCGGAGTTTTTATTTCCGGCGCAGTTCCATAAGGCGGTTCGATGCTGCGGTCGAAACTCGAAGGCGTTTTTTCGTATTTCGCCTGTTTGCTCGGATCAACTTCCGTTTCCGCGCCCGCGACGATTTTTTCCTCGACGACTTCGGCTTTTTTCGAGCCTTCCAAAGCTAAATTCAATTTCTCTTTCGGCACAAAACTCGTCGCTACAAAATTTTTGCCCTTGATGTATTTTTCATAAACGCGCTTCACGTCCGACGGCGTTACGGCAAGAATATTTTTAATGTCTTTTTCGACGCAGCCCGGATCGCCCGTCAAATAATTGCATTGCGCGAGTTGTGCGCCCTTGCCCAAAACGCTCGAAAGCGAATTGTAAAACTGCGTTTCCTGTCCAGCCTTGATGCGCGACAAGTCCTTTTCCGAAATACCTTCCTTTTCAAATTTGGCAAAGGCTTCACCGATTGCTTTGGCGACTTCATCCAAATCCTTATCGGCAAATGCGCGGACGGATAATTCAAATTGTCCGGCGAGTTCCGATGTGTCATTCGACATTCTGACAACCGGCGCGAGCTTTTTATCTTCAACCAAAACCTGATAAAAAGGCGCATTTTTACCGCGCGAAAGATAGTTTGCGAGAACATCGAGCGCGTAAGAATCAGGATGAAACTGCTCAACCGCCGTCCAAGCCATCGTTAATTCCGGCACACGCGCAAAATTATCTTCGTGATAAAATTTGACCGTTTCTTTAACTTCGCCCGCACGTTTCGGCAAAGATTTGACATCTTCGCCGCGCCTTATTTCGCTGAAATATTTTTCAACCCATTTTTTCGCCTGAACCGTGTCAAAATCGCCCGCGATAATCAGCGTTACATTATTCGGCACATACCAACGGCGGAAAAATTCCTTCACATCGGGAAGCGTCGCGCGGTCTAAATCTTCAAGCGAACCGATGACCTGCCAATTATACGGATGATCTTCGGGATAGAGATTTTTATCAATAATGTATGACGTTTGACCGTATGGCTGATTGTCGTAACTCTGCCGTTTTTCGTTTTTGACGACCTGTTTTTCCTTCGCCAAAACCGGATCGGTTACGGTGTTAATAAACCAGCCGAGTTTGTCGGCTTCCGCCCAAATCATCTTTTCAAGCGCGTCTTTCGGCACGGTTTGCAGATAATTCGTCCGATCACGCGAAGTCGAACCATTCGCGCCGGAACCGCCGATCCGCGCCGTCATTTTATCAAGACCGCCTTTGCCCAAATTTTCCGACTCCAAAAAAAGAAGATGCTCGAAAAGATGTGCAAAGCCCGTGCGTCCGGCTTTTTCCCGCGCCGAACCGACGTGCGCCGTCAAATTAACCGCCACAACCGGATCACTTCGGTCAACGTGAAAAATCACATCCAAACCGTTCGGCAAGGTGAATTTTTCATATTCGACCTTAAACGTCGGTTTCGCGGCGGTTTTCTGTGCGGGAACGGAAATCGAATTAAATAAAAGACAAAAGACAACGAGCAGACAAAATTTTGCGTATTTCATAATTGTTTCAGGGTAAGCAATACGGAAAAGCCGTAATGTTTCAAAAGTTAAGATGCGAATTCTCTCAATTGGTTTTAATACGAATCAGCCTTGAGCTTTGGTTTCAAAACTTTCAGACATCGAATTTCAGACAGGTCTTTAAGTTATTGTTTTTCGTGCTTTTCTAAAGGCAAAATGCGGACTCGCTCTTTTGCTTTGTCAAAAACAATCAACGCGCCCTGTTCAAGTTCGAATCGGAAATTTTATCAGATGTCGGAGGATTTTTGAACTTCGGCTTTTACAATTCAAAAAGTTCAGGGCGAAAATAAACAATTATTTTCGCCCTGAACTTTTAGCTATTTAAGATAAGCGCGGGCTTTTTCTTTTCTTTTTCCAGTTCAAAGGCGTGAATTTTGGTCGCCAGTCCGAGTTTTTCGAGCAGTTTGATTTGCATCCAGTTAATATCAATTTCTTTCCACGTCAAACCGTGACGCGCCGAACGCGGGTGCGCGTGGTGATTATTGTGCCAGCCTTCGCCCCATGTGAGCGCGGCGATCAAACCGTTGTTGCGCGAATCGTCATTTGTGGCAAAACGGCGCGTTCCCCACAGATGCGTCGCCGAATTGACGAGAAACGTCATATGCCAGCCGAAAACCTGCCGCAGAAAAATTCCCCACAAAACCATTGACCAGCCGCCGATAAAATACAGAGCAACGCCAGCGATCAAGGTCGTCATAAAAAAGTATTTCGAGATAAAAACGAGAAATTTGTCTTTGAGCAAATCGGGCGCGTAGCGTTTGATTGTCGCTTCGTCGTGCGAGAGCGCAGTGCCGCGCATCAGCCAGCCGATGTGCGCCCAAAATGTGCCGTCGCGCGGCGTGTGCGGATCGTTTTCGGTTTCAGTAAAAGCGTGATGAATCCGGTGTGTCGTTACCCATTGAATCGGTCCCGACTGCAAAGCAAGCGTTCCGCAGACGGCTAAAAAATACTCGACAAATTTCGGCGTTTTAAATCCGCCGTGCGTCAGCAGGCGATGATAACCCAAACCGATTCCCAAACTTCCCGTCAACCACCAGATAACCGCCGCCGCCAGCAGATTCTGCCAGCTAAACGTAAAAAAAGCACCAATCGCCAAAATGTGAAATCCGATGATGACAATTGATGTATCCCAATGAATTCCCTTAGTTTTTGCTCGTTCCAACCCGATAATATTTTGCAAGTATTAAACCCCTTTTGATCTATAAAAATAAAATAGCCGTAAACACTTTCGATTTACGATTTCTTAGATGTTATTTATATCTTATTTTCGGGCAGTCAAATGTAAGAGTTTCGTAATAAGTCGGAAAAGCTGTTTAAATATTTTGATTAAATGTTTTTGGCGTTGATTTCTTGATGCTTGAATTTTAATGTAAAAATAAATTTTTATGTATTTAATTTGAAGCCGACATTCCACTGATCTAAATCCAAAGCATATTTTGTGATTTGAAAGCGTTTGGGAAAATCACCAAAACCGGATAATTTCTTCGCCCGTTCGATAGCCTCTTGCGCCAATTTTTCAGATGTCTAAATTCCGATTACTCGCGGTTCTTCGATATAATCGCTTTCGATATTTTCGTGTTCGACAAAATATACGGTTTTCATATTCAATTCATTATTTCGTTAAAAATAGTTTCCAAATTGTCTTCGGAAACTTCCAACATTTCACCGTGCGGAATTTCCAAATCTTCTAAAACTCCCGCAAATTTTTGAAATCCATTTTCGCTTCTGAGTTCAACCCAACTAACATTCAAACTTTCCAATTGCTTTTTATTCATATCCGAAAGTTTATCGGCAACAAAAACTCTGCTTTCTCTAGCAATTACGGCATCTGCGCTTTCGGGATTTCCTTTGCCCATTAATTTAACTTCGCATTTGTAATCATTGCCGTCTTGTATGAAATAAAAATCAATTTCACGCTCAAAAGTAGTTTCATCAACTTCCGTTTTTGTTCCCTTGAGCGTTACCGCATAATTTTCTTCGGCGACTTGATAAAGTTTGCAAAGCGTCAACATTAAAGGTTTTTCGACTTTCTTTCCAGCCGTTGACCATAAACCACCGCGTAACGCCGCACGTTTTACGGCAAGTGTATTTATTACAAGCAAACTTTCGTTAATATTTAATTCGATGCTGACTTGTCGGAATTTTATTGTGAGAGTTAAATCAATCTCATCTTGATTCTGAATCAAATCGCTGATTGCTTTGTAAAGAGTATCGTAATGTTCGTTTGAAGCGTCAATTACAACTTGTTTATTGGCTGAATTATACATATTTGTAATTGTCTTTTTGTTCAGCCCTGAATTGATTGCAATTTCATCGGAAGGCAAGGAAGCATTGAGAAATGTTCTTTTATACCAATCGCCGCTGATTTCAATATTATCTATTTTGGCTTGCGCCACTTGCTTGAAAAAATCAATCGCAAACTGCAAAAATTCTGCGTTGATGAGCGCAATTATTTCAATACGATAATCTTCACCTTTGAGAAGCCGTTTGATGATATTTTTAGTTACTTGTTCTGTTAATGTCATATTTGTTTTGGTCGTTAAAGTTTTAACAATAAGTTGCCGTCGTTATCCAAAATTCCTGTCGAAGGAACGTATAAAACGTAATTATCAAACGCTGAATTTTCAATCAAAATAGAAAAATCACCTGCGGGGAAAATGGATTTCAGACCTTTTACAATTTCATCACAACGAATAAATAAATTTTTGAGTGAACCTGTAAAGTTATCTTGGTAAGTCATTGAATGTCCTTCGTTGCACGGAGTAATGTTAAATTTATAAATTTTTGCTACATCAAAATCATAAAAACTCGTTTTTTCTAATGCTTTTTCTGCTTTCATTTTGTAACCTCCTTAAATTTTTCTAAAGACAAAAATTTTGTTTCACTTTCGCCAAAAAGCGTTGGATTCGACTTACTTTTCATATATTCAAAATATTCGGCTTCTTGCTCGGTTAAAAAAAAACTTCGTCCTAAATTTTTAGCTGTTCTGCCAACCGTTCCGCTTCCGGCAAATGGGTCAAAAACTAAATCACCTTTGTATGAATAATACTGAATAACTCGCCGGCATAATTCAACCGGAAAAACTGCCGAATGAATTTTGTCAAATTTTGGATCAATTCGCCAAACATTAGTTGTGTCGTATTCGCCTAAAACTTTGCTTTCTTCAACCTTTTTTTGTGAATAACTACGCATATTCCAATCAAGAAGTCGCGGCGTTTCTTTTCGATAAACCATCAAATATTCGGTTATGGAATTCGGTTTGTAACCTAATGGTTTGCGATGTTGATGAAATCCGCCGACACGATTTTTTACGCTGTATTCAGGTTTGAGCCAAATAATATCGTCAATGAAATCCCAGCCCATTTTGACAAGATAAGAATGTATATCAAACGGAATCGGATAACGCTTGCTCGAATGAGCGCGGCTGACTCGCGGAATGATAATCGGCGAAGTATTAACGATTAAAAATCTGCCTTCTTTTGTGATGCGATGTGTTTCTTTAAAAACTTCGGCGAGAAACTCTAAATAAGCATCGTAGCTCGGATAAATCGAATAATCTCTCGCGTTATAATAAGGCGGCGACGTAAAAGTCAGATGAATGCTTTCGTCGGGAACATATTTTAACGCCTCCAAAACGTCTGCGTTGACGACAACATCTTTCAAATAATCGTAAGTTTCAGGATGAGGCAAAGCGGATTCTTTTTTCGTTTTTTCGGCAAAAAATTCTTTATAAATCACCGTTCTGACAGTTTCGTTTTCGTGGTCGAGCAAAGGCTTTAATCTTCGTTCGACCTGAATATCTTTTTCAAAACTCAATAACCCGCGAATTGCCTGACAGACAATTTTCGGATCTTCGTCGTTTAGAATCTCAAACAAAAAAGGCTTGCTTCTTTTATTGCGAAGTCTGCCGATTGCCGAAACTATTTCTCTTTTCGTCGCCGTATCGGTTTCATTATTAAAAGCTGTCCAAAGTTTTTCGAGATTTTCGACATCATTAAGTTTTGCAATATTCTTCGCGGATAAAAGTCTGACTTTCGGGTTTTCGTGATCAAGTAAATCAAACAAAAATCCGCCGTCAAAATTTTTCGGTAAATATCCCAAATTTTCGAGAATAAACGAAAGATTTTTTGCGTCTTTGTATTTTTCAGCCAATTTTACAAATCCGCCGTTAGCGTCTTTTTTGAGATTTTCGATATATTCTTTACTTAACATCACTTTTATTTTTATGGAGAAAAGATTTCCTGTAATTTATCCAAAACTTTAACTTGTGTTTCTTCATCAATTTCGCCGAGTTTTTTTGTCAATCGAACTTTATCCACCGAACGGATTTGGTCAAGCACGACGAAGCCGGTTTTTCCTGCGAATTCGCAGGCAATTCGTGTCGGGAAATTTCGGCTTTTGGTCATCATCGGCGCGATGATTGCGGTTTTGACATTGCGGTTCATTTCGTCGGGCGAGATTATTAAACAAGGGCGGCGTTTTTGAATTTCAACGCCGATTGTCGGATCGAGATTAACGAGAAAAACATCAAAACGATTTACCATTCCCATTCTTCCTCATCAAAATCGTTCTGCATACCGCCGCCGAATATTTCATCATCGCCGTTTTCCGCCAAAACCTTTTGAAATTCCGCGTCCCAATTCTCGCGCGGTTTTCGCGCCGGAAGAATGATGATGCTGCCGTCTTTTACTTCGAGTTCGACTTCGCCGCTCAATCTGCTTTGTTCGAGCAAAATCTTCGGAATTCTTATGCCCTGCGAATTTCCGATGGTTACGATATTTGTTTTCATAGCTACAATGTAATTACATCGTCAAATTTTGTCAAGAAAATTACTCATCAATAATCGGCTCTTTCTTTCGCGCTTTTCTACGTTCGGCTCGCCATTTTTTGCGGACGGCGGCGACATCGAATTTATCACGCTTGCCGTCGCGCATATTTTCGATTTCGTGTTGGACACGGGCGGCAATTAAGCGATAGGCTTCGGTGTTGGGAACGCCTTTGGTCATTTCCGCGAGTTCTTCGTATTCGAGAAATCGCCCGACTTTCGCGCCGACTTTTGCGCCGAGGCTGTCGGTTTTCGGGATAATTGTGCCTTTCGGAAAGGCTTCGTAAGTTCCCCAGAGATAGATCGGCAGGATTCCGATTTTTTGATTGATAGCAAGATAGCCGATAATCGGTTTAAATTCGGCGATTTCGCCTGACGTTTGCCGTCCGCCTTCGGGGAAAATCAGCGCGTTATAGCCTTCGTTTAGGATTTCAGTAACGTGGCGCAAAGATTGGCGCAAACCGCCTGTTCTTTCAATCGGCACGAGCGTCGTGAAATTGTTCATATAGGCGCGTTTATATTTCGTGTCGAACCAATAATCAGCGGCGGCGACGGCGACGGTTTGTTCGGCGGCTTCGCCCAACGCTTTTTTCACAAGTCCGGTGTCAATGTGCGATGTGTGATTCGGCGCGACGATGAAATTAGTGTGAACCGGAACATTTGATTCGCCTTCGATTCTTGTGTTTAAAACCGTGTCGTAAAGCTGTTCCTGCGCGAAATCTACGAGCGAATTTCCAACTTGGCGGACGATTGACGGAATAAAAATTTCGTCTTCCTTTTTCTCTTCCGTTTTCGGTTCGTCGGCGAGTTTTTTTGATTTATCAACTCTCTGCACAGCCGTCAAAAGTTCGCGGACACTTTGCACTTCATTCAAAGTATCGGGCGAGATAACGCGCCCGCCGGCATCTTCGACGGCGGCTTGCAGTTCGACGAACATCAATGAATCAAAACCTAAATCAGCGAGTTTATCCGTCAAAGCGACTTCGCTCAAAGCGCGGTTTGAAACGGAGGCGACGATTTTGCGAATCCACAAAGCCGTGTCGTCGCCTTTGGTTTCGACGATTTTTTTGGTTTTATTTTTGGCGCGTTCTTCCAAATTCTGTAAAAATTCAACGACTTCAGGACGTTTTACTTTGCGCGTCGCCGTGCGCGGCAGTTCAAACGGCGTGATGTGGAAAATTTTGATTCGTTTGGCAAACGGCAGTCCGGCGGAAACTTCGCGGAAATGTTCTTCGATTTTTTTATTCGTTTCGGAACGCGAAAGCGCGATGTCGTGTTCGTAATCAGGCACGACGAGCGACGCGACTTTTTCGCCGCCGTCTTCGTCCGGCAGACCGACGACCGATAATTCCTTGATAAACGGCGTTTTTCCGTATAAATCTTCGATTTCGTCCGGGTAAATATTTTTGCCGTTTGAATCAATAATGACATCTTTTGAACGCCCGACGATGTAGAGATTTCCGTCTTCGTCAATGCGTCCCAAATCTCCGGTTTTCAGCCAGCGATCTTCAATCACGGCTTCGGTAGCTTCTTCGTTGTTGTAATAGCCGAGCATTATATTTTGACCACGCGCCAAAACTTCGCCGACACCGTTTTCATCAGGCGCGTCAATTTTAACTTCGACTCCGGGCAAAGGTTTGCCGACACTTCCGCGAATCAATTTATTTTCCGGTCGTGTAACGGTCAAAACCGGCGAAGATTCAGTCAAACCGTAGCCTTCGAGAACCGTAAAACCAAGCCCGTGTAAATCCTTCTGGACTTTCTCGCTCAACGCCGAACCTCCCGAAATCAGATAACGCATTTTGCCACCCATTCCTTGATGAATCGGGAAAAAGATAATCGGACCGAGATTAAACGGCGTGTTGTCGCGCAGCCAAGCGTTAAAATCAATGACATTATCAGCAAGATCGGCGAACCAATCGCCGCGTTCGCGCATTCGTGTTTTAATTCTTCGGTGCAGCATTTCCCACAGCGCGGGAACGCCGACCATTCCCGTAACGTGACCGTTTTCGATGGCGCGGGAAAGTTCTTCGCTCGAAAGTTCGTCCAAATATGTAATCTGCGTCCCGTTTGAAAACGGCGTTAAAAAACCTGCCGAAAATTCAAAAGTATGGTGCATCGGTAAAACCGACAAAACGCCGTCGGTGATGTCCATATCCAAAACGCTCGACAACATCGAAATCATATTGACGAAATTTTTGTGCGAAAGCATCACGGCTTTCGGCGTTCCCGTCGTTCCGCTCGTAAAAATCAGCGACGCAACCGAATTCGACAATATTTTCGGCGGCAAAAGCGCGATGCGTTTCGCTTCTTCAATTTTGTCGTGCATCTCGAAAACTTCGTCAAAGGTGAAAACATTCAAATCGAGTTTCGCCATTTTTAATCGTTCCGCCAATTCCGGGTTTTCGTCGAAAAGTTTCGGCGAAATCATAATCGCCGACGCTTCGCCCGCTTTGGCAAACGCGATTATTTCGTCAATCGAACTCGCCGGATCAATCGGAATCGCCGTCGCGCCGGTTTTCAAAATCGCAAAATATGAAATTCCCCATTCGGGCATATTGCTCGAAAACAAAATCACACGATCATTTTGTTTGATTCCTTTTGACGCAAGAAATCCGGCGGCGCGAAGCGTTAATTCCTTAACATCTTCAAAAGTATATTGCTCTTTTTTGCCGTTGCGCTCGATTTTCATTGCCACGCGAGTCGGAAATCTTTTGACCGAAGTATCGAACAAATCCAGAAGGTCTTTGTAAGTGTAAGAACGCCGTTCCTGAAGTTTCAAATCTTCTTCCAACTGCGGCAAAACCCATTTCCGCATTCCGGGAAAATGCACTTTCAGCCAGTAATCATACCAATCCAATTTTTCGGGATACCACGGCAGCAGATTTTTCTCTTTTTCTGTGACCAGCGACATCAACGCCCGCAAATTATCAGCGCGATAAAGATATGCGTTGTCAACGATGAACGGTTTGAACATCGCAAAAGCGTTCATCGTTTCCTGCGTCGTATGTTCAAATTTTTCAACCGATTTCTGCAAATCGGAAACGATATTTCCGATTCGCCCGCCCGCCCAATTCGGCTTGGCTTTTTCCAATAAAACATCGGCGCGTTTCGCCAATTTATTAAACATTGGCACAGACGTTAGTTCGTAAGTCCGCTGTTTGACCGGCGTGGCTTCGATCATCGCCGCGACGTTGTTAATTAACTTGTTGCCGGTTTCCTTTTCCTTGTAATATTCGCGCTTGTAAAGCCCGACGAGTCCGACTATCCGCTTCATATCATTCGGGTTCGAGTCGCCCGAACACGCCTGAAAAACAAGCGGCGGATTGTCGTCAACGAGCGCGTTCATCGCCGCGCCGAGAATTGCGCCCGCAACCAGATCAACCGGAATAATATCCAAAACGAGCTTTTCATTAACCGGAAAAATCGGCTGTCCGCGCAGCGCAATCAGAAGCAGCGGCGCAGTCGTCGTAAAACCTTCGTTCCAACCCGCAAACGGATATTTATTGGCTGATTCGACCACCGACGGACGCACGAGAATTTTCACCACATCATCCTGCTGCGCGATAATCTGCTCGGCAAGCGATTTTGAATAAGTGTAAATATTCGTCCAACCCCAATATTCCGCCCGTTCCGCGCCGAGTTCGGTTGTGCGCTCACGAATCCACATTTTGCGCTCACGGAAAATCGCCGATTTCAATTCCGATTCATCATCAGGATCGCGCCCTTCTTCAATAAATCTTTCCCGCGCCAATTCCCGAAACTTCGCAATCTGCATCGCGTCGTCCGCTTCCTGACGTGCTTGTTCGCTCAAACGGGCGCAATCTTCGATCTCTTTATTAACATCAAAAGTCGTCCCGACGAGTTCGTTTTTACGCGGAAAATAACCGACGACAGGTTCATTTTCCCAAATCGCGCCGTTGCGTTTCCCTGCCACAAAACAAGTCGAAACGTGAACCAGCGTCGGACGCTTCATCATCCGCGCCATCTGCAAAATGTTGTTTGAGCCGACCACATTCGTCCGCAAAGCCGATTCGAGCGGCGGATTAAACGTAACATTTCCCGCGCCGTTGATAATGACATCGCAATCACGCATTATCTTTTTCGCATCTCTTTCGTCCATTCCGAGAAATTCATTCCCGACATCGCCGTTCACGGGAACGACTTTTGCGCGAATAAATTCTTCAAATCCGTCGCCGTATTTTTCTCTTAACGGATCAAAAGTCGGCGAAGTAACAACGCTCGCCCAAAAACGATTATTCGATTCCTCTAAATTCCGAGCGCGAACCGTTGCATAAACCTTTCCAATATCAGGAAAATTATGCAGCAGCATCGAAAGCGTAACTTTACCGACAAAACCCGTGCCGCCGATAAAGAAAATCTTTTTACCATTAAATATTTCGGTTGGTGACAATTTCATTTTTAAAATTCAAAATCAATTCAATAAATTTTGGAGTAATATTATTTGCCAAATTCAGACCAATTTCTATCGTTTAATAATTCAGCTAATTCTTTCGCATTTTTTACATTTAAATCTTCCACATTCAAATACATTTTGGCGGCTTGCATTCCACCTTTGGAATCCTTTATGAAATTTGTCGAGTAAAGGTCTTTTAATAAAAATATTCTAACCGGAAGACCGTCCGGTCTTAATTCAATGGCTTTCTCTTTTGCTCTGTTAAAGTAATCTTCGGTATTTTGATTTGTAGTTATCCAATAAACTCGACATTCATTTTCTGAAAAAACATCTATAACCGCTTCAATTTCGCCTATTGCGCCGACTCGTTTTTGAAAATATGCGCCGAAATATTTGCATTGTCGGTGATTACGAACTCCTCCTCCA
Organism: Pyrinomonadales bacterium; assembly: GCA_038200505.1. Taxonomy (GTDB): domain Bacteria; phylum Acidobacteriota; class Blastocatellia; order Pyrinomonadales; family Pyrinomonadaceae. The sequence continues at coordinate 3,494 of JBBPXX010000135.1, read as the reverse complement.
ATAGGACAAATATAAACTTCTTCTGCAAAAACTTCTTGCCACAAACCTGAACAATTAACAATGTCGAGCGTTTCAGTTGAGTGTTGATTTAAGGTTGGTTTTGCTCTTTTTACTGCTTTAACTTCATTACTTTTTTGTAAATCGCGCAATTGTTGTTCAAGTTCTGAATTTCCAATTAGTTTTGCAATTGTGCGTAGATTAATCCACGCTTTTACTGCTTTATCTTCTTCGAGTGTGCTGTCAAAATGTGCAACTCCGTTACGAGCAGAATTAATTTCGCCACACCAAGTTGCCAGACTGCCTGTTTCCTGTTTAAAGTCATTCCTGAGTAAATTTTGGTTTGTTTTATCAATAGCAAATCCTTTAAAATGTGGAAAATCAATTAAGTCTTCTGGTTTTCGTCCCTCAATCAATTTTCTTTCCCACTCTTCTCTTTGGTCAGAATAAAGAGTTTTGACAAACTCCTTGTCCCAGTTGCTCCCAAATCTTTCAGTCAGAATTGAAACTACATAAGGGCGAAATTCTTCAATAAACAATCCTAGACCTTTATACAGCTTTTCTTTTTCATCTCGATTTATATTCATAAATTAACTCCTGAAATTATTCTAAATATTTTGGTTGGTGATAATTCCATTTCCTAATTTCAGTCGGTGAAACCGACGAGATATTTGTAGCCCACATCACAAGATGTGGGAAAGATTGCATTAGTGTTTCAAGCGGTTGAAAACCGCGACATATAAATTTTATGCCGCCGTTTTCAACGGCTCAATCTTTTTATCAATTATTCCCACATCTGGCGATGTGGGCTACAAATATGTTGCCGTCTTCGACGGCTTTCAACTCTAATTTACAACGATAAAATTTGAAATCAAACGTCTATCCCAATAATCAAAACCGGAATATCAATATCCGCCACACCGCGATTTTCCAAATCCCAAACAAACCGTTCAAAATAACTCAAGATAAGCCGTCGAAGACGGCAACATATTTGTAGCCCACAGTGCAAACTGTGGGGACGGTTACGATATAAAATCAAGCGGTTGAAAACCGCGACATACCAATTTATGCCGCCATTTTCAATGGCTTGCGAACATTTATTACTTTTCCACATCTGGCGATGTGGGCTACAAATATCTCACCGTTTTCAATGGCTGAAAATCGAATTTCTTATCTTGGATTCACGTTTTTTTATTTCCACAAAAAACTTTCATCATAATCAATCTCGTATTTTCTCAACAACGCGACAAACTCCGTTCTGAAATCAAACTTTTGATGATGCTCCAACTGGTGTTCGATATATTTTGCAACCGCATCCATTATCGAACGGCTGACGCTAAACGCGCCGTAACCTTTTTGCCATTCAAACGGTTTGTCAAATTTTTCGCTCACCCATTTTGACGAATTCGCCTTAATAAAACGCATCGCGTCGGACGTGCTGACCGTCGGCGGCAAAGACATAAGTAAATGAATATGGTCATTCATCCCGTTTATTTTAATCGGTTTCCCTTTCAATTCTTTAACCAAACCGCCGAGATATGCGTGTAGTTCCGGTTTGATTTCATCGGTTATCATTGGAATTCTGTCTTTTGTGCTAAAAACGAAATGTGTTAATAAACTTGTGTATGTGTGTGCCATTTTTTTCGTATGCCGCCGTTTTCAACGGCTTATTTTTTCGTTTTACCTTTCCCATAGCTTGCGCTATGGGCTACAAATATAACGTCGGTTTCACTGACTAAAAGCTGATTGCATCTTTAAATCTATTTAATCCGAAATTTAATGAGAAAAGTCATTGTATCAAAAAATTACTCAATTTTTTCCATTCAGCTATGGTTAAAGTTTCGGCGCGGCGGCTTTCGTCAATTTGAACATTTTCGAGAACTTTCTTTAATCCGCCATTCTTTTCAATTACTTTTGACAAAAACTCATCGCTGTTTTTGAGATTATTAAGAATAGTTTTGCGTTTTTGCCGAAATCCCAAGCTGATTATTTCCGCGTATAAACCCTCATTTTTAATGCCGATTTCATCCTTCGGTTTGAGTCTCACGACCGAACTCCAAACCTTCGGCGCGGGACGAAAGGCGTTTGGCGAAACGTCGAAAAGTTTTTCCGTTTCGAGATAAGTCTGCACCAGAACCGACAAATATCCGCGTTCTTTATTTCCCGCTTCGGCAATGATTCGCTCGACAACTTCGCGCTGAAACATCAAAATCATTTCGCTGAAAACCTCGCGCTGCACAATCAGCCTTTGCAAAATTGCCGTCGAGATATTATAAGGCAAATTTGCAACGAGTTTTAACTTTTTCCCTCCGTTTTTTGTAACTTGTTTGTAATCTATTTTAAGCGCGTCTTGTTCGATGAGTTGAAAATTTTCGCTTTCCGCAAATTCTTCGCGCAAAACAGCAATCATATTTCTTTCGAGTTCAATCGCCGAAACATTTGCGCCGCTTTCCAAAAGTTTTTTCGTCAACGCGCCGCGACCCGCGCCGATTTCGATGATCGTTTCGTCCTTCTGCGGATCAAGCGCGGAGATTATTTTGTCAATATAATTTTGGTCAACGAGAAAATTTTGCCCAAAAGATTTTTTAGCAAAAACAGTTTTTGGTTTTCGGCTTTCGGTTTTGGATTTATTCATCCTTTCTCCCTTATCCTTCATCCTTTAGAAAAGGGTAGCCTGTAAATTCAAAATCGCTGCCGTGTTTGATAACTTCCAAGCCTTTCAAGCGCATCACATTTTCCAGTGATTTTGCGCCTTTTCCGCCGATGGCAAGCGGTGCAGAATTTCCGCCGATAATGATTGGCGCGACGATAAAAGTCAATTTATCAACCAGATTCGAGTCCACAAATGCGCCCGCGACTGCCGTTCCGCCTTCGACCAGAACACTTTGCAAAGCGCGCTCTTTCAGTTCTTCTAAAACCGTGTTTAATTCACGCGCATTTTCCCGAATGACATCAACGCCGCATTCGATTAACTTTTCAATTTTCGCTTCGTCTTTTGAGTTTGAAACAATAATCGTCAGCGTTTTCTTCGCAGTTACAACCAGATTTGACTCAAGCGGAATTTGCAGACGATTATCCAAAACAACTCGCGCCAATTTACGCCGGCGCGGTTTTCCGCTTTTATCCGTCAAATTCGGATTATCAACAAACGCCGTGTTTCCGCCGACAAGAATCGCATCGTGTTCGTGTCTTAAATTTTGAACTTTAATTGCTGATTCTTTACCAGAAAGAATCGTCGAAATGCTGTTTTTCAAAGAAATTCGTCCGTCGAGCGACATCGCCAATTTAAGATGCACAAACGGACGATTTTTCTGATGCCAGACGCAGAATTTTTCATTTAACTTCGCCGCCTCATCACGCAAAATTCCGGTTATGACTTCAATTCCGTTTTCTCTCAATTGCTTAAAACCTTTGCCCGAAACCAACGGATTCGGGTCTTCGATTGGACAGACAACTCTTTTAATTCCCGCATTTATCAAAGCATCGGTGCAGGGTTT
>JBBPXX010000134.1:0-10580 GCA_038200505.1 Pyrinomonadales bacterium | reverse complement strand
ACATTGGCAGTAAGACTTGAAATTCTTCGTCCGTTAAACTCGTGACAGAAAGAAATTCTCTCGGCTTTCCTTTTAATTCATCATATTTTAACATTTACACAGTTTATCTGATTTTTCTTATTTCAAATAATGTCTAATGTCGTTTGCCCCGATGACCATTACGAGATCGGTTTCGGGGAAGCGTTCATTTATCTCTTCCATTTCATAAACGATGTCGCAGGGAATATTTGCTTCGGCGAGCAGGACGTTCATATGTCCCGGAAGTCGTCCGGCGACGGGATGAATTGCGAAACGCACATCTATGTTTTTATCTCTTAAAATTTTCACGACTTTGGCGAGCGAATGTTGTGCCTGTGCGACTGCCAGACCGTAACCGGGAACAATGACGACTTTGTTTGAACGGTCGAGCAAGTTCAGCGGTTTGTTCGGCTGTTATTGATTGAACTTCGCCGCGCCCGCGTAATGCGCGGCACGGAATCCATAGAAAAAACGGTCGCTTTCTTTTTCGCCAGACGATTGAGCAATTCTTTGTTTTGTCCCGCCCACATAAAACCGACGAGCGTTCCGCCCTCGCGCATCAGATCAACTTCGTGAACGCCGAGCGCGGGATTTTCTTCCGGCGGACGAACTTTCAAAATGAGATCGGGCGTTTCCCAAATTTCTTTTGGATCATCAACAATTTTTGCTCCGGCTTCTTTATATGCACTATTCGTATAATCGCTGCCGATTCCTGCGTTCGATTCGACAATGACTTCAAAACCGAGTTTGATTAGCTTCATCACAGATTGCGGCGTGGCGGCAACGCGGCGTTCGCCGGGTTGTATTTCTTTCGGGATTCCTATTCTGACCATATTTGTTTTGATTTACTGCAATTGATTGCCACAAAAGACACAGCCGCTCCGCGCCGCAAAATAAAAATTTTTTTTTGAGAATTTTGTGCCTTTTGTGGCAATTTTCTAATCGAAGCAATAAGTGTCAATTTTCGTATTACTTTACTACTGTTTTTTCTTCATTGCCGTTTCAAGCTGTAAATCAATTTTCACATTGTCGGACAAAATAAGCGTTCCGTCGGGCAGTTTGTTTTGCCATTTTACGCCGTAATCCTGCCGATTTATCATTGTTTCGGCGGAAATCCCCATTTTCATATTGCCCTGCGCGTCTTTGGTGAAGCCGTTGATCGTGAACGGAATTGCAACCTGTTTTGTAACGCCTTTGAGCATTAAATCGCCGTAAACCACAAAATCTTTGCCTTTCTTTTCGACTTTCGTGGTTTTAAAAGTCATTTCAGGATATTTCTCGACTTCAAAAAAATCCGCGCTCCGCAAATGGGTGTCGCGCGGCGCAACGCCCGTATCTATGCTCGTAACTTTTGCCGTAAAATTTACCGAAGACTTTGAAATATCCTTCGGATCGTAGTTTATCGTGCCGCTGAAATCTCTGAAACTGCCCGCAACATCGGTGATTCCAATGTGTCTGATTTTAAATCCGATATAAGAATGGCGCGGGTCAATGTCATAATTTCCCTGCATTTCTTCGGCGGTAAATTTCGTATCCGCCGCAAATCTGACGGCAAAATCTTCCGCCGCCGATGTGCGCGAAGTTGTTCCAAAATTAAATACAAGTCCTAACGCCGAAAGCATTAAAATTCCGACAATCGGAAGAATTATTTTTTTATTCATTATTTTTTTCTCCTGTGTTCGATGATTTTATCAGAATTACGGGAACGCCGTCATCCTGACGGCAAGATTGCGTCAGCGATCTGACAAACTCCGCTCACATTCAAAATCCTGCAATGCAAACTTTGTTTGAACGCTTTCGCATTCGTTTCCGGCAAGATGTCGGCGTTCCATATTTGTCCTATTGCTTTTTGACGGTTTTCTGATTGGCAGGTTTATTGTCATCCCGACAATCTTTAACAATCGCCAAAACTGCCAGCGTCCGCAGATATTTATCGGAAAAACTTTCGGCTTGCGTCAATGCCCCTTGAAAATCCTTTTGGCTCAAATCGTAAAAAGTTTTGTTTATATCAAAACCCGGCACATCGTAACGCATCATATAACCGCCGAATTCCTTGCTGGCGATTTGCTGATAAGCGTAGCCGCTGACAAGGTTCGGCGTTTCCAGTTTGTTGGCGGTTTTTATCGCATTTGAAAGCGAATCGAGCGCGTTGACGTGATCAACTTTTTCAAAAATATACGCCAAACCGAGAAAAACCTGCGCCTTTTCTACCGAATCGGGCGATTTGTCTGCAAGTTTATAGACTTCTGAAAGAACTGCGAAGGAATCGAATTTCGTCATCGGTTCTTTGATTTTCGCGTCGGCGACATCAAAGTATAAAACCGCGCGAAGTTCGATTTTTGCTACTTTATCGGCATATTTTTTCGCTTCATCAAAACGCTTTTCTTTGACGGCGAGTTTTGAACGCTTGAAATAAAAATGCTGGATCGAACCGTCGCGCAAAGTTTCATCTTTAATTTTATCGAGCCACGTTTCCAACAACTTAAAGTCCTCTTCTTTTCTCGCCGCAATAACCAGATTGATAATCGAAGCATCTTCCAACTTCCCTTCGTCGTCGGCTTTTTCGAGTTCTTCTATTCTATCCGCAAAAGTTTTGACACTATCTTTATCCTTTTCTTCATCACGTTTTTTTGACTTTTCCCTTTCCGCACCCGAAATCAAAGTTTCAGCATTATTTTTTGCCTGAGCAAATTGTGCTTTAAGTTCGGGAAATTTTTGCAAAACTATCGGTTCAATTTCAGCTAACGCACTTAAAGCCTGTGCAGATTCGGCAATGTTTAAATAACCGGCAGGAATTTGATTGGCATTTTCGGCGGTCAGAGAAGAAACGAGCCGAAAAAAGTTTGTTAAAAATTGCTTTTGCAGATTTTGATTCGGAGTCAAATTTTTCGGCAGGAAAACAGAAATGGCAGCATTGCCGAAAATCGAATCTTTGCCAAACGGATAAGCGGATAGAATATTTAATTCGGAAACGGCGATATTCCGGTAATTATTTAACAACTCCGAATAAATTTGGTCGGCAAGTGGCTGATTTTTCCCGGCAATCTGAGAAATCGTCACCTCCCAACTGCGGTCAAACGGAAACCGCATCGCGCGGCGGGCAAAATAAAGCGATGCCGACGGGTCTTTGTCGGCAAGCAAAACGGCTATTTTTCTAATGTTGTAGTCTTCGCCGTCGTTGAGAAAATCCATTTCATCCTTTTCTTTCTTAGAATCTTTGCTTTCTTCCGTTTCTTTCAAAGCGGTTTCGGTCAGCTTTTTCGCCCATTCCGCATCGCGGGCGGCAATCGCGTTGATAACTTCAAAACGATAATCAATCCGCCTGAAAATCATATTGCCCGTTATCAAAGGTTCGTTACCTTTTTCACGAAAGCGTTCACGCGCAACCTGAAAGGCTTCGGCAAAATAACGGCGCGAAGTTTCTTCATCGGCTTTCCACAAAAAATCGGCAACTTTGAGCAAAACATTGATGCGTTTGTCAGTTTCCGCGATTGATTTGCTGTCATACGCTTGTTGTTCGACAAGCTGCCGCGCAAAAAGTTCGTTGCATTGTTTGACGACTTTTTTTGAATTTGTCTGTGCGTAAAAATTTGAAGACGCGATAAACAAAACGCAAATTAGTGAAAAGCAAAAGTTTTTCATAACAGTTTCTCCTAAAATTAGTTGTTACACGCCAATAAAATAACACAGTTTCAAATTATTATTGCAAGAAAAAGCAACCGGCATCGTTCATCACCACGTCAAACCAAGCGTAAATAATAAAAATCCGCGCTGAACTACTTTTAAATGAGGAGAAAAATTATGAGTTTTAAAAATGCCGTGAGTCTATTTTGTATCGTATTTGTCGGTTTAATATCCGCAATTTCCATCAACGCGCAAGGCGTAATTGTGCCGATTGTTTGCGATATTCGCCCGTGTCGTCCCTTGCCGCGCCCGCGTCCCGTGCCGATTCCGAATGCTCTGCCTGTTAAATCAATCGAGTTAAATACAAAGATTGAAGGACAAGTTGCGACGACGCATCTTGAACAGGTTTTTCGCAATGATACGCCTTATACACTCGAAGGAACTTATTTTTTCCCGATTCCCGAAACGGCTTCGATTGTCGAGTTTGCGATTTGGGAAAACGGCAAAAAACTCGTCGGCGAAGTTCGCTCACGCGAAGAAGCGCGGCGGATTTATAATGAAATTGTTAAAAGACAGCGCGATCCCGGACTACTTGAATATGCCGGAAAAGATTTGTTTCAGGCTTCGATTTTTCCGATTCCGCCGAATTCCGATAAAAAACTCGAACTTACTTATTCGCAAGTTTTAAAAGCCGAATCCGGCACTGTGGCTTATCGTTATCCGCTCGGAACAGGCAGAAATCTTTGGAGAAATAACAACCCGCAAATCGAAAATGTCGCAATGCGAAACGGCGAAAACAATCAAAAATTCGGCACGGTTTCGGGCAAAATCGAAATTGTCGGCAAAGAAGCGTTACGCAATATTTATTCGCCGTCGCATTCGATTGAGGTCAAAAACAAAGGCGAAAAAGCCGCGTCGGTTTCGTTTGAAACTTCCAACAACGACAACGATTTTCAGCTTTTTTACGGTTTATCGAACAACGATTTCGGAATGTCGCTTTTGACTTACCGCGAAGCCGGAAAGGATGGATATTTTCTGCTCCAATTGTCGCCGAAAGACAATTTGACGGAAAAGGATTTGGTCAATAAAGACATCGTTTTCGTGCTTGACACAAGCGGTTCTATGGCGGACGAAGGCAAAATGGAAAAGGCTCGTTCGGCTTTATTGTTCGGCATCAGAAATCTGCGCGACGGCGACAGATTTAACGTCGTCAGTTTTGCGGGCGAAGAACACTTGATGGAAAGCAAGCCGATTTCCGCCGACGTTGCGGGCAAAAAACGTGGCGAAGAATTTGTCAAAAATCTCTCGCCGACGGGCGGCACGAATATCAACGACGCGCTCAAAGCATCGCTTCGCCAATTTGATTCAAACGACCGACCGAAACTGCTCGTCTTTATGACCGACGGTTTGCCGACTGTCGGCGAATCGGATGTTGAGAAAATTGTTAAAAATGCCAATGAAATAAAAGTTGACGGTTTGCGTCTGTTCACGTTCGGTGTCGGTTACGATGTCAACACGCGATTGCTCGACAAACTCGCGGCGGAAAATTCCGGCACGGCTGATTATGTCGAACCGAAGGAAGATTTGGAAGTCAAAGTTTCCAACTTTTTCACCAAAGTAAATTCGCCGGTTTTGACCGATTTGGAACTCGATTTCGGCGGCGTAAATACAGATTTGCTTTATCCGCGCGAGTTGACTGATATTTTCAAAGGAACGCAATTAACTTTGATCGGACGTTATAAAAACGCTGCCGACATTGAAAATGTATCGCTTCGTTTGAAAGGAAAAGCGGGCAAGGAAACGCGCACGTTTGAATATAAAAATCTCGATTTCCCTTTTCGCGCCGAAGACAATAACTTTCTGCCGCGCCTTTGGGCGACGCGGCGCGGCGGTTGGCTGGTCGAACAGATTCGTTCAAACGGCGAAAATAAAGAACTGCGCGACGAAATTGTTGATTTGGGAACGCGCTACGGAATCGTAACGCCTTATACTTCTTATTTGGCGACGGACGGAACAGCTACCGATCAATTTAGAACTTCAAATGAGCCGCACGGATTTATAATGGAAAGAGGTGTCGGAAGAAGAAATGCTCGAAGCCAGAGCGATTCGAGAAATTCCACGCCGACAATTTCCGCCGACGGAATGGCAATTAATGGAAGACAAATAACAGTTTTACCGCAGTCAAATAGAGCGTCCGTAGATTTAGTTTCAGGTAAAGACGCAGTTACAGCCAGCAAAAAATCACAAGCACAACAGGAAGCTCTCAGAGTCAATTCCGAGGATGAAGAAGCAATCAGAATCGCCGGTAACTTGAAAAAAGTCGGTGCGAAAACTTTTTATCTTGAAAATGATGTTTGGGTTGATTCCGAATTCAAGGAAGAAGCCAAACTCACGGAAACCAAACTCGAATTTGCAAGCAACGAATACTTTGATTTAATCACTAAAGAAAAGGATTTAGCGCAGTATTTCGCGCTCGGCGAACAGGTCGTCGTTGTTTGGAAAGGCAAGGTTTATCGTATTGTTAAGTGATGAAAATAGTTATGCAGAAGTCCGCACGAAGTAAGGACGCAAAAGACACACTTACTTTGTGCGTGTTTCCGCATTTTTGTAAAAAGGTGATTTATGGCAAAATAAACTTTTATTTTTACCATCAATCACCTTTTTTATATTTACAGGAGAATAAAATTGTCAATTATTCAAAAAGCACTTTTTCTAATTATCGTTTTGGCATTTGCCGCGCAGGTTTCAAACGCGCAATCCGGCTGGGTTTTCAATAAAAGCGGCGGTTCGGGCGATTTGGTAACGGTCTTTTTTACCACTTCGGACCGCGGCTTTGTCGCCGGCGACGACGGTTATCTGGCTTTTACCGTCAATGGCGGCAGAACTTGGACAAAACAATCGGTTGACACCAAAGACAGCATCAACGAAATATATTTTCGCAACAAAGATAACGGCTATCTCGTCGCGGGAAAAAAGATGTTTTTGACCGACGACGGCGGCGGAAGTTGGCACGAAATCAAAATTTATAATCCGGGCGATTTCAAAAACGCCGTGCCGGAATTCTTGAGCATTCGTTTTGCCGACAAAAAACGCGGCATGATTGTCGGCTCGCTGCTTAATAAAGATGACGAAGTGGTTGATTCGGTTGTGATGCGAACCGACGACGGCGGCGAAACTTGGAATAGAATTTTGGTGCCGTCAAAGCGTGAATTGTTCCATCTCGATTTTGTCAACAGTTCGCGCGGCTGGATTGTCGGCGATAAAGGAATGATTCTTGTAACTTACGACGGCGGTTTGAACTGGCAAATTCAAAAGTCCGGCACGGACAAAGCACTTTATAATGTTGATTTTCGAGATTCCGACGAAGGTTATGCCGTCGGCGGAAAAGGCATAATTTTGCGAACGGAAAACGGCGGCGAAAATTGGGAAACCGTCCAAACAAATTTCCCCGAAACATTTTTGCGCGTTGATTTTGCCGACGACACAAACGGTTGGATTGTCGGATATAAAGGAACGATTTTGCGCTCGTCCGACAGAGGAAAAACTTGGGTTCAACAGGAAATGAACGCCAAAGCAAATCTTTACGGACTTTTTATGACGAAAAAATACGGTTGGGCAGTCGGCGCAAACGGATTGATTGTCGAATATGACAGATAACAAAGCCAATTAAGTGTCAAAAATGATTTGAAAAAGTTGGATTTGCCGATAAAAACTCTGTGTAAACTTCGTGAACTCTGTGTTAAAAATTTTTCTAACACAGAGTTCACTGAGTTTGCACAGAGTTTTTAAGCTCTTGCTCTTTCTGTAGATTGTTACTTTCCGAATAATCTAAAATTAGCTAATATAATTAGAGTTTGAATAATTAGAAAAACGAATCGGAAAATAAATTTATGAGTATTTTAGTATTTATCGAACACAGAGACTGCGTATTAAACAAAACTTCGCTCGAAGCGATAACTGCCGCGCAGAGCATCGGAAAAGATTTGGGTTTGAAGGTTTCCGCAGTCATTCCTTGCGACAAAGATTGCGCGTTGGCGCAGGAAATTTCGCAGTATGATTTGGAAAAAGTCATCGTGGCGAAAAACGACAAACTCGGAATTTACACGCCTGACGGTTACACCGACGCTTGGGAACAAGTTATCAAAGCGACAAATCCGCAGTATGTGATTATGGCGCACACTTATCAAGTGCGTGATTTCGCGCCGAAGTTGGCGGCTCGTTTGGGCAAAGAAGTCGTCGGCGACTGCATTCGTTATCGAAATGAAGGCGGAAAACTCGTCTTCACGCGCCGCATATTTTTGGGCAAATTGGATGCCGATGTTGTTATCGAAGGCGACGCGCCGTATTTTGTAACATTTCAATCAGGCGCGTTTCGCGGCGACAATGCGACCAAAGGCAGCGCGGAAATCGAAACGATGGAAGTTGAAGTCGGCGAAATTCGGATGAAGCCGGAAGAACCTTTCCAAGAAGCGAAAGCGTCGGTTGATTTGACGAAATCGGCAATCATCGTCGCCGTCGGTCGCGGCATCAAATCGCAGGAAAATATCCAAAAAGCGCAGGAATTAGCCGACGCGCTCGGCGCGGACTTAGCCGCATCGCGTCCAATCTGCGATGCCGAATGGCTGCCGATTGACCGACAAATCGGTTCAAGCGGTCAAACCGTCGCACCGAAAGTTTATATCGCGCTCGGCATTTCCGGCGCGATTCAGCACATTGTCGGAATGAAAAACGCCGGAACGATTATCGCCATCAACAAAGACGCGGAGGCACCGATTTTTGACATCGCCGATTACGGAATTGTCGGCGATATTTTCGACGCGATGCCCGTTTTAGTTGAAGAAATCAAAAAAGCGAAAGGTTAATTACTTTATTTTAACTTGGCGAACTTTGCGCCTTTGCGGGAAATAGTTTTCTCCCGCAAAGGCGCAAAGTTCGCTAAGTTTTAAATCGGGCGATAAATTCGGCAAGCGATTTTTCCCAGTGCGGTAAAGGCTCAAGTCCGAATTTTTGACTGAAAAGACAAGCTAGCCGCGAAAACTGCGGACGCAGCGCGGGACGTTTCAAGTCATTCGTTGAAACATTTTCCAGTAAACTTTGGTCAAATCCTTCCAATTCACAAACCTTTCGCGCAAATTCTCCGTAAGAAGTTCCTTCGCCCACATTTGTAACGTGATAAATCGCCGGCAAATCGATTTCGCCGAGTTCGCGCAGTCGTTTTGCCAAATCTCCGGCGAAAGTCGGCGTTCCAAACGAATCGGTAATCGCTTTCAGATGTTTTCCATCCGCCAGAAGTTTCGGCAAAACGCTCAGAAAATTTGTGCCGCCGTCGCCGTAAATCCAGCCTGAACGCACGATAATTGAGCGAGCATAAGAATTCCGTGCGCGAATTTCGCCTTCGAGTTTTGATTTGGCATAAACGCTTTGCGGATTCGGCGTGTCGCGCTGTGTGTAAAAACCGTCTTTTGTGCCGTCGAAAACAAAATCAGTCGAAATTGTCACAAACGCACAATCAATTTTCTTTGAAGCCAGCGCGAGATTTTCAACGCCGATTGCATTGGCTTTGTAACAAACTTCCTGATTCGTTTCCGCGCCATCAACGTCCGTGTAAGCCGCGCAATTTATCACGATGTCGGGTTTTTCTTGTAAAAATATATCTTCGACCTGTTTTGTATCGGCAATGTCGAGTTCTTGCCGCGTTAATGCAATGACTTGATCGCCGATTGAGTCGCAGTAATCAATCGCAGCTTTGGCGACCATTCCGTTTGCGCCTGTGATTAAAGTTTTCATTTTGCCCCGACTTCCATTCCGTAATGATTTTTATAATAATCCCGATACGCGCCGTTTCTGATGCGATTTACCCAATCCTGATTTTCCTGATACCAGCGAATCGTTTTTTGCAAACCTTCTTCCCAATTTGTTTGCGGTTTCCAGCCGAGTTCGGTTTCGACTTTTGCTGCATCAATCGCATAACGCCGGTCGTGTCCGAGCCGGTCTTCGACAAATTTTATCAGCGATTGCGGCTTGTCGAGCGCGTCCAAAATTGCTTTGACAACTTCGATGTTTTGCCGTTCATTTCTCGCGCCGATATTGTAACTTTCGCCGGATTTTCCTAGTTTGTATGCGAGCCAAATCGCGCGGCAGTGATCTTCGACAAAAATCCAGTCGCGGACGTTTTTTCCGTCGCCGTAAACCGGCAAAAATTCATTATTCATCGCGTTGGAAATCATCAGCGGAATCAGTTTTTCGGGAAATTGTCGCGGTCCATAATTATTGCCGCAGCGTGTAATTATCGAATCAATGCCGAAAGTTTCGTGCGCGGCGCGGACAAAATGTTCGGCGGCAGCTTTCGATGCGGCATACGGCGAATTCGGCTGAATCGGTGAATTTTCAGTAAAGAATAAATCGCTGTCGTCGGGCAGACTTCCCTGCACTTCGTCAGTCGAAATCTGAACGAAACGACGCACATTTTTTGCCCTCGCGGTGTCGAGCAGATTTTGCGTTCCAAGAACATTTGTCAAAACAAATTCGCCCGCTGAACTGATGCTTCGATCAACGTGCGATTCGGCAGCAAAATTGAAAATCGCGTCTGTGTTTTCCGGTAAAGCATTTAAAACTTCGTCTTTATTGCAAATATCGCCTTTAACAAATTGATGCCGCGAGTTGTCCAATCCGCGCAAATTATCCAAATTTCCCGCATACGTCAGCGCATCGAAATTGATGATTTTAACGTCCGAATTTTCTTCTAAAACAAGTCGTACAAAAGCGGAACCTATAAAACCCGCGCCGCCGGTTATAAAAATATTTTTCATAAAATTTATTTACGATTTACGATTTACGATTTACGATTTACGATTTACGATTTACGATTTACGATTTACGATTTACGATTTACGATTTACGATTTACGATTTACGATTTACGATTTACGATTTACGATT